>CANJPM010000053.1 GCA_947476075.1 Beijerinckiaceae bacterium
ATAATGTCTCGCTCCGCAAACGCTCGCTCTACCGCCATTCTGGCCGGGGCTCTCCTGGTCGCATTCGCCTGCCCGGCGCTATCTGAAGGCGCAGACACGGGCGACCTTTTCGGCTTTTCCGACGGTTCCGACATTGGCGACAAGGGCGACCGCTCGTTCGAGTTCGATACGCTGACCCGGATCGGCAAGCGCGCTGGAGATTACCGGGCGCTGTCGGCGACGGCGGCAGCAAAAGCCACACTCACCGACGACATTGCCGTCGGCCTTGGAATCGGCGCCACGCGCAACTTTGTGAAGAACGTTCCAGGCCTGGCCAACGTCAACACCGGCGGCCTTGCGGGCGTCTCGGGTGAATTCAAATATCGCGTGCTGGAGCGCGCATCCTCGCCGTTTGGCCTGACGCTGATCGCAGCGCCCGGCTATGCCCGCCTCGATGGCGAGGGCTTGCGCACCAGCGAATTCGGGATCGGCTTTCGCGCCGCCATCGACCGCGAGCTGGTGAAAGACAAACTCTACGGCGCGATCAATTTCGATTACGCGCCGAGCTGGACATGGCCGCGCGGCGGCGCCTCGATGGAGCGCGGATCAAGCGCCGGAGTATCCGGCGCATTGAGCGTGCAGATAAGCGACGGTATTTTTCTGGGCGCCGAAGCCCGTTATGAGCACGCCGCCAGGGGGCTTTTCTTTGGCGACAGCCAGGGACATGCGCTTTTCGTCGGCCCCACCTTCTATGCAAAAGTCGGCAAGGACGCCTTCATCGCCGGCGCCTGGGGCCGCCAGATTGCGGGCCGGGCCAGCGAGGTTCAAAGTTCGCTCGATCTCGATAATTTCGAGCGCAACATCTTCCGCGCCCGCTTCGCGATTGCGTTCTAGGAGATTCGGCGGCTTCCGGGCCGCCCGTCTGCGCCGCCTAATGTCGCGCCAAACTGCGCGCATGGGCGGCGGCATGCTTCCCGATTAAGCGAAACCACGTTTTAATTGCGCGCAAGCGCAGCGATCGTTTGACACCAACGCAAGCGGGCGGGACAAAAGGCGGTCAGCGATTGCCGCCGGCCCCGGGAGTTTGCACGTGTCGATCTTCGTCGCCCTGCACCACCTCACGCATTATAAATACGATCGCCCCGTGGCCATTGGGCCGCAGATCATTCGCCTGCGCCCGGCGCCCCATTGCCGCACGCGCGTCTCGGGTTATTCGCTGAAAGTCTCGCCCGCCAACCATTTCGTGAACTGGCAGCAAGACCCGCATGGAAATTGGCTGGCGCGTTTCGTCTTCCCAGAAAAGGCGACCGAACTGAAGATCGAGGTCGATCTCGTCGCCGATATGACGGTGATTAACCCGTTCGACTTCTTCGTCGAGGATTACGCCGAGACGTTCCCTTTCGCTTATCTGCCCGAGCTGGCTGAAGAACTCGCCGCCTGCCTCATGCGCGACGAAGGCGGGCCAAGGCTTGACGCCTATGTCGCCAGCCTCAAACGCGAGCCGATGCGCGTGATCGACTTCCTGGTCGGACTGAACGCGAAGCTGCAAAGCGACATCTCGTATCTCATCCGCATGGAGCCCGGCGTTCAATCTCCTGAAGAGACGCTGATCCTGCGTTCGGGCTCGTGCCGCGACAGCGCGTGGTTGATGGTGCAGGTGTTGCGCCGGCTTGGGCTGGCGGCGCGCTTCGTCTCCGGCTATCTGGTTCAACTGACCGCCGACGTCGATCCGCTGGAAGGCCCCAAGGGCACGGATCGCGACTTCACCGATTTGCACGCATGGGCAGAAGTCTACTTGCCCGGCGCCGGCTGGGTTGGGCTTGATCCGACCTCCGGCCTGTTCTGCGGGGAAGGGCACATGCCGGTTTGCGCCGCGCCGCATTATTCAGCCGCAGCGCCCATCAGCGGATTGGTGGAGCCCGCGAAGGTTGATTTCGACTTCTCAATGAAAGTGACCCGTGTGCGCGAGGCGCCGCGCGTGACCCGTCCCTTCTCCGACGATTCGTGGGAAAAGCTCGACGCTTTGGGCGAGATCGTCGACAAGGATCTGAACAGCCAGGACGTGCGCCTGACCATGGGCGGCGAGCCTACGTTCATCTCGATTGATGATTTTGAATCAGCCGAATGGAACACAGCCGCTGTCGGCCCCACCAAACGCGAACGCGCCGACGAGCTGATCCGTCGTCTGCGAGACCGCTTTGGTCCCGGCGGCTTCCTGCATTACGGACAGGGCAAATGGTATCCCGGCGAAAGCCTGCCGCGCTGGGCTTTTGCGCTCTATTGGCGGCGCGACGGCAAGCCGATCTGGAAAAACATAGAGCTGGTCGCGCCCGAGAAGCCTCCCGCCACCCCAGCCAGCGTGGAAGACGCGCAGGCGTTTGCGGTGGATTTCGCCGAGCGCATTGGCGTTGGCGCGAGGTTTGTTCTGCCCGCCTTTGAAGACCCCGCCCATTGGATGCTCGAAGAAGGCCGCCTTCCGGAAAACGTCGATCCGATGGATTCCAAGATCGAAGATCCGGAAGAGCGCGCGCGCATGTTGCGCACGTTCGAGCGCGGGTTGCTAAAGGCGTCCGGCTATGTGCTGCCGGTGCAGCGCTGGAACGCAAAGGATGGTCCGCGCTGGATCAGCGAGCTTTGGCAGACACGTCGCGGACGCCTGTTCCTGATGCCCGGCGATTCCCCTGTCGGCTTCCGTCTGCCGATGAAGGCGCTGCCATGGATCCCGGCAGCCAGCTATCCCTACATCCACCCGCAAGACCCCACCGAAGCGCGCGGCCCCCTGCCCGACCCTGAGCAATTGCGCCAGCATTACACGGTCGCAAAATCGCGCGAGACGAAAACCTCGGTGCCTGCCAATCTCATCATTGGCGCGGTTCGCACCGCTATGGCCATTGAGCCGCGCAATGGCGTGCTCTGCGTGTTCATGCCGCCGGTTGAAAAGCTCGAAGATTATCTGGAGCTGATCGCGGCGCTGGAAGAGAGCGCGAAGTCCATGGGCCTGCCGCTGCAAGTGGAAGGCTATGGACCGCCCGACGATCCGCGCATGCACGTCATCAAGGTGACGCCCGACCCTGGCGTGATCGAGGTCAACGTCCATCCCGCCGCCTCATGGCGCGAAACCGTTGACACCACGACGGGCCTTTATGAAGACGCGCGTCAAACCCGGCTGGGCGCAGACAAGTATATGACGGATGGTCGCCACACGGGTACGGGCGGCGGCAATCACGTTGTGGTCGGCGGGGCGACGCCGGCCGATTCGCCGTTCCTGCGCCGGCCTGATTTGCTCAAAAGCCTCGTGCTCTATTGGCAGCGTCACCCATCGTTGTCCTATCTGTTCTCCGGCCTGTTCATCGGGCCGACCAGCCAGGCGCCGCGCGTGGACGAAGGCCGCCACGATTCACTCTACGAGCTTGAGATAGCGATGGCGCAGACGCCGGGGCCGGATGGCGCGCCGATCCCGTTGTGGCTGGTGGACAGGCTCTATCGTCATTTGCTTGTGGACGTAAGCGGCAACACACATCGCTCGGAAATCTGCATCGACAAGCTCTATTCGCCCGACGGGCCCACGGGGCGGCTCGGCCTGATCGAATTTCGCTCGTTTGAAATGCCGCCCGATGCGCGCATGAGCCTTGCGCAGCAATTGCTTTTGCGTGCGCTGATCTCATGGTTCTGGCGCCAGCCCCAAAGCGGGAGCTTCGTACGCTGGGGCACGGCTTTGCATGACAAATTCATGCTGCCGCATTTTGTTTGGGCCGATTTTCTGGGCGTGCTCGCAGACTTGCGCGGCGCCGGATACGCTTTCGATCCCGAATGGTTCGTGGCGCAGCGCGAGTTCCGCTTTCCGCTCTATGGCAACGTCGAGCATGGTGGCGTCAGTCTGGAAATCCGGCAGGCGCTGGAGCCCTGGCATGTGCTGGGCGAGGAAGGCGCCGCGGGCGGCACGGTGCGCTATGTCGATTCGTCGCTTGAGCGTTTGCAGGTTCGCGCCAACGGCTTCGTGCCTGGCCGTCATATCATCGCCTGCAACGGTCGCCGCGCGCCGATGACGAGCACGGGCTCATCTGGCGAGGCAGTTGCTGGCGTGCGCTTCAAAGCGTGGCAGCCATCGTCCGGCCTGCATCCGACGATTCCCATTCACGCGCCGCTGACGTTCGACGTTCTCGACACATGGAACGGGCGTTCGCTTGGCGGCTGCCGGTATCATGTCACCCATCCGGGCGGCTTGAGCTATGAGGCTTTTCCCGTGAATTCGTACGAAGCGCAAGCGCGCAGACTGGCGCGTTTTCAGGATCACGGCCATACTCCCGGACCGTTCGTCGCCCCGCACGAAGAGCAGCCGGGCGAGTTCCCGACCACGCTGGATTTGCGCCGATAGGCCCTGGAGGAATTTTGGCGGCTGAGCCAAACCATAACGCTCGCTCCCCGCGCGGAGAGCGGACGCAGAGACGACAGCTCGAAGACTGGGCTGGCGGCTATTCCCCCATGACCGGCATTCCCGACGAGTTCATGGATTCGGCCGGCGCCGTGCGTCCGCACTGGCGCAAATTCATGGCCGGCCTGTCGCGTATCGAGCCTGACGAGATGGCGCAGCGCTTTGCCGGCGCCGACCGTCGCATTCGCGAAATGGGCATATCTTACCGCGTTCCCGGTGAGGCCGCCGAGCGCACATGGCCGCTGGAGCGTTTGCCGCTGGTGATCTCTGACGACGATTGGCGCGAGATTTCGGCTGGCGTCGAGCAACGTGCGCGGCTGGCCGAAGCCTTTCTGGGCGACGTCTACGGAGCAGGAGATCTCGTAAGCGAAGGCGCCCTGCCCGCAGCCGCGCTCACCGGCTCGCGCGATTATCTGCCCGCCATGCGCGGAATCGAGCCGCCGGGCGGCAAGCATTTGCGCTTCTTCGCCTGCGACATCGGGCGCGGTCCCGACGGGCGCTGGTGGGTGCTGGAAAAACGCGCGCAGGCGCCTTCGGGCGCAGGCTATGCGCTGGAAAACCGGCTCGTGATTTCCGGCGCTTTCCCGCAACTCTATCGCGACATGAACGTCGAGCGGCTGGCGCCCTT
Source organism: Beijerinckiaceae bacterium (assembly GCA_947476075.1). Classification (GTDB taxonomy): domain Bacteria; phylum Pseudomonadota; class Alphaproteobacteria; order Rhizobiales; family Beijerinckiaceae; genus Terripilifer. The sequence goes on from CANJPM010000053.1 coordinate 5,040, forward strand.
CTTCCGCGATTTTCGCGACGGCCTGTCGAGTTCGGCGGAACGCACCAATCCGCGCATCTGCCTGCTGACGCCAGGCCCCTACAGCCAGACCTATTTTGAACAGGCCTATCTAGCTCGGTATCTGGGCTTCATGCTGGTGGAAGGCGACGATCTCGTGGTGCGCGACGGCATCGTCTTCGTGCGCACCATCGCCGGGCTGAAGCGCGCCGACGTGTTGTGGCGCCGCGTCGACGCCGATTGGTGCGACCCGCTGGAGTTCAACGCCGCCTCGCGCATCGGCGTGCCCGGCCTCATGCAGGCGATCCGCAACAAGAGCGTCGCGGTCGGCAACATGCCAGGCGCGGGCTTGATGGAATCGCGCGCGCTGATGGGCTTTGCGCCCGCCCATTGCGCCCGTCTGCTTGACGAAGATTTGCGCCTGCCCAATATCGCGACATGGTGGTGCGGCCAATCTGATGCGCGCCGCGTGGTGATTGAGCGTCTCGACGAGCTTGTTATCGCCAGCGCGTTTGGCGATACGCTCCCCGCTCTTGGCGGCAAACGCCATGTGCTTGGCGCCGATCTCGACGGCGCCCAAAAGCGCGCTCTGATCGAAGCGATCGAGAGTCGCGGCATTGATTTTGTGGGGCAGGAAGTCGTGCGCCTCTCCACGATGCCGGTGCTGCGCGACGGCCGACTGCAGCCGCGCCCGTTCTCGCTGCGCGTGTTCGCCGCCGCCACGCCGGACGGCTGGCGCGTGATGCCCGGCGGCTTCTGCCGCGTTTCGGACGCAGCGGACGCGCGCGCGATTTCGATGGAGGGCGAAGCCTCCTCAGCCGACGTCTGGATCGCGACTGACCGACCGGTTGAGATTTCAACGCTGCTGCCCGCACGCGAATCCGTGCGCGTGGTGCGCATGATGGGCAATCTCCCAAGCCGCGCAGCCGACAATCTGTTCTGGCTCGGCCGCTACCTGGAGCGGGCGGAAGCCACCGCCCGCGTGGTGCGTTGCCTCGCCATTCGCTCCGTCGACCTGGATGCGCCGGGCAGCGGCGCGCGGGCCGCCGTCGAGCGTTTGCAGAAAATGCTGCTCTCAAGCGGCGCCGCGCCGGCTGATCTTGCTGGCGCGCAGGCGCAAGTGATCGCCGCGATCGCGCTGACCGACGGCGATCAATACGGATCGGTGGCTGCTAATGTGGGAATGGCGCGCCGCGCCGCCTCAGTCATTCGCGAGCGCCTGTCGCAGGACGCAACCCGCCTCGTCTCGACGCTGGAGGATTGCGTCTCGCGCACGCATGATTCGATGGGCGCAGCCCTGGACGCCGCAACCCGGGCTGACGAGGCGCTTGGCGTGATGGCCGCGCTTGGCGGGCTCGTCAATGAGAACATGAACCGGGTCGCCGGCTGGAGCTTCCTCGACATGGGCCGACGCATTGAGCGCGCCGTCAACACCTGCCGCTTCGTGCGCCAGTTCTCGGAGCGAGACGCCACAAGCGAGCATCTCGACGTGCTGCTCGATTTGATCGATTCACAGATCACCTATCGCTCGCGCTATGTCGTCGGCCCTGCGCTGGCGGCCGTGCGCGACATGGCGGTGCTCGATCCCTTCAACCCGCGCTCCGTGTCCTTCCAGATTGCGCGCGTGGACGAGCATCTGGCCAGCCTGCCAAACCTGCGTCCCGACGGCATGCCCGAACAGCCGCGCCGCATCAGCATCAAACTGGCGGCGGAACTCGCCACCCGCGACGCAGACGAACTGGATCCAGCCAACGCGCTGGCCATAGAGCAGCGCATCATGGGCTTGGCGGAAGCCGTCACCGCGCGCTATTTCTTGCAAGGGGCCGGCGCTGCGCGGGCCGAAAAGCCAACAGGCTTCGCGTGATTTACGATATCCGCCACATCACCACCTATCGCTACGCCGCCCCGGTGGCGTCAGCAGCCTGCGTGCTGCGCCTGTTGCCGCGCGACGAGGCGGGCCAAACCGTGCTCGACAGCGGGCTGGAGATTTCGCCCCGCGCCGCCGAAACGCATTCCAGCATCGACGCTTTCGGCAATCGCGTTGCGCAGGTGCGTATCGACGCGCCCCATCGCGAATTGCGCATTGCGGCGTTGTCGCGCATATCCGTGAACCGAGCAGCCGCGCCAGCTCCCGGCCTCACGCCCGCATGGGAGCAGATCCGCAGCGCGGCGCAAGTTTCGCGCTCCCTCCAGCCAGATTCGCCTGCGCATTTTCTCTATGCCAGCAGGCAAGTCGCCCTCAACGCGGACGCGACCTCATGGTGCGGCGCGAGCTTTAAGCCCAGTCGCCCCATGCTGGAGGCCGCCGTCGAGCTGATGGGCCGCATCCGGCGCGATTTCAAATATGAAAAAGACGCAACTGAAGTAACGACGACGGTGGCCGAAGCCTTCGCCAGCCGCAAAGGGGTGTGCCAGGATTTCGCGCATGTGATGATCGCGGGCTTGCGCGGCCTGGGCCTGCCTGCCGCCTATGTGAGCGGCTACATCCGCACCATCCCGCCACCGGGCAAACCCCGCCTTGAAGGGGCTGACGCCTCGCACGCATGGGTTTCCGTCTGGTGCGGCCCGGAATTCGGCTGGCTCGGGCTTGACCCCACCAACGACCAGATGATCGGCGACGACCATGTGGTGGTGGCGCGCGGGCGCGATTACGCAGACGTATCGCCAGTTGACGGCGTGTTCGTAGGTTCGGGCGATCACGATTTGAGCGTAAGCGTGGACGTGAAGCCTGAGGGCTAGTATGCGCTTTTTCCCTCATCAGTCGTTTGCTGACGCAAACGACTGATGAGGGATTTCTACTTCACGCACCACTCCTTGCACGTTTCTTGCTCCCCAAAATCCCATGACTGACGAACGTCTGCGCATTCTGGTGATCGACGAGAACCGCATCCGCGCCTCCATCATTGAGGACGGGCTGCGGGAGGCTGGATTCGCCGACGTGACAACGCTCGCGATAAGTTCGCATTTAATGCGCGACATCGTCGACATTGATCCGGACGTGATCTTTATTGATCTTGGAAACCCAAATCGCGACCGGCTGGAGGCCGCTTTTCAGGTCTCGCGCGCGGCGCAGCGCCCGATTGCGATGTTTGTGGATTCCTCCGATTCCGATTCAACCATTGCAGCCGTCGAGGCCGGCGTGTCGGCCTATGTGGTCAACGGGCTGCGCAAGGAGCGCGTGAAGCCGATCCTTGATCTGGCGATCACCCGCTTCAACGCCTTCCACCGCCTGCAACGCGAGCTGGAGGAAACACGCAATGCGCTTGCCCAGCGCAAGGCGGTTGAGCGCGCCAAAGGCATTCTCATGAAATCCAAAAGCATCAGCGAGGATGAGGCTTATTCCCTGCTGCGCAAGGCAGCGATGAGCCAGAACCGCAAGATCGTCGACATTGCCGAGAGCCTCGTGCTCGCCGCCGGCCTGCTGGATTGAGGGCGACATGACCAATATTTCAAAGGCTCCGTTGGAACTTGTCGCGGGTTTTCTGCCGCTGCTCGATTGCGCGCTGCTGGTCGCCGCCCGCGAAAAAGGTTTTGCGCAAGCCGAGGGCGTCGAGCTTAATCTGTTGCGCGATCTCTCATGGGCCGCCGTGCGCGACCGGCTGGCGATCGGCGGGCTCGACGCCGCTCAGACGCCCGCACCTTTGCCCATCGCCACAAGCCTCGGGCTTGGCTCGCTGAAGGTGGACATGATCGCGCCAATGGCGCTGGGTCTGGGCGGCAATGCGATCACGGTTTCAAACACAATCGCAAACGCCATGAGCGCGCATCAGACGCTCGACGGCGACCCGGCGCACACGGGCGAAAGCTTGAAGAAAACGCTTGAACACAGGCGTAAACAGGGCCTGCCACAGGCGATTTTCGCAGTTGTGCATCCGTTCTCGTCGCACAATTACGAATTGCGCTATTGGCTGGCGGCCTGCGGGATCGCGCCCGACGACGACGTACAAGTCGTCGTTTTGCCGCCGCCGTTTTTGCCCGAAGCGCTGGCGAGCGGACAGATCGACGGCTATTGCGTGGGCGAACCGTGGAACTCCATCGCGCTCGCGCGCGGCATTGGCCAGATTGTGACGACTAAGGCGCGTATCTGGCCAGCAAGCATTGAGAAAGTACTGAGCCTGCGCGCCGACATGGACTCGCGCAAGCCCCAATCCATCGCTCGCCTCGTGCGCGCGCTGAGCAACGCAAGCCAATGGTGCGGCGAGGCTGCAAATATCGAAGAACTGGCTGCGCTGCTCGCCAAGCCCGCTTATCTCGACATGCCGTCAAAACACCTGCTGCCCGGCCTGACAGGGCGCCTGCCGATGGTCTATGGCGTCAGCCGGGAGCTGGACTTTCTCAACCTCGGCCCGGACGCCACTTATCCCTGGCGACAACAGGCGATCTGGCTCTATGCGCAGATGGTGCGTTGGGGGCAGGCGCAATTCAGCGGTGAGGATCTTGCTCGCGCGCCCAGCGTCTTCCGTCCCGATCTTTATGAAGCGGCTACGGGCGATGGCCCGCCGGCATGCGATCCGCTGACGCCCCCGTTCGACGGAAGAAGTTTCGATCAAGCGGCGATCCAGGACTATCTGGCGAACGCAAATGCAGACGATGCCAGGCCAAATCAACCTGACGCGTAGCAGCGCATAAACTCATCGCATTGCACAACAGCTAGGCGCCGCCCGCCTGACAGGCAGGCGGAGACATGAATACTCCTCGTCCAGCCCCTCTGCACCCGCGCTGGCACGAAGCGTGCTTTGACAATACTGCTTCAACCAGCGCAGGTTGACGCGACATGCGCCTTTAAGGTCCCCGGCAAAGCCGCCGAAGTTTAGCTCCCCCCTCCGGGCTAACCTTCGTGCGGCTTTTTTTATGCTGAGGATAAACCGCGATCACGCGAGGAGCCTTGGATGACAAAGCCTATCGACACTGCATTGCAGACCAAAACAGCCGTGGATTCCGGTCGCCGCGAATTTCTGCGCAACAGCGCAGCAGCGGCGCTGACAAGCGCTGTCGCGGGCGCGTTTCCCTCCGGCGTGTTCGCTCAGACGGCGGGGCCGGAGACCACCAAAGCTATTCTTGGCTATATCGCGCTGACAGATGCAGCGCCCCTCGTCATCGCCAAGGAAAAGGGCCTGCTCGAAAAGTACGGCGTCGGCGCGGTGGAAGTCGCCAAACAAGCCTCATGGGCGGCGACGCGCGACAACCTTGTGCTCGGTTCAGAGAAAAACGGCATCGACGGCGCGCATATTTTGACGCCCATGCCCTATCTTATTTCAACAGGCAAGGTGACGCAGAACAACGTGCCGACGCCGATGTATATCCTGGCGCGCCTGAATCTGGATTCACAGGCGATATCGGTTGCGCAGGAGTATAAAGACGTCGGTGCCACCCTCGACGCATCGCCCTTGAAGGCGGCGTTTGAAAAGAAAAAAGCAGCCGGCAAAGAAGTAAAACTCGCCATGACCTTCCCCGGCGGGACGCATGATTTGTGGATCCGCTACTGGATGGCCGCCGCCGGCATCGACCCTGACAAGGATGTCTCCACCATCGTCGTTCCGCCGCCGCAAATGGTGGCGAACATGAAGGTCGGCAATATGGATGCGTTCTGCGTCGGCGAGCCGTGGAACGAGCAGCTCGTCAATCAGGGCATCGGCTTTACCGCCTGCACCACAGGCGAAATCTGGAAAAAGCACCCTGAAAAGGCGCTCGGCATGCGCGCCGATTGGGTGGACAAGAACCCGCGCGCGACGCAGGCCATTCTCGCCGCTGTGCTCGAAGCCCAGCAATGGTGCGACAAGCTGGAGAACAAAGAAGAACTCGCCGCCATTCTCGGTCGTCGTCAATGGTTCAACGTGCCGCCCGCCGACGTTCTGGGCCGCCTGAAGGGCGACATCAATTACGGCAATGGACGCCTCGCCCAAGCGACGGGACTGGAGATGAAATTCTTCAAGGACGACGCCTCCTATCCCTTCAAGAGCCACGATGCCTGGTTCCTGACCGAGAACATCCGCTGGGGGAAGTTCGAAGCCACCACGGACGTGAAGGCGCTCGTTGACAAGATCAATCGCGAAGACCTTTGGCGCGCAGCGGCAAAGACAATCGGCGCCTCCGCGCCTGCGTCAACCTCACGCGGCAAGGAGACGTTCTTCGACGGCAAGGTTTTCGATTCCGAAAACCCGTCGGCCTATCTCGCAAGCCTTGCGATCAAACGCATCGCGTAACGCGCACGACGGCGCCGCCCATGCGGCGCCGTCCCCACGACAAGCCGGAGACAGCATATGAGCGTGACCGCAATCAAGAAGAAGCTTGCGCCACAGGCGGCGCCTGCTCCACCGGCTCTGGTGCGCATGGCTGCGCCGCGTACCTCCATAGTCCAGCGCGGCATGCCCTACATGCGCGGATTTGCGATCAACGTGATCCCTCCGGTCATCACATTGCTCGCGCTGCTCCTGATCTGGCAATTGCTGTGCGACAGGCCCGGCGCGACATTGCCGGCGCCGACAATCGTCTGGAACGAGGCCAAAGATCTCATTCTGGAGCCGTTCTTCAACCTCGGCTCGCAAGACGTCGGTCTTGGCTGGCGCGTGCTGGTGTCGCTGGAGCGCGTGCTGATCGGCTTTGGCCTGGCTGCAATCGTCGGCGTGCTTGTGGGCTGCCTCATCGGTCAGTCGGTATGGGCCATGCGCGGGCTTGATCCCATTTTTCAGGTTTTGCGCACCGTACCGCCGCTCGCCTGGTTGCCGATATCGCTGGCGGCGTTTCGCGATTCGAGCCCGTCAGCAATCTTCGTGATTTTCATCACCTCGATCTGGCCGATCATCATCAACACGGCGGTCGGCATTCGTAACATACCGATGGATTACCGCAACGTCGCCGCCGTGCTGCGGCTCAACGCTTTTGAGTTTTTCGCGCGCATCATGATCCCCTCCGCCGCGCCTTATATTTTCACCGGCCTGCGCATCGGCATTGGCCTTGCGTGGCTGGCGATTGTGGCCGCTGAAATGCTCACCGGCGGCGTCGGCATCGGCTTCTTCATATGGGACGCCTGGAATTCCTCGCGCCTGCCCGACATCGTCGTTGCCTTGTTTTACATCGGTTTCGTCGGCTTCATTCTCGACAAAATCGTCGGCGCGCTGGGCAATCTCGCCACGCGCGGCACCGCCGCAAGCTGAAGGAGGCAGACATGCAACGCCCCTATCTCAAGATAGACCACGTCTGCCGCAGCTTTGCGCGCGGCTCCACAAGCACCGAAGTCCTGAAGGATGTTTGCCTCACGATCAACAAGGGGGAATACGTCTCCATCATTGGACATTCAGGCTGCGGAAAGTCTACGCTGCTCAACATGGTTGCCGGCCTGCTGCCGGTGTCCTCGGGCGCGATATTGCTGGAAGATCACGAAGTGAACGCGCCGGGGCCTGATCGCGCCGTGGTGTTCCAAAACCATTCTCTGCTGCCCTGGCTCACCGTGTACGACAACGTGCGGCTCGCCGTCGACAAGGTGTTCTCAAGCACGCGCAACAAGGCCGAACGCCACGACTGGACCATGCATAATCTTGAGCTGGTGCAGATGGGTCACGCCAAAGACCGTCGCCCCTCAGAGATTTCCGGCGGTATGAAGCAACGCGTCGGCATCGCCCGCGCATTGTGCATGGAGCCCAAGGTTCTGTTGCTGGACGAGCCGTTCGGTGCGCTCGACGCTCTCACGCGCGCGCATTTGCAAGACAGCGTGATGGCGATCCACGCTGCGCTTGGCAATACGGTCATCATGATTACGCACGATGTCGACGAGGCCGTTCTGCTATCGGATCGCATCGTGATGCTGACCAATGGCCCCTCCGCCCATGTTGGCGAGATTCTCGACGTAGACCTGCCGCGTCCGCGCAAGCGCCTCGAACTCGTCGCCAACAACCAATATATCCGCGCCCGCGAAGGCGTCCTGAAGTTCCTCTACGAGCGAACCCATTTCGTCGATTCCGCTGCGTAACAAGCCTTACAGGAAACAGAGCATGACCGAGAAACTGGTCGTTATCGGCAATGGCATGGCTGCGGGGCGCGTTCTGGAGCATGTGTTCGAGCGCGATGCGGACCGCTATTCCGTCACCATGTTCGGCGCCGAGCCGCGCGTGAACTACAATCGTATCCTGCTGTCGCCCGTACTTTCGGGCGAGAAGGACTTCGCCGACATCATCACGCATGACGAGGCGTGGTATGCTGACCACAATATAAGGCTGCGCAGCGGCGTGAGCGTGGTCTCTATTGATCGCGCCGCCAGAACGGTGACAGACTCAAGCGGAGCCGTCACGCCCTATGACAAGCTGCTGATCGCCACCGGCTCAAGCCCTTTCATTATTCCTGTTCCCGGCCATGACCTGCCCGGCATCGTCACCTATCGCGATCTTGACGACGTTAACGCGATGCTCGCCGCTGCTGAAAAAGGCGGCTGCGCCGTGGTCATCGGCGGCGGATTGCTGGGCCTTGAGGCCGCGGCTGGCCTTGCTGTCCGCGGCATGAAGGTCACAATCGTGCACCTCATGCCACACCTGATGGAGCGCCAGCTTGACGCAGCGGCGGGCTATCTTCTCAAAGGCGCGATGGAGAGCCGTGGCGTAGAAGTTTGCATCAAGGCGAACACCAAAGCGATTATCGCGCAGGATGGTAAAGTCTCTGGCGTGCAGCTGGAAGATGGCCGCGTATTGCCCGCCGATCTCGTTGTAATGGCGGTTGGCATTCGTCCGAACGCCGCGCTTGGCAAAGCCGCTGGTCTCAACGTCAATCGCGGCATTCTTGTTGATGACGAGATGGGCACCAGCGATCCGGCTGTCTTTTGCGTGGGCGAATGCGTAGAGCATCGCGGTCAATGCTATGGGCTTGTGGCGCCCTTGTTTGAAATGGCGAAGGTGGTCGCCGCACGCCTTACCGACGATCCCGAGCCGCGTTACGAAGGCTCGGCGGTCTCGACAAAGCTCAAAGTCACCGGCGTTGATTTGTTCTCGGCGGGCGATTTTGCCGAAGGAGACGACCGCCAGGACATCGTGCTGCGCGACGCTGCGCGCGGAATCTACAAGCGCCTCGTCTTGAAGGACGACAGGCTGATCGGCGCCGTGATGTATGGCGACACAATCGATGGTTCATATTTCTTCGATCTCATTAAAACCGGCGCCGACGTGTCGTCTTTGCGCGATAGCCTCATCTTTGGTCAAAGCTTTGCTGGGGGCGCCAATGCGGACCCTAACGCGGCCGTTGCGGCATTGGCCGACAGCGCAGAAATCTGCGGCTGCAACGGCGTCTGCAAGGGAGCTATCGTCGGCGCCATTGCATCGAAGGGACTGACTGACGTTGGCGGGGTGCGCACGCACACCAAGGCTTCCGCCTCTTGCGGCTCATGTACAGGCCTTGTTGAGCAATTGCTTGCGATCTGCCTCGGCGACAGCTTCCAGAAAGCCGATGTAGAGCCGATGTGCGGCTGCACGGATCTTGGCCACGACGACGTACGGCGCCTGATCGTCGCGCGCGAGCTGAAAACAATTCCGCAAGTGATGCAGGAGCTGGAATGGAAGACATCCTGCGGCTGCGCAAAATGTCGACCGGCGTTGAATTATTATCTGATCTGCGATTGGCCGACCGAGTATGAGGACGACAGCCAGTCGCGCTTTATTAATGAGCGCGTGCACGCCAACATTCAAAAAGACGGCACGTATTCCGTCGTTCCGCGCATGTGGGGCGGCATGACGAGCATCAAGGAATTGCGGGCGATTGCCGACGTGGCGGAGAAATTCGCCATTCCAGCCGTCAAAGTGACCGGTGGCCAGCGGATCGATCTGCTTGGCGTAAAAAAGGAAGATTTGCCTGCGGTATGGGCCGATCTGAACAATGCCGGCATGGTTTCGGGCGCCGCCTACGCCAAGGGATTGCGCACGGTGAAAACCTGCGTGGGCACGGACTGGTGCCGCTTTGGCACGCAGGATTCCACCGGCCTTGGCATCCGCATCGAGAAATTCATGTGGGGCTCATGGACGCCCGCCAAGGTGAAAATGGCGGTGTCTGGCTGCCCGCGTAATTGCTCGGAAGCCACCTGCAAGGACGTCGGCGTAATCTGCGTCGACTCCGGCTATGAGATTCACTTTGCAGGCGCGGCTGGCCTCCACGTGCGCCAGACGGATTTGCTCTGCAAGGTCGCCACAGAAGACGAATGTCTTGAGACGATTGTGGCTCTGACGCAGCTCTATCGCGAGCAGGGCCGCTATCTTGAGCGCATGTATAAATGGTCCAGGCGCGTCGGGCTTGAGACTATCCGCACGCAGATTGTGGACGACGAGCCGCGCCGCAAGGCTTTGTATGATCGCTTCGTGATTTCCCAGAAAACCTCTCAGGTCGATCCGTGGGCGGAGCGCGTTGCGGGCAAGGAAGCTTATGAATTCAATCCCCTCAAGCTCGTCATTGCGGAGGCTGCGGAATGAACGTGCACGCGGACCTTTTCATCGACGTCGGCTCCATCGACGACGTGCCGATGCGCGGCTCGCGCATCGTGCGCGCGCCCGGCGGCGACATCGCTTTGTTCAAGTCGACAGACGGCGCCATTTTCGCGCTGCGTGATTCATGCCCCCACAAGGGCGGTCCGCTCAGCCAGGGCATCGTACACGGGCGTTCCGTCACCTGTCCGCTGCATAATTGGATTATTGATCTGGAAAGCGGCCGGGCGCAAGGCGCAGATCACGGCTGCACCAATGTGATTGGCCTGCGCATTGAAGGCGACCGGATCTTGCTCGATTCAAGTTCGCTCTCCGCCGCTGCGGCATAGGATAAATCTTCATGGCCGCCGCGCGGATCGGTGAGAGCGTTAAAACCACCTGCCCCTATTGCGGCGTTGGCTGCGGCGTTCTGGCGACGCCGCAAGCAGATGGTTCGGTTGCGATTGCAGGCGATCCCGATCATCCGGCAAATTTCGGCAAGCTCTGCTCAAAAGGCGCCGCGTTGGGAGAAACGCTGTCGCTTGAAGATCGTCTGCTTTATCCCAGCGTCAACGGCGCGCGCGTAACATGGGACGAGGCGCTTGAGCTTGTGGCGCGGCGGTTCTCGGAGACGATCAAGCAGCATGGTCCCGAGAGCGTGGCGCTCTATGTCTCCGGGCAAATCCTGACGGAAGATTATTACGTCGCCAACAAGCTCATCAAAGGCTTCATTGGCAGCGGAAACATTGACACCAACAGCCGCCTTTGCATGGCGTCTTCGGTTGCTGGCCACCGCCGCGCATTCGGGGCCGATATTGTGCCGGGCCATTATGGCGATTTCGACGAGGCTGATCTTGTGGTGCTCGTCGGGTCCAACCTTGCGTGGTGCCATCCCATCCTGAACCAGCGTTTGTTAAGGGCGAAAGAGGCGCGCGGGACAAAGATCGTTGTGATTGATCCGCGCGCCACAGCGTCTTGCGACGCCGTCGATCTGCATCTGCCGCTGGCACCAGATTCCGACGTCGCCTTGTTTCTGGGCCTCCTCGCACGGCTTGAGCAGGACGGGGCTATAGACACTGCTTATGTGGGAGCCCACACAAGCGGAGCCGAAGAGGCGCTGGCGATTGCACGCACTTTGTCGCTGGAGGAGATCGCAACGCTCACCGGTCTGGAAGAGGCTGCGCTGGAGCGGTTTTATGCGCTCTGGTCATCTACGAAACGCGTCGTCTCCATCTATTCGCAAGGCGTCAACCAATCGACCAGCGGCACAGACAAGGTTAACGCCATCATCAATTGCCATTTGCTGACGGGGCGCATCGGCAAGCCCGGCATGGGGCCGTTTTCCG
>CANJPM010000054.1 GCA_947476075.1 Beijerinckiaceae bacterium
AAGGGTGGAGTTTCTCTTTCCGTTTTGGACGAGACCCTGACTAAGCGGCTCATACACACGGTTTTCTTTGAGGCAATAACGGGCAGAACAAACGGGATAGCAAGCGTCGAGGGAAAGATAACCGAATTTTTGAAATCCTTGTTTCAAGGAAGGCCTGCTCAGACGCTTGGCCAAAAATGTGGAATGGATCGTGATGATAACATCGCTATTGATCTCAACGGAAATGTGCTGACCTGCCAGAACACATCAGCCCAGGGAAAGCACAGGATCGGACATCTCGATCAATTTGATCAGATCAGATTAGATACAGCGCATCACTGGTCCACCCGATCTGAGTGTCCAAAATGTCCTCTCATCCAGCTTTGCCAAGGAGCCTGTCTCTTTCTGGAAGATGAACTCTGGACGCAGGCTTGTGACAATTCTTTCGCTTATAATCTTGGTGTTATCGCAGCAAGCCTGTTTAGAATTACAGGCCAAGTGCTCATCGAGATTCGAGGCGAAGATATTCGTGGTCGAGGAATTTCACGCATACCGGTGATTGAGCGCGGCTTCCTAGATGGCCCACTTCCTGATTGGTACTTCGAGGTCGGACCATGACTTACAAATTACGCCCAGATTGGACCATCGACCTCAAGCAAGAAGGGCCAGATCAAAGCACGATCATACTCAGCCTTAAAAAGAGAATCGTTGCTGTCATTCATATTGCGCACCATGCCGATCAAGATCCAATTTCTTTGATCGTGTCCAATTTCTCAGCGGCTTTTGAAATTATCGACTGATCATATTTAGGCTTGAGAGTTCTCCTAAGCGCGCCCCCTCACTACCGACGCCAATCCCCTCTTCTGCATTGGAAAAGGGTCTCTTTCCCAACCTCAATGGAGCACACATGCAGACAACGGTCGCTCTTGACCGCGCTTTGCCGCGCGGCATTCGCAATCACAACCCCGGAAATCTCCGCCGTTCCTCCGATCCCTGGCAAGGTTTGGCGAAAGACCAGACAGATCCCGACTTTTGTCAGTTTGTTGCGGCAAAGTGGGGGATCCGGGCTTTGGCGCGGACCCTCATTGCTTACCAGGACCGGTGGGGCCTCAAAAGCGTGAAACGGATCATCTCCCGCTGGGCGCCGCCTAACGAGAACGATACCGGAGCCTATGTGAATGCTGTGGCCAAGGCAGTTGGCGTCTCACCTGATACGCCCATCGACACCCACGACTACAAAATCTTGAAGCCGCTTACGCTCGCAATCATTCGCCACGAGAATGGACAGCAACCCTACACTGATAGCGAGATTGATGCGGGACTGATCTTGGCGGGTGTCGAGCCACCACAAAAGCAACTTTCTCAAACCCGCACAGTGAAAGGCGGACAAGTTGCTGCCGGGGCAACGCTGCTCGGGCTGACTGCGGAGGCTGTCAAAGACGTGGAGCCTGCCATTCCTTTAGCTCAAACAGCTCTTCAGGTCGCACCATGGGTTGTTGGCATCATCGCCCTCCTTGGGATCGCCTACATGATCTGGGCACGGATTGATGACCGTCGCCGGGGCCTGCGATGATCACACTTATTGGACAATTCCTCGCACCCTTTGCCCTTCGCTTGGCGGGATTGGCAGCAATAATTGGTGCAGTCCTGACCGTCTTGCTGGGAGCTCGGCAGGCTGGCCGCAATGCAGAGCGGTTCGACCGCATGCGCAAGACAATGGAGATCCAACGTGAACAATTGGAAGCCGCCTCACGCCGCCCTCGTGATCGGGATGAGCTTATTGAGCGGATGCGCGACGGGTCCTTCTAATGGAGACATCTGCCCATCAGCTCCAAGCTATAGCAGAGAGTTTCGTAATAGAGCGGCCAATGAGGTGAGCAAACTGCCAGGAGGATCGGCGGTCGAACAAATGCTGATGGATTATGAAGTCATACGTGAACAGATCCGGCGCTGTAGATGATGCGGGTTTTGATAAAAGCCAGCTCAATCAATCGTCTCTCAAAAGTTCATTTCCAAAAGCGCCCTGATGAATAGATTGGACCATTTGGGTGCAACGTCCGGTGAAAGGGTGCTGGTGGCGGATGAACAAGTGATTGAAGGTTCGGGCTGTCGGAGAACTCCCGAAACCGGTTGGCTATCAGCGCCTCTCTAGCATGATTGGTTGACTCAAAAACCAACTCATCAAAAATCCCGCTTGTGTCATTGATAAAAAAGATCCTCGCGCGACCATCTGAATCTTGATCTATCAGCGCCCAGTTCTGCTGTAGAAAGTCAACTACTTTCACCCAATAGTTCGCGCTGTGAATGGTTACAATTTGATTGTCTTCAGCTGGCAGCGGCTCCCGCCCTGTAGGTTCCGTTGCCTCATTTCTTTTTGACGAAAAAATCTCGTAGCGGCCGGTGAACATCGGATCATCCGCCGGAACAGGGCCGCTATAAGAAATTTTTGCCATAACGCCCCTCCTCGATTTTCAATTTGATCCGGATGAACTCTCAAGATTTCCGTTCGGGAAAGCTCAATTGATACTTCGCAATAAACTGAATTAAATCTTGAGAGCTTACGCTATTATCTTTCATAGAATCGCTCATGATTGAGAGCGCGCCATCCCACATTTGAAACAGCGTAACAATCGCATACTGGCTGCGTGCGGCATCATTGATCACCGCCCACCATTCTTCGTACAGCTCACTCGTGAATTGCGATGAGACGAAGTTCGGAGTTTTTGCATCTCTATAATCGGGAATATTCTGATACCTTAAATGCGTGAATTCCAGAAATTTCCTCTGCTCTTCTGTCAGGTTCGGGCGACGCATACTAGTCTCGTATGCTGCTCGTAATTCGCAACCCGCGCGACCAAAGAAATCCTTTCCAAATTCCCTCGTGAAATAGAGCTCACGGCCCCAATCAAAATTCCGGGTCTCGTCCGCAATAATCTCATGCATGATTTGCATGAACGTCGGATCATCATTGTTCGCATAGACAAAGCTGGGAATCCCTCCAAAAGGCGACGGATGGTCGTGGCCTTTGATGAACTCTAGAATTTCTAGAATGCATTCACGTATGGCCCCGTAAGTAAGGGCGGACGAGTCCTTCATTCTAAGGACAATCGTATTTCCACCCAGCATATGGTGCATACGCAAAAATATTTCTCGGCTTTCATTTTCAACCCGCTCACCTAATGTGTAGAGCGTCGGACCATTTGGGTTCAAAATTTGGCCTGCCCCCTGAAAAGTGGTCCTCCCTGATGTATGGCTTACGAGCCTTGAGGAGGAATGCACATGGCTAGGAAAAGGCACAAGGCGGAAGAGATCGTCGCCAAACTTCGGCAGGTCGACGTTCTCACAGCACAGGGTCGGCCTGTGGCTGAGGCTGTGAGATCGATAGGTGTGACGGAAGTTACCTATTATCGCTGGCGGTCAGAATATGGTGGCCTGAAGGGCGGCCGTCATGGTCTGATCCCTGCTTTTCATCGGGTCGCCAGTCGCCTGATCTTGGCGAGCGCCATCTCGCGGTCTTCGTGGAAGTCGATGGTGCCGATGAAGCGACCTTGGCTGTCCATCATGAACATCGAGGCGGTATGGTCGACCGTGTAGCCGTCGCCGCTCGTCGGCACGAACCGGTAGGTCGCGCGATAGGCGGCGACCATTGCGTCGATCTGTTCCTTGCTGCCGCTCGCCGCCAGGATACGAGCATCGAAGGATTGCAGATATTGCGATAGGAGTTCCGGCGTGTCGCGCTGCGGATCGACGGACACGAAGAGAACTTGGATTCGGTCGGCGTCCCGGCCTACGGCCTGAAGCCAGGTCGTTATCTCGACCAGGGTCGTCGGGCAGACGTCGGGGCAATGGGTGAATCCGAAGAACACCAGGAACGGGCGGCCCAGGAAGCTCCGTTCGGTGATCACCTCGCGTCGATGGTTGGTGAGCGTGAACGGCCCGCCGATCGCTGTCGTCGGCTCTTGTCGAACCACCACCGGCCGGCCGGGGCCATCGACTTGCCACCAACCCAACGCAAGCGCCAATGCGAGGGTTCCGAAGACCGCGACTCCGCCCCAGGCGACGTATCTGATGATCTTGAGGGTCCGCATCTTCATTCCGTCATCATCGTTCTGACACGTCACGCTGTCCCACGGGTCTTTTCCTTAAGCTTGCCCAGATCAGTCCCGTGACACCGCTCACAATGAACACATCCGCCATGTTGAAGGTCGGCCAATGCAAGGCCTTGCACAATCGTAGGCAGCCATTTCGCTCTCATTACTTTTGCTTTGTCCGCAGCGTCCGATACAGTTCCTCCGCGGCATCCGGAAAGTCCGCCTTCGGCTGTGTTGCGCAGAAGGTTCGAAGATACTCCACCTGCCGAAGCAACGGGAATCCAGGTGGCGTCAGATCGAGATTTTCGTCAACGCCTGCCGGCGCACGAATGAGCAACCCGCTCAAGTAACCCTGCGCCCACGAGATATACTCCCGCTCCATGGCGACATTGTCCTGAATGTCGCTGAGATATTGCTGGCACGTTGAGGCTCCGAGCCCCACGATCTTGATGCTTTGCGCTATCACCGGCCCAGCGAAAATTGTGCACAGTGCCATGGCCGCAAGCCTTCCACTTCTTTCGAGACTCATGATGCTATTCTCCCCTTAATGGCGTTTACCGACCATCAGCCGCGCGCGTCCCACTCCATTTGCTTTTTACCTGATCGTAATGGATATCTGGGTTATATTGGTCGGCTCTGATGCCGAGCGTCCGCGCTGACAAGCGCCCGACGGCCGCCAGAACACTATAGGATGCGACAACATGGTCGCGCTGCGCCACGACCAGCGCGATCCGGGCGTTCAAGAGCTCCTGCTGCGCATTCAGGACATCGAGTGTGGTTCTCTGGCCCACCCGCGATTCCTCACGAACCCCTGAAAGAGCACGTTCTGCGGCGCTGATCTGTTCGCGCGCGGCAGCTATTTGCGTCCTGACGGCGGTCAGAGCGCTCCATGCGCCACGCACATTCGCTCGAACTTCGTCACGCACGAGACTTGCATTCAAGAGTCGTTGCGCGGCTAGTTCCTTGACCTGTCGAATGCGGGCAGAGGTTGCTCCGCCCGAGTAAATCGGCACGCTCAACTTGGCCACAATCGAAGCTTCCGTCTGACGCTCTCCAGGCGCTTCAGTATCTGCCCGGCCACCTACGGAGCCAAGAAGAGATATCGTCGGGTAGAGCTCGCCTTCGGCGACCGCCACCTCATGACGCGCCACATCCGCTCCATGCAACGCCGCGGCAATCGCAGGATGTTCCTGCTGCGCCAAGTAGTCCGCTTCTTGCAAAGACTTCGGCAGTAATCTGTCAACCGGCTGCGCCGGCGCAAGCCGAGTTGGTTCAATCCCTACGACCTGCCGGTACTCTCCCTGGCTTGTCTGCAGGTTGGCGCGCGCCAAACTGACTTGTGACCGACCGCTGGCGAGCCGAGCCTCCGATTGAGCTACATCAGTCGGAGTGATCTGACCCTCGTTGAGCCGTTCGCGATTCTGTTGCAGCTGGACTTCAAGCACACGCAGGTTGTTTGTTTGCAAATTGTAAGCGGCCATATCTCGCAGCACGTTCATGTAAGCTGTCACGACTGAAAGCAAAATCGATTGTTCCATGAGTCTCAGCCGTTCACGATTAGCGAGAACGTTTCCCTCGGCGCTTCGCACGCTGTTCCGTGTTCTGTTCCCATCAAAGAGTGGTTGCTCCACCGTCAGATATCCAGAACGAAGCCGCTGCGATTCCATTGGCGAGGATTGTCCTGGGACTGAGTATCTTTTGGAGCCCAGACCCGCAAATCCTTCGGCGTTTACTTTCGGTCTGAAGCCCGCAGCGGCGCGAGCCACATCTTCAACGCCGGCCCGGACGCCTGCACGCTCCATATTGAGCTGCGGGTTCGCTGAATAGGCTCGCGCTAGAGCGGCAGAAAGGGTGTCCGCCAGGAGCAACGAAGGAGCGCTCGTGAGCAGTGGCGTAATTAGGGCTAAAAGCAACTTCGAACGCTTCATTTGGCGCCTCCTGCGGCGGGAAGGGGGACTGCGCCGCCCGTCGTCTCTCGGCCTTTCTTCAAGTTCTCGTACGCGCCGCCGAAACGGGCGTACAATGCTGGCAGGACGAAGAGCGTAAGCAAGGTCGCGCTGATCAGTCCGCCGATGACAACCGTCGCCAAAGGTTTCTGAACCTCCGCGCCAGTGCCTGTCGCCAATGCCATCGGCACAAAGCCGAGGGACGCCACCAGCGCCGTCATGGCGACCGGCCGTAGCCGGGTCATAGCGCCTTCCAGGATCGCGCGCTTGACCTCCAAGCCTTCGCCAATGAGCTGCCGGATATAAGTCAGCATCACTAGGCCATTAAGGACTGCAATGCCTGAAAGTGCGATAAATCCTACCGCCGCCGACACCGAGAATGGCATGCCGCGCAACCAGAGCGCCGCTACTCCCCCCGTGAGCGCCAGTGGCACAGCGCTGAATACAAGCAGCGCGTCTCGTGCCGATCCAAGGGCCGAGTAGAGTAGAAGGAAGATCACAAAGAAGCACGCTGGAACGACGAGCGCGAGACGCTGACGAGCGGCAGCCAGGTTCTCAAATTGGCCTCCCCATGTGATCCAGTATCCCGCCGGAGGCCTGACCTGCTCGGCGACCTTAGCTTGCGCTTCTTGAACCACTGAGGAAAGGTCACGTCCGCGAACGTTGGCCGTGACGACCACGCGCCGCTTCCCATTCTCTCGCGAAATCTGATTCTGCCCCTCGACGAAGGAGAAGTTAGAAACCTGCTTCAGCAGTACGACTTTCTTCGATCCACTCTCAAGTGGTACGGGAAGGTCTCCCAGTTTCTCCGGGTCGGATCTGGCGGCCTCGGCCATTCGAACGACAATCGGGAAGCGCCGATCTCCCTCAAAGACAACGCCCGCGCGTCGGCCGCCAATCGCAGCGCCGATCACGTCATGCACAGCCGATGTGCTGAGTCCCAGTCGCGCAATGGCGTCCTTATCAACGTCAATCTCGAGGAAAGGGAGGCCCGTGACCTGCTCGACCTTCACGTCCTGAGCTCCAGGAATGCTGCGCAGGATGCTGGCGGTCTGGTTTGCAAGAGCCAGCATCGTTGGAAAGTCCTCGCCAAAAACCTTGATGGCGAGGTCGCCGCGAACGCCGGCAAGCAGCTCGTTGAACCGCATCTGTATGGGTTGGGTGAACTCGTAATTGTTACCAGGAACCTGCGACACTGCTTCTTGGATACGTTGAACAAGATGCTCCTTCGCTTCTGAAGGGTTTGGCCAGTCGACCGCGGGCTTCAGAATTATGAATGTGTCAGACGTATTCGGCGGCATGGGGTCCGACGCCACCTCCGCTGTGCCAGTCTTCGAGAACACGAAACCAACTTCAGGAAAGGAGCTGACAGTTTTCTCCACGGCTAGTTGCATTTCTTGCGATTGCGACAGGGCGGTGCTTGGAATTCGAATTGCGTGCATTGCGATGTTTTTTTCATCGAGCGTCGGGATGAATTCCTGCCCGAGGCGACCCGCGATAAGCAGCGCCACGACGAAAAGGAGCGCGGAAAAAGTAATAGCAACCGTCGGACGACGTACAGCTCCCGTGAGGACTGGATGATAAGCGCGCTTCATCGACCTTACGAACAAATTTTCTTTTTCCTGCACCGGTCTGTTCAGAGCTATCGCGATGGCGGCAGGAATGAATGTGAGGGAAAGAATAAAAGCCGATACGAGCGCGATGATGACAGTCAACGCCATCGGTTCGAACATCTTTCCCTCGACGCCGGTGAAAGTCAGAAGCGGGAGATAGACAAGAATGATGATCGCCTGTCCATAAACGGATGGCCTGACCATTTCCTCGGTCGCGTCAATTACCGTGCTGAGGCGTTCATCGGCTGACAGGGTGCGTCCCAGCTCATGTTGACGGTTTGCAAGGCGTCGTAGCGTATTTTCCACGATGATCACGGCGCCGTCGACGATCAGGCCGAAGTCCAGCGCGCCAAGACTCATCAGGTTGGCGCTCATGCGGTTTTGCACCATGCCCGTCATCGTCATCAGCATGGCGATAGGGATCACTAGCGCCGTAATAAACGCGGCCCGGAAATTGCCCAGCATCAGGAACAGGACCAACACGACGAGCAATGCGCCTTCGGCCAGGTTCTTGGACACCGTAGCAATGGTCGCATCCACCAGGACGGTACGGTTCAGCACCGGCTTGGCTTCTACGCCGGGAGGCATCGCTCGATTGATCTCCTGCATTTTCTTATCGACGGCGGCGGAAACCGTTCGACTGTTGCCGCCGATCAGCATCAGCGCCGTTCCAACAACGACTTCCTTGCCGTTCTCGCTGGCGCTTCCGGTGCGCATTTCGCGCCCGATCGCCACGTCAGCTACATCCGCAATGCGCACCGGAGTGCCGCCACGCGTGGCGATGACAACTTTTCGTATGTCTTCAGGCGTTTCGATCCTGCCGCCGCTTCTTACGACGAATCCTTCCCCGTTTCGTTCGATGTAGCCGGCGCCGCGGCTGACGTTATTGCGCTCGATTGCGTCCGCGACATCGGAAAATGAGATTCCGAATCCAATCAGTTTCGCCGGGTCCGGCTGGACGTGATATTGCTTTTCATAACCGCCAATTGAGTCTACGCCCGCGACTCCTGAAACATTGCGCAGTTGGGGGCGAATGATCCAGTCCTGCACAGTTCGTAGATACGCGGCTTGCTCAAAGTCGCTGCTTAGTCGTTGCCCCTCTGGCGTCAGGTAGGACCCATCTGGTTGCCAACCCGCAACCCCAGCCTTTCGAGACGACGCGGGGGGCGGTTCAACGAAGTGTACGGTCCACATGTAGATTTCGCCGAGGCCCGTTGAGATGGGACCCATCCGAACTTCGGCGCCGGGTGGGAAGCTTTCACGAGCTTCAAGCAGGCGCTCGCTGACCTGTTGTCGTGCGAAATAAATATCGACCTTCTCGCCAAAAACCGCTGTGACTTGCGCGAACCCGTTGCGTGACAGTGATCGCGTGTATTCCAGCCCAGGAATGCCGGCGAGCGCCGTTTCGACAGGAAAAGTCACCTGTTTTTCGATATCGGTAGGGGAGAGTGAGGGAGCTACCGCGTTGATCTGGATCTGGTTGTTCGTGATGTCTGGAACCGCGTCGATTGGTAAGCGGGACAGAGACCACACGCCAGCAGCGCAGGCCATCAGGCTCAAGAACATCACCAGCCATCGCTGATGAACAGAAAAGGATATAATTCGGCTGAACATGGGATGCTCTCAATGGGAATGTTCGGCTTCGGCCTTGCCGAGGTCGGCTTTGAGAATGAAGGTGTTGGACACCGCGATTTCTTCGCCCGGATCAAGGCCAAAGACGATGGCAGCGGCCTCCTCGTCCATGTCGCCAAGGACGACTTCGCGCTTTTCAAATCCCTCTGGTGTTTTCACAAACACTGTCGGTTCACCATTGATGGTTTGTATCGCCGCGCGGGGAACGAGAAGATCTACCTCGACCTCTTCGAGGACGATCTGCGCCGTTAGAAAGGCGCCCGCCCGAAGTGTCAGATCGTCGTTGGGGAAGCTGGCGATGACTTTCGCTGACCGTGTTTCAGGATCGAGCGCGGGACTTGTGAAGATGATGGCGCCGCGGAATTCAGACGATCCTGCTTTCGCGAGAACGGCTTGTCCCTGCTTGATCGCGGGAAGATTAGCCACAGGCACCGACAAGGACATCCAAACGCGTGAGTTGTCCGTGATGACGTAAAGCTCTTTTTCCTGTCCTTCACCTCCCACAGGTGAACCGACGTCGACCCTGCGCTCGACAATCTGACCCGAGCCAGGAGCTCGGATGTCCTTTGTTCTTAGCGTTGACAGAGGTTGGCTCTTGAGGCGGGCAACTTCGTCCTCAGACAGGTCGAGAGCGGCGAGCTTCTGGCGCGCAAGGTTCAACCGCAAGCGCGCCTCTTCCAGAGCTGTGCGCGCCCTCAAGAATTGCTGTTCTGGCGCGATCTTCTTCTCGTAGAGCGATTGCTCTCGTTCAAACAGCGTGCTCTGAAGCTCGTGAGTGACCTGCGCCGCCAGGAAGTCGCTCTTGGCGTCTGCCACCTCGCGGCTTTCCAGCACCGCGATCACTTCGCCCTTGCTGACGGAGTCGCCGAGGCGCTTACGCAGGTCCTGCACCGTTCCTGTGACTTTCGCAGCCACACGGACGACGCGATCGGGGTCCGCCGAAACGATCGCGGGCGCTGTGATCCTGCGCGACAAGGCCCCGGGGGCAGCAGGTTGCACCGCGATCTTCGCGGCAGCCATCTGCACCGACGACATTTTGATAATGCCTTCGGCCGCCTCGCCGCCGCCATGGCCGTGCCCGCCCGGCGCGCTAGCTGTAGCGGCCGGCGGAGCGCCCCCCCCCCGGACGGATAAGACATATTGCGCGCCGGAGTGCACCATCGGCACTGACGCGGCCAGCAGAACGCCTGCGACGAGCGCCGCGGCGAGTAGGATTGCTCTAGTCATGAAAATTGCACCCAGAACGCCGTAGATATACGGCCGGTCACACGTCAGATCTTGAGCGGCATCTAGACCGCGGTTTGATCCAAACGTTCTGGGGGGCGCAAGATGGGGGGCGGCGAATGTGACCCGAGCACCGGTGCAAGCGCCATGAAATAGGCCGCGAAGCCAGTCCGGACGACAAATCCCGGCTCGGGGGCTGCGAGATATTGGGCGTGACAAGCACACCGGCCGTGCTGGTGAAGCAAGTCGGCCGCTGTAGCGTCAGCTTGCTGATCGGGACCCGCCGCCAACACAACCGACGATCCGTCCAGCGCTGATGCCGGTTGAACGGGAAGGGCGCCGGTCCACATAGACATGATAACAGCGACAACGCACAACGCGCGACAACCGCGTATCGCGATCGCCGTCCATAGTGTGGTGAGACTGCCTAGCGTCATGTGAATTTATGGCTTCAGGTCGACGTTGAAGCGGCCGCGCCCCACGTCACCGTCTTTATTCTTGAGCGTTATAGTCGCCCTGAACTTCCCTTCAACCGGAAAGTCGTACTTCGCCGATAACAGGTTCCCGCCGGCAGAGCTCAACTCGACCGTGCGCTGTTGATTTCCTCGGGCCAGCACGACAGCCGTGGCGCGGAACGGAGCGGCATCAACCTTCTGTTCCTTATCGTCGGTCAGGTACAAACGAATCTCTTGAGCCGTTGCAACCAGTTCGGCTTCGTACTTGCCAATATTCATGATTTGGCCGCCGTTAGGAGCGGCGTGGGAGTGGCCACCTTGAGCGTGGGAGAGGGTCGGGCTAAGTAGCAGGGCAGTGCCGAGCAGAAATTCACGACGGATCATTTTTGCACCTCGATCTTCTAACAGTGCGGGGACGCAGCCGCCTTTTAAACCCTCGAGCCACTAGAGCATCAAGCGCTTTCCGAATCGTGACAGGTTTTTTGAGACCCCGCCATATTCAGGGGCGGTGTTGATGGCCTGGAACCCCTGGGGATCCCCCCAGAAGATAGATCTCGAACTCTACGCTCACGGCGCCTGCTTTCTCGAAAACCAGCGTTGCCTCGATGCGCTCCCCGTCCCTGAGCGGCCTCACAGGCTTTACGAACATGATGTGGACACTTTCGAGCTTGACTTCTGTGGTTGACTTAGGGCCGATCGGTACCGTCGTCAAGGAGCGCATGCGAGCGACGCCATTCTCGATTGTGCTTTCGAGAAATTCGAGCCGCTCGGCGACCGGCGACGAGCCGCCGATGAGATTGTCATCAAATCGATCCGTGTTTCTGACAGTAAGATAGCCGCCAGCAACCGTCGCGCGCGTTGGGGTGGCCCGCGCCCATGGATGAATGACCGCGAGTTGACCTAATTTATACTCTTGAGCGTTGCCTGGAGCGGGGATCAGTAGCGCAGCCAGAATAACAAAGCGCATTTGCAAGAGCTCCTTCAGTCACAAAGGTCGACTAAGCAGATTCCGACTGGCCGTTAGTCAACAGCCGATCGGGTAAGTCGCATCCATCCATTCTTGTCTTCACCAGCTGCCACAAGCCTCTAGCAATTTGAGCATCAACGCAGCGAGCACAGTCACTCGGAGGCCGGCATCAGCAAGACTGTGTCACGAGACAGGTTCCACGGATCAGTTTTGGGCAACAACTCGCTCCCTATGGTGGCCAGCGGAGAGAGAGGCGACCATGACGCATAGGGCTCCAAGGGTAATGGCAACGTCCGCTCCGTTGAATGTGGGCCAGTGCCAGTCGCGCCAATAAAGGTCGAGGAAATCCGTCACAGCGCCCTGCCGCAGTCGGTCGACTATATTACCGAGCGCACCGCCCATGATGAGCGCAAGACCTGCCCGCTCTAGGGGATGGCGCGCACGGAACGCGATCACGGCAATAATGAGGGTTATCGCTCCCGTCAGCCCCGCCATGAGCAGCGGCCTGCCCGCCATGAAGCTCGACATCATGCCGAAGCTCGATCCTTCATTAAAGCCGAGCGTCAGGTTGAAGCCGGGCCAAACGGGAATGGGCTCCCCCCGGGGCAGCATCGACAAAGCTGCCGCCTTCGTTAGCTGATCGGCCAACACGGTGACGCTGATCAGGACTACCATCAGCTGGGTGTTCATGGCTTGCGCTCGCAGGGACACTAGATGCGCCGGGGTGACATTACGATCATTGTCTGACCATCATGCTCTCAGGCCCCCCGCTCTGGATCGAAGCGTAACAGTCGCAGCGCATTCAGCGTGACCAGCACCGTCGCGCCGGTATCGGCGAGGATCGCGATCCAGAGGCCGGTCAGGCCCAGAACTGAGGTCACGAGGAATACAGCTTTCAAGCCGAGTGCAATGGTGACGTTTTGGCGGATATTGGCCATCGCTGCGCGGGCAAGTCGGATCACGGCAGGGATGTCGGTCACTCGGTCACGGAGAATGGCCGCATCAGCGGTCTCTAGTGCCACATCGGTGCCCGACCCCATGGCAATGCCAACACTCGCCTGTTTCAGTGCGGGGGCGTCGTTGATGCCATCGCCAATCATTATCACGCCGCCGTATTCACTCATGTCGCGTATCGTCTCGAGCTTATCTTCTGGCAACATGTCGGCTTTGAATTCAATGCCGAGGCTTTCAGCGATCGCCGCCGCTGTGCGCGGGTTGTCCCCGGTCAGCATGACAGAAGTGATCCCCATGCCCGTCAGCTGGCGCACGGCATCCGAGGCATCGGCGCGGGGCTCGTCTCGCATGGCGATAAGGCCAAGTGGGGTCTTCTCGCGGAACACCGCGACGGCTGTCTTGCCATCATCCTCGAAGGTCGTCGCCTGGCGCAGGCCGATGCCGTCGATGCCGGCATTTTCCATGGCGTAGCGGGGCGAGGCAACCCAGGCTTTGGCGTCTCCCACGGTTGCGACCACGCCCTTTCCCATGAGCGCCTTCGCGTCGCGCGACGGCAATGGGGCGATCCCCGCAACTTCAGCTCGCTTGAGGATCGCGATCGCCAACGGGTGGCTGGATCCAGTCTCGACACCTGCCGCAACGGCCAAAAGCTCGGCTTCGGTTGTGGCGCCAAAGGGGATCAAATCCGTTACTATGGGACGCCCATGGGTTAGGGTGCCAGTCTTATCAAAGGCAACGCGCGCCACCTTCGCAGCAGCTTCAATCACGGATCCGCCCTTCAACAGAAGCCCGCGGCGCGCGCCCGTGGATAGCGCCGAGGCGATAGAAGCGGGAACCGAGATCACCAGCGCGCAAGGGCAACCAATCAGCAGAAGCGCTAGTCCGCGGTAGACCCACGTGTCCCATAGCTGACCGAAGGCCAAAGGCGGGACCAGCACGACGAGAGCCGCGACGGCGACGATGGCGGGCATGTACCAGCGGCTGAACCTGTCGATGAACCGCTCGGTGGGCGCGCGCGCTTCCTCGGCCTCTTCGACAAGGCGGATGATGCGGGCGATGGTGTTGTCCCGGGCAGCCTTCGTCACTGTGATCCGCAGCGCGGCTTCGGTGTTGATGGAGCCTGCGAAGACCGAATCCCCCGGTCCGCGCGTCTTGGGCACGCTTTCCCCGGTGACCGGACTTTCGTTGATGCCCGAGGCGCCCTCGACGATCTGGCCATCTGCAGGGATCCGGTCGCCGGGGCGGACCAACACGGTCTGCCCGACCGTCAGGCTAGCGGCCGGTATCTCGCTCGTAGCGCCGTTCACTTCAAGAAGGGCGGTTTTCGGGATTAGATTGGCGAGTGCGCGGATGCCATCCCGCGCCTTGCCCGCGGCCACGCCTTCCAGCACTTCACCCACGGCGAAGAGAAAGACCACTAACGCCGCCTCTTCCGCCGCGTTGATGAACAGGGCGCCGATGGCGGCGATGGTCATCAGGCTTTCGATGGTGAAGGGCTGGCCCACCCGCAACGCGGCAAAGGCGCGGCGCGCCACCGGGGCGACCCCGATGAGGCAAGCTGTGACGAAAGCCCATCTGCCGATTTGTGGAGAGATCAGTTCCACGCCCCAGGCCGCACCAAGGAGCGCGGCTGTGACGATCACAAGCTTGCCTTTGCCGGTCTGATACCAGCGCTTGCCGCGGTCGGCGGGGTCGTCATGCACATGCCCAGGGCTACCGTGACCGGAATCGTCCCGCCTCGCTGCGCCTGGGACAATCGTCGCGTGATCGTGAACGAAGTGCTCGGCCTCCTTGCGCGGGCTCTCAGGGCCGCCTGCGCTGCCATGATTTATGGAGTCCTTATTCGCTCCGGCTGCCGCGCGCGGCGCGATACCGTAGCCAAGCGCACGCACGGTTTGCTCGATCTCGTGCCGAGCGGTCTGAGTTTCGTCCAGCGTCAGGCGCAACCGCTCGGACATGATGCCGACCTCCACGCTGCTTACCCCCGGCAAACGCGCCACGGCATCCTTGATCTTGGTCGCGCAGGATCCGCAATCCATGCCCGATACCGTCCAGTCGCAGTTGGCTCCGCTCTCCGACGCCGTCCTCGTCATCATCGTCCCTTCCGCCCTGAAAGGGGCAGTTGTGTTAATCAAATTTGCAATCTAATGTCTCTAGTTACTATAGCTTCAAGAGGAATTTGATGCTGACTATCGGAAAGCTCGGGGCGGCCGCCAGAGTGAAGGTGCCGACCATCCGCTACTACGAGCAGATCGGCCTGCTGCTGGAGGCCGAACGCAGCGCGGGAAACCAGCGTCTGTACAGCCGCGCGGCGCTCGACCGGCTGGCCTTCATCCGACACGCGCGGGACCTTGGCTTCTCCCTCGAGGCCATCCGCGATCTGCTTAGCCTGTCCGATGATCCTGACCAGTCGTGCGCGGGGGCTGATGCCATAGCCAGGGCGCAGTTAGCAGAGGTCGAGACCCGTCTTGCGCGCCTTGGCGCACTGAAGGCGGAATTGGAACGCATGGTCGTCCAATGCGCCGGTGGTCGGATTGCCAATTGCCGGGTGATCGAGGTTCTGGGCGACCATTCGCTCTGCACAACTGATCACCACCCCGAAGGCAAGGCTACGCCATGATCGCGCCCGGAGCCCTCGCCATTTACGCGGGAGCGGCTTTGGCCGAGATCGCGGGCTGCTTGGCCGTCTGGTTGGATGAGGCAGGGGGCGAGCGCGCTCTGGCTTGCTCCCGGATTGGTCAGCCTCATCATTTTCGCATGGCTCTTGACCCTTGCTCCGTCGGAGTTCGCAGGGCGGGCCTATGCGGCGTACGGCGGCGTGTACATCGCCGCTTCGCTCCTTTGGCTTGGGGCGGTGCAGAGGCTCCGAGACGTAACCTCGTCTGGGCGGATGGGAGATAAATCGCGAGAAAAACTGCGTAAAGCTCCTCGCCACTACGCAGAAATACGAACAATCTCGCTCTGACCCGCAGGGGTTATCTGGGTTTCCTTAGAGCCCGCGGGGTTACGTAGAAAAACTTAGTTTTTCTAAACAGTTGCCTACACTGCGACGCAAAGTTTCGCTCAAACCAAACTCGTGTCCAGCCCCCTTTTTATGTACCAGTGATTTGTGGATTCACTAAGCATGTCTCGGGGACCGGTGGCCGCATGCCGAGGGCGTGATGAGGCCGGATATGGTTGTATTGTTTGAGCCATTGATTGATGACGGTTTGGGCCTGGCGGGTGGTGCCAAACCATTCAGCGTTGAGAACCTCTGTGCGAAGAGTTCCGTTGAAGCGCTCGTTGTAGCCGTTCTCCCAGGGTGACCCGGGATAGATCCGGATTGGCTTGATGCCGACTTTGGTCAGCCAATCTGTGAAGGGTTGGGAAGAGAACTCCGGGCCATTATCGGAGCGCAGATATTCGGGTTTCCCTCGTTTGAGCAGTAAGGGGTAAAGCGCTTCCAAGACTTCTGATGAGCCCATCTTGTTGGCAACCGTCACGGCGAGGGCTTCGCGTGTGTACTCATCAAGAACCGTCAGCATCTTGTAGGGGCGGCCATTGCTGAGCTTGTCATGGACAAAATCAATCGACCAGACATGGTTCGGATAATAGGGCCGCAACCGGATGATCGAGCCATTATGGTGGTAGAGCCGTTTGCGGCGCTTATGGCGAGCGGGCAGCTGCAAACCCTCTTCCCGCCATATCCGCTCGACCTTCTTGTGGTTGATCAAGAGGCCTTCGATCTGCAAAAGCTCATGGATCTTGCGATATCCATATCGGCCATATTGCTTGGCCAGCCGGATCACAGCCAAGCGCTGATCATCATCGCTCTTCTGGGTGGTTTCATAGCGCAGGGTACTGCGGGCAATCCCAAGAACCTCGCATGTCCGCCGCTCGGATGTGCCGAGCTTCTGGCGTGCCTGAACGACCGCACCCTTCAGGTCTTCAGCACTC
>CANJPM010000055.1 GCA_947476075.1 Beijerinckiaceae bacterium
ATTGCGGTCGTTCAATATCGCAATGGCGCTGTTGCTGCTGGCCTCGCTCTGGCCCATGCTGCGCTAACGCGCGTGTTAACGAAACATCAGCCCTATCGAGTTTTTATATAATTTTATTTCAGCGCATTTTGAAAGCTGTCAAATGATCAGTCCAGCCACCCGGACGAATGCCGCGTTTTCGGCGGTCGATCGCGCGGCCCTTGCAGCGATTGCAATCGTCTCGTTGGTCATGATTGTTCCCCAGCAGATGAATTGGGACGTCTCATGGTACATTATCATCTGCGAGCGCATGCTCGACGGCGCAATCTACGGCGTCGATTTCATTGAAGTGAATCCGCCTGCAGCCCTGTGGCTTTATCTTGGCCCGGTCGCGTTTGCGCGCGCCGTCGGCATATCGGCGGAAGCTGCGGTGATCGCTTTTACTTATGTCGTGATGGTGGGCTCATGCTGGCTAACGTGGCGTTTGCTGCGCGATGATGCAGATTCCCATGCCTGGGCGCCGCTGTTTATCATCATCGCGGCATTAATGTTCGCCATACTTCCGCTGCGCGATTTCGCCCAGCGGGAGCATTTTGCGCAAATGTTGCTGCTTCCCTATGCGGCGATTGCGCTGGCGCGCATTGGCGGCGCCAAGCCTGCGCCCGCGTTTGTCATTGCAGCGGCTGTGTGCGGCGGCGTCATGGCGTCCATCAAGCCGATGTTCGTGCTGGCGGCGATGGCCCCTCCGCTGACAGCTGCTGTTTACGCGCGCAATTGGCGCCTTGTCTTCGCCCCCGAGGCCTGTGGCGCTGCGGTTTTGTTTTTTGGTTATGTGGTCGCCGCCTTTTTGCTGCACCCAGATTTCTTCACGCAAAGCCTGCCGCTTGTGTTTAGTCTCTACACAGCCGACCGATGGCCGTTTCCGTTCTTGCAGATGAACGTCCTGATCTGGGGCGTTGGTCTGGTCGTCGTGTTCGGCATATGGGCGAAGCGCCGGTTTGACGCTCCGGCGCCGGTCCTGTTCGCCGCATGCTCGCTTGCGTTTTTTGCAAGCTATCTCGTGCAAGCCAAGGGGTTTGGCTACCATCTCATGCCGATGCTCCTGGCCCTGGTGCTGGCCCTCGCGGTGCAATGGCGCCAAACGCGCGGGGAGGTTGTGCGCGGATTCCTGGCGATCCTTGTTGGGGCTGTCGTCGGCGCGCCGTTTGTGCACACCCCTCGCATCGATCACGCTCTGCTGGCGACCGCGATAGCCGCTGAAGGCGCCAATGTAAAGGTCATGTTGTTGGGAGCATCTTTGCCCTCGGCCCATCCGGCTGCGCAAATGGCGGGCGCGCAATGGGTGAGCCGCTTGCCTGCGGCGTGGGCGCTGGAAGCTCACCGCCGGCTGGACGGGAGCGGCCCCAGCCAGCAAGCGCAGGTTGAACGCGATCGGCATGCGGCGGCGACGCGCGCGATTTTACTTGAGGACCTGCGCGACAATCGCCCGGATGTTCTTCTGGTGGAACGGGCGCCTTATGATTGGGGCGCGGAACTGGCGCGGGATCGAGAATTTGCTCTCCAATTAGCCCATTATCATCCCCAATCGGCAGGCTACCGGGCGTTTGACTACACAGTCGATGTGCTTGTGCGTCGCCCTAAGCTGCCGTGAGCTCCAGACTCCCTTTGACGGATGGGCCGCGCCCGCCTAGAAGGCTTCCGCACAGTTTTGCGGGCCAGATTGCCAGCTTGGCGCCCGCGCCTCGGCGGGCCGGGCGTCCGCTTTGATACAGGGAACACGAAAAATGCGCGTCTATTACGATCAGGATGCCGACATCAACCTCATCAAGGGCAAGAAGGTCGCTGTCGTCGGCTACGGCTCGCAGGGCCACGCCCATGTGCTCAACATGCGCGAATCCGGCGTGAAGGATGTGGTCGTCGCCTTGCGCAAGGGCTCGGCCACCGCCGCAAAGTGCGAAGGCGAAGGCCTCAAGGTCATGGAAGTGGCCGAAGCCGCCAAATGGGCGGACGTCATCATGATGCTGACCCCTGACGAATTGCAGTCTGACATTTACCGCGAGAGCCTTGAAGCCAACATGAAGCCCGGCGCAGCCTTGCTGTTCGCTCATGGCCTCAACGTTCACTTCAACCTCATCGAGCCCCGCAAGGACATTGACGTCCTCATGGTCGCCCCCAAAGGCCCCGGCCATACCGTGCGCGGCGAATACCTCAAGGGCGGCGGCGTGCCCTGCCTGATCGCGATCCATCAGGATTCGTCCGGCAACGCCCATGATCTCGGCCTGTCCTACGCCTCGGCCATCGGCGGCGGTCGCGCGGGCATCATCGAGACCACGTTCAAGGAAGAATGCGAGACCGATTTGTTCGGCGAGCAGGCCGTGCTTTGCGGCGGCCTCGTTGAGCTGATCCGCGCCGGCTTCGAGACGCTGGTTGAAGGCGGTTACGCTCCGGAAATGGCCTATTTCGAGTGCCTGCACGAAGTGAAGCTGATCGTTGACCTCATCTACGAGGGCGGCATCGCCAACATGAATTACTCGATCTCGAACACCGCTGAATATGGCGAATACGTCACTGGCCCGCGCATCGTGACGGCCGAGACGAAGGCCGAAATGAAGCGCGTTCTCGACGACATTCAGACCGGCAAGTTCACGCGCGACTGGATGCTGGAAAACAAGGTCCACCAGACCTCGTTCAAGGCGATCCGCGCCCGCAACAACGCCCACCAGATCGAGGAAGTGGGCGCTCGCCTGCGCGCCATGATGCCCTGGATCGGCAAGAACAAGCTGGTCGACAAGGCTCGCAACTAAGGCGCTAGGGGTTAAAGCCCCTCATCCGTCGCGCTTTTCGCGCCGCCTTCTCCCGCACGCGGGAGAAGGACGAGCTCCGAACCTTCCTTCTCCCGCGTGCGGGAGAAGGTGTCGTTTGCGTTAGCAAACGTCGGATGAGGGGACTTAAATAAATGCGCCGCCGCTATTTCATTCTCGACGTTTTTACTGGCGAGCCTCTCGCAGGCAATCCCCTTGCCGTCGTGCGCGATTGCGATGACCTTAACACTGCGCGCATGCAGGCGGTCGCCGCCGAGTTCAATCTCTCGGAGACCGTTTTTCTGCAAAGCCCGCGCGATCCCGTGAACACGGCGCGCGCCCGCATTTTCACGCCAAGACGCGAGCTGCCGTTCGCCGGCCATCCCACTATTGGCGCCGCCGTTCTGATTGGGCTGGTGGATGCAGGCAAGATGATCGCCGCCCAGCCCGTCGATATTGTGCTTGAAGAGCAGGTCGGCGATTTGCGCTGCACTGTGCGCCACCAGAAAGACAAGCCCGCACGCGCGATGTTCATGCTGCCGCGCCTGCCGGAGCGCGTCGGAGAGCCGCCCGACCGCGCCGTGCTGGCTCGCGCCCTGTCGCTGGCGCCCGATGACATCGGTTTTGAGAACCATGCCCCAGGCGTGTGGTCGGCAGGGGTCGGGTTCACCTTCGTGCCTGTGGCCAGCCGCGATGCGCTGGCGCGCGCAAAGCCCGATATGGCGCATTGGAGCCTGATTGGTCCCGTCGATCATCCCGCCGTTTATGTTTATTCCAACGAGACCTTGAACGAGGCCCATCACGTGACCGCGCGCATGTTTGCGCCCTCGCTGGGCGTTGCGGAAGATCCCGCCACCGGGTCAGCGGCTGCTGCTTTTGCGGGCGTGTGCATGGCGTTTGAGGGGCCGCCCGACGGCGAGCATACGATCGTCATCGAGCAGGGCTACGATATGGGACGGCCAAGCCAGATCGTGCTGGGCCTGCATGTGGAGCAGGGCGCGCTCACCGGCGCCAGCATCGGCGGCGCGGCCGTGCTGATTGCTGAAGGCCATATTGAAATATGAGCAAAGCCGAAATCGCCTTCGCTCAGGTCAGCGCCATTGAAAGCGTCTATCGCGAACGCGATTGGGCGTTTGCGCGGGAGCGCGCCGCCGGGATCAATGCGCACTGGACCAGCTTGTGCGCGCAAAAGCCCAGCCTTTTTGACGGCCGCGTGCTGCTGATGGATGCATGGCGCATTGAGGATGGCGTCTTTCATACGCAGCATTTCAGCGCTGATTTTCGAGCCTTTGTCGCTTTGCGCGATTTTGGATTTCCCGATGCAGGCGTGCGTAATTGCTTCGCCGCAGCAGCGCTCGTCTCATCCGACGGCGCTTTTGTGCTGGGCGAAATGGGGGCGCATACGGCTAATGCCGGCCGGATTTATTTTCCCTGCGGCACACCCGATATGGGCGACGTGCGCAAGACGTCGATTGGCTTCAGCGTCGATCTGGCGGGCAGCGTTCTGCGCGAGCTGGAAGAGGAAACCGGCCTGACGCGAGACGAAGTCAGCGTCGATCCCGGCTGGACTTTGGTGTTTGAAGGCCCGCGCGTGGCCTGCATGCAAATCGTGCGATCAGGTTTGAGCGCCGATGCGCTGATCGCGCGGATAGAAGATTTTCTGCGTAATCAGAAAGAACCCGAATTTGTTGCGCTGCATGTGGCGCGCAAGCTGGAAGATTTGAAGCCGGACGCGATGCCCGGCTTTACGCGCGCGTTTCTGACGCGGATGCTATCGGCCCATCAGCCCGGATAGCCGTGGCGTGCGCGGCTGGCGCGCACCATCGCGCTGGCCTCGCCCTCGCGACCGGAGGCGCAGGCGGAGGCCGCCGAATCGATTTCACTTTTGATGCGCTCGTAAACGGATTGCGAGACATGGCCCGTGCGCAAATCATTGTCCTGAATGGCGCGCCAGCGGGCGACGTCGCCCGAGCATCCGGCCCCTTCAGGCATGCGAAAACTTGCCGGCGTTACGCCTGGCGCGGCGCCGGTCTGTTGCAAGGAAGCAGGCTGCAACGCGGAGGTTGGCGCCGACGTTGAATTGCAACCGGCCAACAGAGCGGCGACAAAGGCGATTGTGGCGGCGCGAGATGAGATCATTGCGGACTCCCGAAGGTTTGCGTCTCTTGATCCTTGCGAATCTTCAACCATGAACGTAGGCCAAGCGGACGATGAGCTCAATCGCAGCCATGCGGGAGCGCTTGCCCGATCTTGCAAGCGCGGCCATAGTCGACGATTGATAGCCTCGCCTCGACGTCTCGAAAGTCCACGCGAAAGTCCATCTATGCGCAACCGACTGACACACGAAGAACGGATTACGTTCGAGGCCGAGCTTGAAACGCTGCAAGAAGAGCATCGCGACCTCGACGCGGCCATTTCAGCCCTCACCGGCGCCGGGGGCGCGGATCAATTGCAGGTGCAGCGGCTCAAGAAGCGCAAACTGGCGCTGCGCGATCGCGTCACTTGGCTTGAAGACGCGCTGACGCCCGATATCATCGCGTAATGCATCCGCTTGAAAAACTTGCAGCGTTTGCCCCCTTCGTCTATTCGCCTCTCTTCTTCGGCCTGAGATCGAGCCTTTGACCCAACACGCCAAACCCGTCGCCATCATCATGGGCTCCCAGTCAGACTGGGCGACCATGCGCCATGCAGCAGATACGCTCGCAGCCCTTGGCGTGCCCTTTGAGGCGGCCATCGTGTCCGCCCATCGCACGCCCGACCGGCTTGTCGCCTTCGCCAAAGGCGCGCGCGAGCGCGGCTTCAAGGCGATCATCGCGGGCGCGGGCGGCGCCGCCCATCTGCCAGGCATGACGGCCGCCATGACGCCATTGCCGGTCTTTGGCGTGCCGGTCGAATCCAAGGCGCTGTCGGGCCTCGACTCACTCTACTCAATCGTTCAGATGCCTGCGGGCATTCCCGTAGGCACGCTGGCTATCGGACGCGCAGGCGCCGTCAATGCGGCGTTGATGTGCGTGGCGGTGCTGGCGCTGGGCGACCCGGCGCTGGCCGCCCGCTACGATTCATGGCGCGCTGCGCAAACGCAATCGGTGGCGCCCGCGCCGGTGGACGATGACGGCGGGGTCGGTAAATGAGCCAGGCGCAACCCCGCGTCCCCGTCACGCCGGGCTCGACAATCGGCATTCTCGGTTCGGGCCAGCTCGGCCGCATGCTGGCGCAGGCCGCCGCCCAGCTTGGCCTGAAAACCCATATTTATGCGCCTGACCGCGGCCCCGCGTTCGACGTCAGCACGCTCTGCACGCTTGGTTCTTACGAGGACGAGGCCGCTTTGGCCGTGTTTGCCGAATCGGTGGCCGTCGTCACTTACGAGTTTGAGAACGTCCCTGCTGGCGCGGCGGCGATTCTGAACGCCCATCGTCCGGTCCTGCCCGGGCCGGACGCTTTGGCGATCACGCAGGATCGCTTGAGCGAGAAGAATTTTCTGAGCGGACTTGGAATCGCCATCGCGCCATTTCTGCCCGTTGACGATGAGCAGGGCCTGGTCCGCGCCATGGCGCAATTGGGCGCCCCCGCGATCCTGAAGACCCGCCGGTTTGGCTATGACGGCAAGGGCCAGGCGATGCTGCGCGAGGGGGCGGATTTCCCGGCGGCCTTCGTCAGTCTTGGCGGTCTGCCTTGCGTGCTGGAGGGAGTGGTGCCGTTCGCCCGCGAAGTGTCGGTGGTTGCGGCTCGTGCGCAGGATGGCTCGTATTCAGCTTTTGACGTGTGTGAGAACCAGCACGAGAATCATATTCTCAGCCTCACCCGCGCGCCGGCCCGGATTGGCGCGGACACCGCCGCCTCCGCCATTGAGGTGACGCGCAAGATTATGGACGCGCTCAAGTATGTGGGCGTGATAGCTGTGGAAATGTTTATCGTTGAAGAACGCGCGGGCGATACGCTCGTTGAGCGTATCGTCGTCAACGAAATTGCGCCCCGCGTCCATAATTCAGGCCACTGGACGCAGGACGGTGCGGTGACTTCGCAGTTTGAACAGCATGTTAGAGCTATTTGCGGCTGGCCGCTGGGCTCTACGCGACGTCACGGCCAGATCGAAATGCGCAATCTGATCGGAGACGAGGTCCATCGCTGGCGAGATCTTTTGGGCGAAAGCGGCGCCTGCGTGCGCCTTTACGGCAAGCATGAGGCCCGGCCGGGACGCAAAATGGGCCACGTGACTCGAATCGTTGGGCCTTGAACTCCGGGTCTCGCTGGACAGCAGGCGTTGGTTCTGCTACTTGCGCCATCTGAATACGGGGCGTTTTCGCCTCGCACATCATTTCTCGAACTGGCCAACCTCCGGCGCAAGTCCGGATCAGCCTTAAGACAGGATCGACGCGTGCAAGTTCTCGTCCGCGACAATAACGTTGACCAGGCCCTGAAGGCGCTCAAGAAGAAGATGCAGCGCGAGGGTATTTTCCGCGAGATGAAGCTCCGCGGTCATTATGAGAAGCCCTCCGAGAAGCGCGCCCGCGAATCGGCCGAAGCCGTCCGTCGCGCCCGCAAGCTCGCTCGCAAGAAGATGCAGCGTGAAGGCCTTCTGCCTATGAAGCCAAAGCCCGTGATGGGCGCTGGCGGCGCTGGTCCTCGATAATTTTTTAACGTCGCCTTAACCGCGAGCGTGTTGGTTCTATACGGCGCCCCGGGTTTTCCTGGCGGGCGCCGTATCGTTTCAAGGCCCCGTGTTTATGCAGGGCGACATAATCCTGGCGCTGACTGCGTCAGTCCAAATGTCGCCGTATGAATCCGGGATATTGATGCGGGAGATTTGCGCGCGCTGCGCTTATGCTTCCAGAACCGTGCTTCAGGATTTGGTCTTCATGATGATGTCGTCTCCGCTTCCCCCTGATTTCACGTTCGCCCGCCCCGCTTTGCGTCGGTCGCTCGTTTTGGCGCTGGTCGCCTCGAGCGTTGCGCTCGGCGGCTGCACAATGGCGGGCATGGGCGCAGGATCTGGTCGATCTGCATCGCCGGTGGTGGAATCCATTGAGGATTGCGCCTCAAACCAGATCAACATCGCCTCGTTGACCGACGTCATCAAGCGCACGCCCGAGGATCCGCAGGGCTACAACACGCGCGGCGCCGCCTATGCGCGCTGCGGCAATTTCCGTGAAGCGGTGGTGGATTTCAGCCAGGCGATCAAGGTCGATCCCGCCCATTTCACGGCCTACACCAATCGCGGCCTCGCCAATCGCCAATTGGGCCGCAACGATCAGGCGCTGGCTGATTTCACAGCCGCCATTGACTCTAATCCGCGCCATGCGCCCGCCTATATTGCGCGCGCCAATCTGCTGCGTTCCCAGAACAATTTGACGCAAGCCATGGATGACCTGACGCAGGCGATCCGGCTCAACCCGGAGAACGCGCAATCCTTCCATGCGCGCGGGCTGATCCACCAGCGTAATGGCGACCATGTGCGCGCGATAACTGATTTCGACAATGCGATCGACCGCGATCCGTTTGTTTCCGCGCCCTATCACGCCCGTGGCCAAAGCCTTGTGGTGGTGGGCAAGTTCGACGCTGCGATTGAAGATTTTAACGCTGCGCTGAATGTGAACAATCAGAATTCAGACGCATGGTCAGGCCTCGGTCTCGCCTACGAGCGCAAGGGCAACAAGCAAAAGGCTGTTGAATCTTATCAGCGTGCGCTGACCGTCAATTCAGCGAACCAGCAGGCCCGCGAAGGCCAGGCGCGCGTCGGGCGCGGCTGATTTTCTGCCTAGGATTGTGCGCGCAGATCGTTGATCGCGCGCACAATGCGCTCGGGAATGGCTGGCGCGTCCAGCATCACCTGAGCGCGCGTCCCGGGCGCAAAGGCCGCCACGGCGTCGCGGATCGCCAGCCAAACCGACATCGCCAGCATCAGCGGCGGCTCGCCCACAGCCTTTGAGCGGAAGATCGTATCTTCACGATTGGGTGCGTCTTCCAGAATATGCACGCGGAAATCAGCCGGAACGTCACGGCTGCCGGGGATTTTGTAGGTCGAGGGCGCGTGGGTGCGCAGGCGGCCCTGATCGTCCCACCACAATTCCTCCATCGTTAGCCAGCCCATACCCTGAACGAAGCCGCCCTCGATCTGCCCCATGTCGATGGCCGGGTTCAGCGACGCGCCGCAATCGTGGATGACGTCCGTGCGCAGGCAGCGCGTCTCTCCGGTCAGCCCGTCGATCTCGACTTCGGAAGCGGCGGCGCCATAAGCGAAGTAGTAGAATGGATGACCCTTGAGCGTCTTTGCATCCCAATGAATTTTCGGCGTCGCATAAAACCCTGTGGCGGAAAGCGAAACGCGCTTGAGCCAGCATGTGCGCGCCAGATCGCCAAAGTTCATCGCATGATTGCCGGAGCTGGCGCGGCCATTGCGAAACTCGATTGCCTGCGCCTCCACGCCCCAAAGAGCGGCTGCGACCTCGCTCATCCGCCCTCGTATTTCAAGCGCGGCACGCCGCGCCGCCGCGCCGTTTAAATCCGAGCCGGACGAGGCGGCGGTGGCCGACGTGTTTGGCGTCTTGTCGGTGCGGGTGGAGGTGGGCGTCACGAAATCCATCGGCACGCCAAAGGTTTCCGCCACCACTTGCGCAACCTTGGTGTAAAGCCCCTGGCCCATCTCGGTCCCGCCGTGATTGGCCTGGATCGAGCCGTCCGTATAGACGTGCACGAGCGCGCCGCCCTGATTGAGACTTGGCATGTTGAAGCTGATGCCAAACATCACCGGCGCGGTGGCCAGGGCACGTTTGATGTGGACGCTGCCAGCATTGAAGGCGACGATCGCGGCGCGCCGCGCCTCAAGATCGGCGTCTTGCGCGAGCTTGTCCATCAACTCGGCGCCGATCATGTCGCGCACGATTTGCTCATAGGGCGTAGCCAGGCCGCGCCCGGGCGACAGGTAATTGCGCGCGCGAATGAGATCGCGATCAAGCTGCAAATGGCGTGCAATCGCGTCGATCACCGCCTCGCCCGCCAGCATGCCTTGTGGTCCTCCAAAGCCGCGGAACGCAGTGTTGGAGACTGTGTTGGTTTTCAGCGACAGGCCCAGCAGATCGGCGTTGGGGATGAAATAGCAGTTTGACGCATGACATAAAGCGCGCGTCACCACGGCGCCTGTAAGGTCCGCTACATTGCCGCCGCGCGCAGACAATTGCATGCGCAAGCCCTCAATCGCGCCGCTCCCGTCAAAGCCGACTTCCCAATCGGCGCGGAAATCATGGCGCTTGCCGGTGACGATCATGTCGTCGTCGCGATCCAGCCGCAGCTTTACGGGCCTTTGCGTTTTATGCGCGCAGATCGCAGCGATGGCGGCGATGATGGTGGGCTGGCTTTCCTTGCCGCCGAACCCGCCGCCCATACGCCGCACTTCTGCGGTGACGGCGGCTTGCGGCACTCCCAGCACCAGCGCAACATGCTTTTGCACTTCGGTTGGATGTTGCGTCGAGGTCCAGATATGCCATTGCCGACCCTCTTGCGGGATCGCCATGGCGATATGCGTCTCCAGATAAAAATGATCCTGCCCGCCAATCTCAAGCGAGCCCTTCAACGTGTGGCGTGCGGACGCCAGCGCAGCCTGCGCATCGCCGAACACCAGATGTTGGGGCGGACAGACATAGCTCTGCGCCGCAAGGGCTTCGTCCAATGAGAGCAGGGCGGGCAGGGGCTCCCATGTCACGCTCACAAGATCTGCGGCGCTGCGCGCGGCCGCATGGGAGGTTGCGACAATCGCGCCAATCGGACAACCGACGTAATCGGCGATCTCTTGCGCCAACGCAGGCTCGCCATGTTGCGCGGGGCCGACCTCGTTCAGGCCGGGAATGTCGGCGGCGCTCACGAATGCGATCACGCCCTCTTGCGTCAGGGCGCGCGCAGCATCAATCCGCACAATGCGCGCATGGGCGTGCGGGCTTTTAACGATTGCAGCGTGGAGGCAATCGGATGTTTCCGCCATATCGTCGAGATAGATCGCGGCGCCCGTCACATGCTGCCGCGCGCTGTCGTGCGCATACGAGCGGCCGACGATATCGTGCTCGCTGATTTTTGGCTCGTTCATCAGCGCGCCTCCGCTGCGATCAGGCGCCAGCGTTCGAACAGGCTTTGCGCTGTGTGCAGGCGATAACCGGCGCTGGCGCGAAAGTCGCTCAATGGCTGAAAGTCCTGTGCCAGAGCGTCCGCCGCGCGCTCAAAGCTCTGCGTTTCAAGCAATGCGGCTTCGGCATGGCGGGCGCGCATTGGCGTCGCCGCCATGCCGCCAAAGGCGATGCGCGGCGCGCGGATGAGCCCGTCTTGCATGCTGAAAGCAATGGCGCCGCAGAGCGCTGAAATATCCTGATCGAACCGGCGCGAGATTTTATCGACGCGAAACATCGCGCTGCGCGCAGGTTTGGGAATGCGCACGCTCTCGATAAACTCGCCCTTTTGCAAAACCGTGCGGCGATAGCCGACAAAGAAATCATCGAGTTCAAGCTCGCGCACGCCCGCAGCGCTTTCCAATCGCACAAACGCGCCCAGCGCGAGTAGCGCAGGCGGCATGTCGCCAATGGGCGAGGCGTTGGCGAGATTGCCGCCAATGGCGCCCATGCTCCGAATCTGCTGCGAACCAAGCCGGCGCAGTAAAATGGCGAACGAGGGATCGAGCGTCGCCAGATGCGGCGACAAATCAGCGTAAGTGGCAGTTGCGCCTGCGATGATCCCGGAATTGGACACCTCGATGCGCCGCAGCTCCCGAACGCTGGCCAGCGAGATCAGATGCGGCAGTCGTTGATGCCGCTTGGTGACATCCAGCGCCAGGTCCGTGCCGCCGCAGATGAGCCGCGCGTCGGGATTTGTTTCCAGCTCGCGCACCAGATCAGCCTTCGTGCGCGGCGCCGTAAAGCGACCCTGGGGCGTGACGCAATCGAGCGGGCCTGCGCTGTCGATAGCATGCAGCGCAGCGGCAATCGCGGACTCCATCGGCGTGAAGCGATCAATTCCGCCGCTTGAGAGCGCATCGCGCGCCGCGTCTACAATCGGGCGATAGCCGGTGCAGCGGCACAGATTGCCCGCCAGCGTATCGTGGATTGCTTCCGTCTCCGGCGCCGCGCCTTGCCGGAAGGCTGCGAACAGTGACATCACAAAGCCCGGCGTGCAGAAGCCGCACTGGCTGGCGTGGCGCTCCACCATCGCCGTTTGGACGGGATGCAGAAGCGCGCCGTCAGCAAGCCCTTCCACCGTCACCATTAATTTGCCGTGGATTTGCCCCATCATCAGAATGCAGGCGTTTGCCGCCCGCCAGTGCAGCCCGCCATCGCAGGCGTCAGCCAGAACGATGGTGCAGGCCCCGCAATCGCCCTCGGCGCACCCCTCTTTCGTGCCGGTGAGGCGGCGGTGGGTGCGCAGCCATTGCAATACGGTGAGATCAGGCGGGGCCGCAGCCGCGACCTCCGTGAGTCCATTCAGGAGAAACCGAACCGAATTGCTCATGCGCAAAGCATACCCAAGTTTCAGCGTAAGGGAACATACTTTGGAAATCAGCGCCGCAGCCTGTGCCGCGTGCGTCCTCGCGCGCTCTTGCTTGCAGCTAAGAAAGGCGCCGGGAGACGGGCGCCGTCCAGAACGAAAAAAGCCCGTTGTCGCGCGAGACGACAACGGGCTCGTTTAATTGTGTTCGACAGCAGATCACGCCGCCGTAAGCGTCAAGGTTTCTCGGCTGGCGTATCTTCGTTCTGAAGCGCGCGCATGCGATCGAGCACATCCGGCGCAAACTCGGAAGCCCGCTTGATCATGGAAAGGATATCCTCGCCGTCCATGGGCGTAACATCCAAAGTCAGCTTTGCCGCTTCTGCGCGATAGGCCTCGTCTTTGGCGGTCGCAAGGAAAGCGTCCCTAAGCGCTTTGGCGCGATCTGCTGGAATTTCTGGCGGCGCCGCCCACGGCCAGGGTGCACGGAAGGGCATATCGGCCAGCTCCACCAGATCCTTGTCCTTGGGATCCGAAACAAGCTCCCGCGCCAGCGGAACGTTCGGATATTCCGGCATTCTGGTGTCTCGTCCCATCACGACCAGGATGTGCATGTTGCCGTCCGGCTTCAGCCAATCCGGCTTGGTCGAGAAAAGGGAGGTATAGGTGGTCGGACGGGCATCGACCTCGCCCCTGTCGACAGCGAGATTGATGTCGTTCCCGCTCCGATACCCTGAAAAGATCTGAACGTTTAATCGCACCACGTCGCGAAGCAGCTTTGCGACCTCAGTGTCCGTGGCGCCTTTGCCCGTGACGCCGACCATGACCTTTGGGCCATCCTTGCGCCGGATGTCATCGAGCGATTTTGCCTGCGCGTCCTTCCTCGTCATGAGGACAAACGCGTCGTCTGCCCCGTTCGAGGACGAGCCGAGCCAGGTAAACTTCATCGGATCGAATTGCACGTTTGGATTGCTTTTCACCACAGCCATCAATGGCAAGCCGCGATCTATGATTCCAAATGTCGTGCCGTCGCGCGGCGCCCTGACATAGATGAAGTTCGCCGCAATCAGGCTCGCAGCGCCCGGCATATTCTGAACGACCAGAGTGGGATTTCCCGGAATATACTTGCCCATATGACGCGCCAGAAGGCGCGCATAGACGTCGTAGCCGCCGCCTGGAGCATATCCAACCAAAACCTGTATCTGCTTGCCTTTATAGAAATCAGCAACCGGATCGGCGCAGGCCTGGGTTGCAAGCAGGGCCGCGCCTGCTGCAAACGCCGTACAAAGTCCTTTGAGCATCGTTTTCTTCCCCTTGAGCGGCCTCTATCGGGCCGTCATGTCCATTGATCGATTAACTTGACCCGGTGATCGTCACCGGGCGTCTAGCCTTGATGCTGCAAACAGGCGCCCCGGATCATTGCGCCAGAGCGCCTGTCGATCAGGTAAATGCAGCAGGACGCAATTCGCAACCATTCTCGCCTTTTATGACCTTCCACATGCCAGGTTCGGGCAAATGGGCGCCAGCGACCGTCACGTTGTTGTCGACGACCCAGTCGAGGATCGACAGTCGTGTTTGCAGCGCCGTGACCGGATTCAGGTCGTATTCCATGGCGATGTGGGGCGCCGGCAGGTGGATCTTTGAGATGTGGATGACATCGCCCCACGCAAGCAGAATCTTGCCTTCGGATGTCACCTCCCAGCACACGTGGCCCGGAG
Source organism: Beijerinckiaceae bacterium (assembly GCA_947476075.1). GTDB lineage: Bacteria > Pseudomonadota > Alphaproteobacteria > Rhizobiales > Beijerinckiaceae > Terripilifer. The sequence continues at coordinate 13,958 of CANJPM010000055.1, forward strand.
TATGGCCCGGCGAAGGACGAGCGCGGATGCCGGGAAAAATCTCCTCTGTCCCGACGCGTCGTACACGGTCGCCATATAGCGCGACGACGCGCCGAACTTCCTCGACGTTGTTGCGCGCCCGTTCAGGCAATGCGCTCGTGTCCGTATTGAGCCAGAACTGCGCCTCGGGCTCATGAATGATCAGGTTTGCGCGCGAAAATGCAGCGTCGTTCCCGCGCACGAGGCCGCCGTAGTGATCCCTGTGAAGGTGGGTCATAAGAATGTCGGTGACTTCGTCAGGGCTTACGTTGGCCTCCTCCAGCCTTTCGGGGAGGCGGCCCAGACTGTCGTAGCCCAACCGTCCTGAACCGCTGTCGATGAGCACCCGCTTGTCGCCAAACTTGAGCAGGAATGCATAGACAGGCATGCTCAAAGCGCCGGTGCCGTCTTTGGCGATCAATCGTTCGGCCTCGGCCCGGTGGGCAGGATCAGGAATCTTGTTGAGAGACGACGGAAGTGGGCCATCGAGCAGGGGGATGACCTCGATCTTTCCGTGCATCAATGAAGGCATGCGTTCGTTCCCGGCCATCTCGTTCCCAGCCCTTTTGTTGTTTTCCAGATTAGCCCGCAAAGACGGGGTTGATTAAAAACTAGTTCATTGAGCCGCAGTTCGCCAGCGTGTCGGGAGCGGTAGCAAAGCTCGCCAATGAAGCGTTCCCACAAGACCCTCTCCGTCAGTGATTTGGCTGGCCGGTAAGATAAACTGGAATGACCTCGGACTTGACTGCAACAAGATCGTCAATCGCCGCTTTACCTGTAGCTCTTGCCGCCATATCTGCTGACATCATGAATCTTCCCTCAAGGATCGACGTAGCCGTGATCGGCGCAGGCGCTGCGGGCGTTGCTGCGGCCCGGGCGCTGGTGGCGCGCGGCTTTGGCGTGCTGGTGCTTGAGGCGCGCTCGCGCGCCGGCGGGCGGGCGTTCACGCACGATGCGGGGGCGCGCGCCCAGGGCGGCCATTGGCCACTCGATATGGGCTGCGGCTGGCTTCATTCGGCTGATCGCAACCCGCTGGTTGGCGAGGCCCGCGCGCTGGGACTGGATGTTGACGAGACGACCCCGCCGTGGCGCTCGCAGCGGCAGGGCGAGAGCTTTGCGCCGGGCGAGCAGGAGAGCTTTCGCGCCGCGCAGGCCGACTTCTATGAGCGGCTGGAGGCTGCGGCGCGTTTGCCGGAAGATCACGCGGCCTCACAATATCTGGCGGAGGCGGAGCGCTGGAACCCGCTGATCGACGCTGTCTCAACCTATGTCAACGGCACGGAGCTTGAGCGGCTGTCGGTCAAGGATTTTGACGCTTACGAGGACACCGGCATCAACTTCCGGGTGCGCGAGGGCTATGGCGAACTCATCGCGCGCCTCGCGCAGGACGCGCCCATAGCCTTTGATACAAAGGCGCATATAATCGACCATAGCGGACTGACGCTCAAGGTGACGACAAGCGCCGGAATCGTTGAAGCGCGAGCCGTCCTGGTGGCGGCGCCCACAAACATCATCGCCACAGGCGCTTTGCGTTTCAGCCCCGATTTGCCGGATAAGGTCGCAGCCTGTGCGCATCTGCCTTTGGGAATCGCCGACAAGGTGTTTCTGGAAGTGGAGGACGCGCACGACCTGCCCGAAAACGCGCGCTTGTTTGGGCGCATTGATCGGGTCGACACCGGCGCCTATCATTACCGCCCCTTCGGGCGCCCGTTGATTGAAGGCTATTTCGGCGGCGCCTGCGCAAGCGCGCTGGAGGCGGGCGGGCTTGCGGCGTTCGCCGATTTTGCGATTGAAGAGCTTGTGGCCGCGCTGGGCAGTCAATGGGCCAGGCGGCTGAAACCGCTGGCGGCCAGCGGCTGGGCGCGCGACCCGTTTGCGCTGGGCTCTTATTCGCACGCTCTGCCAGGCTATTTCGATCAGCGCGCAATTCTGGCCGCGCCGCATGAAAACCGCATTTTCTTTGCGGGCGAGGCGACGCATCCATTTTTCTATTCAACCGCCCATGGCGCGTGGATGAGCGGATTGCGTGCAGCTGACGAAATCGGCGCCAGCCTTACCGCGCCCTGACGAGGCCGGAATCCACGAGCTTGCGGTGGAACGCCAGAACGGCCGCACGATCTGCACATGTAGCGTAACGCCCATTGCAATGAGCCATAAGCGCCAGTCGCGCGCGCCATGAATCGGGCATCGGCAGACGCGCTTGCTCGAATAAAATTGCGCCCAGATAAGCAGCGTCAAGAGCCGGCGTTTGAGGCAGCGGAGGCGGATCAAAATTAATTGCATTAACTGAGAAATAGGTTTCAAACGCGGACGAATTTTCCGGCAGCGCGCCATTGATGTCCTCGATCTCCTGATTGTCGAAACCAAAGAACGAGCGCGTGGCCAGTGGTTGATGATCGCCATATTGAACGATCAGAAAACGCTCATCGGGAAAGCGCTGCCCAAGGGCGGTGCTAAAGCCCTCGTAATCTTCTTTCGACATTGCGAGGCGACGCAGATATTCGTGTATTTCAGCGCTTGCGCCCGGGGCGCCCGCGACCTTACGCTCAGGCCAATAAGTCACGTCATAGGGCCAATGGGCGGCCATGGTCTGTACGTACAAAAACAATGGTTGCTGCGATCCTTGCTTATGCCACGCGATCTCATCAAGAGCATTGGAATAATAAAAGCGGTCCTGCTCCATGGAGGTGGGCGCTTTTTGCGCTTTCAGATCGAAAATTTCCTTCAAGCCAATCGATTCGA
>CANJPM010000056.1 GCA_947476075.1 Beijerinckiaceae bacterium
AATCCGTTAGTGCGCGCAAGCCCGGCAAGATCGCCGATGTTCTCGACATAACGGTCGCCAATTCGCATCGACAGGATCGCGGCGAACGCCCCAAGGCTCATGAGCACATAGATAGCCATATAAATCATAACGCCGGCAACGCCCTGCTCCGTCCCAGTGGAGAGGCCGACAAGCGCAAAGCCCATGTGGCCGATGGACGAATAGGCCATCAGCCGCTTGATGTTCGTCTGACCAATGGCCCCGAACGCGCCCAGCGCCATCGACAGGATCGAGACGAACACGATGATCTGCTGCCATTGCGGCTTCACGCCCGGGAACGCCGTGACGATGATGCGGATCGTGATCGCCACCGCAGCAACCTTCGCAGCTGTGGCGAAGAACGTGGTGACAGGCGTGGGCGCGCCCTCATAGACGTCCGGCGTCCACATGTGAAACGGCACGATGGACATTTTGAACGCAAGGCCCGCCAGCACGAACACGAGGCCGAAGATCACGCCGATCGAGACGCCGCCCTGCAGGGCTGCGGCGATCCCGGTGAAAGAAACCGTTCCCGCATAGCCATAAATCAGCGACGAGCCGTAGAGCAGCATGCCCGACGACAGCGCTCCCAGCACAAAATACTTAAGTCCGGCCTCGGACGCGCGCACGTCGTCACGGTGGAAGGCGGCGATCACGTAGAGCGCCAGACTCATCAGCTCAAGGCCTAGATAAAGGGCGATCAGGCTTTGCGCCGACACCAGCATGCACATGCCAAGCGTGGCCAGCAGCACCAGGACCGGGAACTCGAACAGGTCGATGCCGAGGCGCGCCATATATTCGCGCGACAGGATCAGCGTCGTCATCGAGCCCAACAGCACCAGCGTCTTCATGAAGCGGGCGAAATTGTCGTCGATGAAAGCCTGGTCCCACACCAGCGCCTTGTCGGCGATGGGATAGAACATCGACAGGAAGGCGATGCCGAGGACGACGATAGCCGCCTCGGTGATGATCCAGTCGCGCTTGCCGGCGCCGAACGCGCCCAGCATCAGGAGGCTAAGCGCGCCCAGAGCCAGCACGATTTCGGGCAGCGAATGGGCGATGTCGAGGGAAAGCGACGTCATTGTTTACGCCTCAATAGAGTGCGAGCGCGGCGGTCTTTGTGACCGCGAGCGCCGCCTCGTAATTCTTGATGAGCAGTTGAACGGACGCCGCACAGGCGTTCAGGATCGCACCCGGCTGCACGCCATACCAGATGGTGAGCCCAACCAGGGGAGCCAGCAGCGTGATTTCGCGCGCCGACAAATCCTTCAGGCCAGCCAGCGCGGGCTTCTCCAGGGCGCCAAAGATGACGCGGCGATAGAGATAAAGCGCGTAGGTCGCCGACAGGATAACGCCTGTGGTCGCGCCAAGAGCAACCCACGGGCTGTAGCCAAACGAACCCAGCAGCGTGAGGAATTCGCCCACAAAGCCCGACGTGCCAGGCAGGCCGACATTGGCCATGGTGAACACCATGAAGGCCACAGCGTAGAGAGGCATGGTTTTCACGATGCCGCCATACGCCGAAATCTCGCGGGTGTGCAGACGGTCGTAGACGACGCCCACGCACAGGAACAGCGCGCTGGCGACCAGTCCATGGCTGACCATCTGGAACACCGCCCCCTGCACGCCCTGCATGTTCATGGAGAACAAGCCCATGGTGACAAAGCCCATATGCGCCACGGACGAATAGGCGATCAGCTTCTTCATGTCCTCCTGCACCAAAGCCACCAGCGAGGTGTAGACGATGGCGATCACGGAGAGCGTCATCACCAGCGGCGCAAAATATTGCGACGCTTCGGGGAACATCGGCAACGAGAAGCGCAGGAAGCCGTAGCCGCCCATCTTCAACAAGACGCCCGCCAGAATGACCGAACCGGCCGTCGGCGCCTCAACGTGCGCGTCCGGCAACCAGGTATGCACCGGCCACATCGGCATTTTCACGGCGAAGGACGCGAAGAACGCCAGCCACAGCCATTTCTGCATGGATGAAGGGAAGCTGGTGTTGAGCAATTGCACGATGTCGGTCGTGCCAGCCACGCCCCACATCGCCATCATGGCGAGCAGCATCAGCAGCGAGCCAACCAGCGTGTAGAGGAAGAATTTGAAGCTCGCATAGATGCGGCGCTTGCCGCCCCAGATGCCGATGATGAGGAACATCGGGATCAGGCCGCCTTCAAAGAAGACGTAGAACAAAATCATATCCAGCGAGCAGAACACGCCGATCATCATCGTCTCAAGGACAAGGAAGGCGATCATGTATTCCTTCACGCGATTGGTGACGGAATCCCATGAAGCCAGAATGCAGAACGGCATCAGGAACGTGGTCAGCAGAACGAACGGCATTGAAATGCCGTCTACGCCGAGCTTGTAGCTGAGACCAGAGCCCATCCACGCCTTTTGCTCGACGAGCTGAAAGCCGGGATTGGCGATGTCGAACTGAGCCCACGCAAACAGCGACAGCGCGAAGGTGATGATCGTCGCAAACAAAGCCGCCCAGCGCACATTGCGTAACGAGGCCTCGTTGTCGCCGGGCTGGAGCAGAATGAAAGCTGCGCCCACCAGCGGGAGGACGACGAGTCCGGTGAGAATGCCGAAGCCGAACATCAATGCACCCCGCCGAGCAGATACCAGGTAATTAGCGCCGCCACACCGATCAGCATGGTGAAGGCGTAGTGATAGACGTAACCGGTTTGCAGCCGGACGACGCGGCCCGCCACTTCAATCACGCGCGCCGACACGCCGTCGGGCCCAAGCCCGTCAATGATGCGCCCGTCGCCGCTCTTCCAGAACAGGCGGCCAAGCCAAAAGGCAGGGCGCACAAACAGGAAATTGTAGATCTCGTCGAAATACCATTTGTTGAGCAGGAAGCTGTAGATCAGCCCGTGTCGCTGAGCCAGGCGAACCGGCGTCTGCGGCGAGAAGATATACATGTAAAGCGAGACCAGAAAGCCGACGCTCATCATGATGGTCGCCAGCAACGCGACGATGCCCGGAACATGATGGAAATCGGTCAGAATCGTATTCGTGGGCGCGTAATAAAGTGATTGCTTCCAGAATGCTGAAGCCGCATCGCCGATGAAGCGATCCTTGAACAGCAGACCGGCGAAGATAGCGCCCGCGGCCAGAACATAGAGCGGGATCAGCATCACAGCTGGCGATTCATGGGGAACGAGCGGCCCGTGTCCATGCCCGTGCGAATGATCATGCGCATGATCGTCGTGACCATGGGCCGCATGCGAGGCGTGTCCATGCGCATCGTGATTATGCGCGTCACCTGCGTCCTCTTGCCAGCGCGGCTTGCCAAAGAACGTCATGAACACGAGGCGCCATGAATAGAACGATGTCAGGCCTGCGGCGATCACGATCATCAGGAAGGCGTAGATTGCGCCGGGACGCTGCGAGGCGAATGCCGCCTCAATAATTGCATCCTTGGAGAAGAAGCCCGCCATCAGCGGCAGGCCGGTCAGCGCGAACGTGCCGATCGTCATCATCCAGAACGTGATCGGGATGTGCTTGTGCAGCCCGCCCATTTTGCGCATGTCCTGCTCATGGTGCATCGCGTGGATGACCGAGCCCGCGCCCAAAAACAGCAGCGCCTTGAAGAAGGCGTGCGTGAACAGGTGGAAGATCGCCAGGCTATAGCCGCCAAGACCAAGCGCCACGAACATATATCCGAGCTGCGAACAGGTAGAATAGGCGATCACGCGCTTGATGTCGTTCTGCACCAGACCGACGGTTGCGGCGAAGAACGCAGTCGTCGCGCCAAACACCACGACGACGCTGAGCGCCATCGGCGCCTGTTCAAACACCGGCGACAGGCGCGCCACCATGAACACGCCCGCCGTGACCATGGTCGCGGCATGGATCAGCGCCGACACAGGCGTCGGACCTTCCATCGCATCCGGCAACCAAGTGTGCAGCAGGAATTGCGCCGACTTGCCCATCGCGCCCATGAACAGCAGCAGGCAGGTGATCGTCAGCGCATCGACATTCATGCCAAATACATGAATGGGGGTAGCCGCAAGACCGGGAGCCGCAGCAAAAATCTGGTCGAATGCGACCGAGCCGGTGAGCGCGAACAGAAAGAAAATGCCCAGAGCAAAGCCAAAATCGCCAACGCGGTTGACGACGAACGCCTTGATCGCGGCCGCATTGGCCGACGGCTTTTCGTACCAGAAGCCAATCAGCAAATAGGAGGCAAGACCCACGCCTTCCCAGCCGAAGAACATCTGCACGAGATTATCCGCAGTCACCAGCATCAGCATGGCGAAGGTGAAGAGCGACAGATAGGCGAAAAACCGCTGGCGCGCAGGGTCTTCGTGCATGTAGCCAATAGAATAGAGATGCACGAGCGCCGACACGGTGTTGACCACCACCAGCATGGCCGCCGTCAGCGTATCGATGCGCAAAGCCCATTCGATCTTCAGGCCGCCCGACACGATCCAGTCGGCCAGCACAGGAACGATCAGCGTCGACTTGCCGTAACCGACCTGAAAGAACACGATCCACGACAGAAGCGCCGCCACAAACAAAAGGCTCGTGGTGACGATCTCCGACGCACGGGCGCCGATTTGCCGACCAAAGAGCCCGGCGATCAAAAAGCCAAGCAGCGGCAGGAAGACGATGGCCGTATACATGCCGCTCAGCCCTTCATCATATTGATGTCTTCAACCGCGATGGAGCCGCGGTTGCGATAATATGTCACGAGGATCGCCAGACCGATGGCCGCCTCTGCGGCCGCGACGGTGAGGATGAACAGCGAGAACACCTGTCCTGTCAGATCGCCCAGAAAGCTCGAAAACGCGACAAGGTTGATGTTGACCGCCAGCAGGATCAGCTCGACCGACATCAGGATAATGATGATGTTCTTGCGGTTGAGGATGATGCCGCAAATGCCGAGCGTGAACAGCAGCGCCGCCACGGTGAGGTAATGGTTGAGTTCGATCATGGCCCTCTCCTCACACGCCCGTCCGCGAGGGAACCTTGCGGATCTCCATCGCTTCTTCGCGCGTGCGCGCATTCTGTTCGGAAATATCCTGGCGCTTGACGTCCGGCTTGTGGCGCAGCGTCAGGACGATGGCGCCGATCATGGCGGTGAGCAGGATCATGCCCGCCGCCTGAAAGAAGTAGACGTGCTTGGTGTACAGCACGAGCCCCAGCGCCATGGTGTTGGAAACGTCGGGGGGCGTCGGCGCGCGGGCCGCGGCCAGCGTGGCCGATGAAGGCGTGAAGCCGCCGACCACAAGCACCAGCTCAATGGCGACGATAACCCCGATCAGCGCGCCCACTGGCAGATATTGCAAAAAACCCTGCTTGAGTTCGGCGAAATCGACATCAAGCATCATGACGACGAACAGGAACAGCACCGCAACCGCGCCGACATAGACGACCACGAGGATCATCGCCAGAAACTCGGCGCCCAGCAGGATGAACAGGCCGGATGCGTTGACGAAGGCGAGGATCAGGAACAGCACCGAATGAACGGGATTACGCGCCGCGATCACCATGAACGCCGACGCGATCATGACGCTCGAGAACAGGTAGAAGAAGGCTGAAGCCACAGTCATCGTTCAATCCTTGGTCGGCAGTTCTTTGCCTTGGTCAAACCGGCGCTCCTGAAATCATGAGCTCGGCTTTCTTCGTCAGCGGTATTTTGCGTCGGCAGATATGTTGCGCGCGATCTCGCGCTCCCAGCGATTGCCATTGTCGAGCAACTTTTGCTTGTCGTAGAGCAGTTCTTCGCGAGTCTCGACCGCAAATTCCGCGTTCGGCCCCTCGACGATGGCGTCCACCGGGCAGGCTTCCTGACAGAAGCCGCAATAGATGCACTTCACCATGTCAATGTCGTAGCGCGTGGTGCGGCGCGTCCCGTCATTGCCGCGCGGTCCCGCCTCAATCGTGATCGCCTGCGCGGGGCAAATAGCCTCGCAAAGCTTGCACGCGATGCAACGCTCTTCCCCGTTCGGATAACGGCGCAGCGCATGCTCGCCCCGATAGCGCGGCGATTGCGGGTTCTTCTCGTGCGGATAATTGATCGTCGCCTTCGGCTTGAAGAAATAGCGCATCGAAAGGAAGAACGCGCCGACGAATTCCTTCAGGAAGATTGATTTTGCAGCCTGATCGAGTCTCATCAGCGCCACCCCTTCACTTGCATGAATTGCAGCACGCCCGCCACGGCCACGACCATGAACAGAGAGATCGGCAGAAACACTTTCCAGCCCAGCCGCATTAATTGATCGTAGCGATAGCGCGGCACAAAGGCCTTCACCATGGCGAACATGAAGAACACCATGCAGGTTTTCAGCACAAACCAGATCACGCCCGGCACCATTGTGAACGGCGCAAACGGGATTGGAGACAGCCAGCCGCCCATGAACAGGATAACCGTCAGCGCGCACATGGTGACGATGGCCACATATTCGCCCAGCATGAACAGCATGTAGGGAACAGACGAATATTCGACCATGAACCCGGCCACGAGCTCAGATTCCGCCTCAACCAGATCGAAGGGCGGACGGTTGGTCTCGGCCAGAGCCGAGATGAAGAAGATGATGAACATCGGAAACAGCGGCAGCCAGTACCAGCCCAGCGCGCCATAAGCGGTATCCTGCGAGCGCACGATATCGGACAAATTCAGCGAGCCCGCCACCAGCAGCACGGTGACGATCACAAAGCCGATGGAGACTTCATAGCTGACCATCTGCGCGGCCGAGCGAAGCGCCGACAAAAACGGATATTTCGAATTCGACGCCCAGCCGCCCATGATGACGCCATAGACGCCCAGCGACGAGATCGCGAAAATATACAAAATCCCGACGTTGAGATCGGAGACCGCCCAGCCGTCGGCAACCGGCACCACCGCCCAGGCGGCCAGCGACAGCGTGCCCATGACGAAAGGCGCCAGCAGGAACACGCCTTTGTTGGCCCCATCCGGAATGACCGGCTCTTTCAGCACAAATTTCAGCATGTCCGCAAAAGATTGCAGCAGGCCCCATGGCCCAACCACATTCGGGCCGCGACGCAATTGCACCGCCGCCCAGATCTTGCGGTCCGCGTACAAAATGTAGGCGACAAAGATCAGCAGCGCGGCGATGAGCAACAGGCTCTTGCCGAGGATGATGAGGAGCGGAAGCACCCAGGAGAAGTCCATCGATCTTACTCCGCCGCCTGCCGCGTCCGGCCAGAGGCCAGAGCGGAACATTCGGCCATAACCGCCGACGCGCGGGCGATTGGATTGGTCAGGTAGAAATCAAGCACCGGCGAGGGGAAGCCGCCCGGCGCCACCGCGCCCGCAGGCAGGTTGAGCAGCGATGCCGCATCGCCGGCTGCGATCTCGTCAATCGCCGCGAAATGCGGATGCGCAGCAAACAGCGCGCTGCGCAATTGCGCCAGCGAGTCGAAGGGCAAACGCTGGCCCAGCACATCAGACAGAGCACGCAGGATCGCCCAGTCTTCACGCGCCTGCCCGGGCGGGAAATTGGCGCGCTGGCCCATTTGCACGCGCCCTTCCGTGTTGACATAGATGCCCGATTTTTCGGTATAGGCCGCGCCCGGCAGGATCACGTCGGCGCGATGGGCGCCGCGATCGCCGTGGCTGCCGATGTAGACCACGAATGCACCGGGAACGATCTCGATCTCGTCGGCGCCGAGGTTGAACAACAGATCGACCCCGCCTGACGCCATGGCCTGCGCATCGAGCGCGCCTTTGGCCGGGACAAACCCCAGATCGAGCCCGCCGACGCGCGCGGCCGATGTGTGCAGCACGCAGAGGCCGTTCCATTCAGCGCTCGGGCGGGAAATTTTCGCCGCCAACGCCAGCAGAGCCAGAGCGTCGGCCCGCGTCAACGCGCCCTGACCGATGATGACCAGAGGGTTCTTGGCGTTGGCGAGCACTTCGCCAAAACCCTTGCCCGCAGCGACGTCCGACAAAGTCTCGACGCCGGCGCCCAGATATTCGTGACCATAGGTGAGATCGACGCGCTCGCCTATCAACCCAATCGGGAAGCCGCCTGCGCGCCAGCGCTTGAGGATGCGCGCGTTCAGAACCGGCGCCTCCTTGCGCGGATTGGAGCCGACGATCAGCAGCGCGTCTGCCTGCTCGATGCCAGCAATCGTGGCGTTGAAGACATAGGACGCACGGCCATAAGCGGGATCGAGCTTCACACCGTCCTGACGGCAATCGAAATTGGCCGAGCCCAGCTTCTCAACCAGCGATTTAAGCGCAAACATATCATCTACGCTGCAAAGATCGCCAGCCAGAGCGCCAATCTTTGAAGGCGCAACGCCCGCAGCTTTGGCCGCGATGGCGGCGAACGCCTGCGGCCACGTCGCCGGATTCAACTTGCCGTTCTGCCGCACATAGGGACGATCCAGACGCTGCGTCTTCAGACCATCAACGATGTGGCGGGTCTTGTCGGAAATCCATTCCTCGTTCACCGCCTCGTTCACGCGCGGCAGAATGCGCATGACTTCGCGGCCGCGCACGTCGATGCGAATGGCGGAGCCCAAAGCATCCATCACGTCGATGGATTCGGTCTTGCCCAATTCCCATGGACGGGCCTTGAACGAATATGGCTTGTGCAGCAGCGCGCCCACAGGGCATAGGTCCGCGACATTGCCTTGCAGCTCGGAGCCCATGGCGGATTCGAGATAGGTCGTGATCTCCATATCCTCGCCGCGACCTGTCGCGCCCATGTCGGCTGTGCCGGCAACTTCCGCCGTAAAGCGCACGCAGCGGGTGCAATGGATGCAGCGGTTCATCGAGGTCTTGACCAGCGGCCCGATGTATTTGTCCTCGACCGCGCGCTTGTTTTCAGCAAAGCGCGACGAGTCGACGCCGAACGCCATCGCCTGGTCCTGCAAATCGCATTCGCCGCCCTGATCGCAGATCGGGCAATCGAGCGGATGGTTGATGAGCAGGAATTCCATCACGCCTTCGCGGGCTTTCTTCACCACGGGCGTTTTGGTGTTCACCTCGGGCGCTTCGCCGTTGGGGCCGGGGCGGCAATCGCGCACGGCCCAGGCGCAGGACGCCACCGGCTTGGGCGCGCCCTTCAGCTCAACGAGGCACATGCGGCAATTGCCGGCGATGGACAGGCGCTCGTGGAAACAGAAACGCGGAATTTCAGCGCCCGCAGCTTCGCACGCCTGCAACAGCGTGTATTCCGCCGGTACGTCCACTTCCCTGCCGTCGACGATGATCTTTGTCACTTCGACTTCTCCTATTCCGCAGCGGCGCTGTAACCGCGCGCAGGTTCGCTGTGCGGGTTGGCTGCGTAATCGTCGATCTTCTTCTCAATCTCGTGGCGGAAATGGCGGATGAGGCCCTGCACCGGCCAGGCCGCTGCGTCGCCGAGCGCGCAAATCGTGTGGCCTTCGATCTGCGTGGACACTTCCAGCAGCATGTCGATTTCGCGCTTCTGGGCGCGCCCTTCCGCCATACGGTTGAGCACGCGCCACATCCAGCCCGTGCCTTCGCGGCAGGGCGTGCACTGGCCGCAGCTCTCGTGCTTGTAGAAATACGAGATGCGGGCGATCGCGCGCACGATGTCGGTGGACTTGTCCATCACGATCACCGCCGCGGTGCCAAGGCCCGATTTCAGGCCGCGCAGCGTGTCAAAATCCATCGCCGCGTCGATGATCTCATGGGCCGGCACGACAGGAACCGACGATCCGCCTGGGATCACCGCCAGCAGATTGTCCCAGCCGCCGCGAATGCCGCCGCAATGGCGATCAATCAATTCGCGGAACGGAAGCGACATCGCCTCCTCCACATTGCAAGGCGTGTTGACGTGGCCCGAGACGCAAAACAGCTTGGTGCCAGTGTTGTTCTTGGCGCCAAAGCCCGCAAACCACGCAGCGCCGCGACGCAGGATCGTCGGCGCCACAGCAATCGACTCAACATTGTTGACGGTCGTCGGGCAGCCGTAAAGGCCCATATTGGCGGGGAACGGCGGCTTCAGGCGCGGCATGCCCTTCTTGCCTTCGAGGCTCTCCAGCAGCGCCGTCTCTTCGCCGCAGATATAGGCGCCGGCGCCGTGGTGAACGTAGATGTCGAACGGCCAGCCGTGAACGTTGTTCTTGCCAACCAGATTGGCCGCATAGGCCTCGTCAACGGCGGCTTGCAGGCGCTCGCGCTCGAAAATGTATTCGCCGCGCACGTAAATGTAGCAGGCGTGCGCGTGCATCGCGAACGAGGCGATCAGGCAGCCCTCGATCAGCAAATGCGGATCGTTGCGCATGATCTCGCGATCCTTGCAGGTGCCAGGCTCCGACTCGTCGGCATTGACCACGAGATAGGATGGGCGCGCGGGATCGGGCTTGGGCATGAACGACCATTTGAGGCCGGTCGGGAAACCCGCTCCGCCGCGACCGCGCAGGCCCGACGCTTTCATCTCGTTAATGACCCAATCGCGACCGCGATCGATCAGTAGTTTGGTGCCGTCCCAGGCGCCGCGCATTTGCGCTTCCTTGAGGCCGGACGAATGGAAGCCGTAAAGATTGGTGAAGATGCGATCACGATCAGCGAGCATGGCGCGTCCTCACTTCTTCTCTGCGGGATTGGCGGCGGCGGCTTCAGCGGCGGCTTTTGCAGCAGCTTCCGCCCTGGCGCGATCTTCTTCAAACCGCGCCTTCCACGAGCCTACAAGCGAGCCGTCAAACAACGCGCCCTCCGTCAGAGTAGAACCCTTGCCGGGCTCGGGCTCGGAAGAGACGCGGCCAAGCTGCGAACCCTTTTTCACAGGGCGGCCTGCGGCCAGATCGTCAAGCAATGCGTTGAAGTTCTCAACATTCAGGTCTTCGTAATAATCGTCGTTAATCTGCACCATCGGCGCATTGCAGCAAGCGCCGAGACATTCCACTTCAAGCCAGGCGAACTTGCCGTCGGCGCTGACATGGCGCTGCTGCCCGATGCGCTTTTCAAGCACGGCGCGAATATCGTTGGCGCCGCGCAGCATGCAGGGCGTCGTGCCACAGAGCTGAATGAAATGGCGGCCCACCGGCTCCAGATTGAACATTGTGTAGAAGGTGGCGACCTCAAGCACGCGGATTGTCGGCATGTCGAGCATGGTTGCGACCTTCTCGATCGCCGCGCGCGGCAGCCAATAATCGTTCTGCGCCTGCGCTTTCCACAACAGCGGAATCACCGCCGAGGCCTGACGGCCTGACGGATATTTATCAATCTGCGCCTGCGCCCACGCAAGATTGTCGGGCGTAAACTCAAAGGTTTCAGGCTGCTTGTCGGCAAGACGGCGGACGCTCATCGTGCAAATGTCCTTGAAGAAATAATGCGGTCAGCGATCACCGGTCTACCTCCCCGAACACAATGTCGAGGGAGCCCAGAATCGCGCTAACGTCGGCGAGCATGTGCTTACGGCACATGAAATCCATGGCTTGAAGATGTGCGAACCCCGGCGCGCGCACCTTGCAGCGGTAGGGCTTGTCGCCGCCGTCCGCCACCAGATAAACGCCGAACTCGCCCTTGGGCGCCTCCACCGCAGCATAGACCTCGCCAGCGGGAACGTGGAAGCCCTCGGTGTAGAGTTTGAAGTGATGGATGAGCCCTTCCATCGAGCGCTTCATTTCAGCGCGCGAGGGCGGAACCATCTTGTTGTCGACCGCCGAAACCGGGCCGCGCCCCGTGGGCGTCGACAGTTTCTCGACGCATTGCTTCATGATGCGCACAGACTGGCGCATTTCTTCCATGCGCAGCACCTGACGATCATAATTATCGCCGTGGCGGCCGACTGGAATGTCGAAATCCATTTCCTCGTAGCACTCATAGGGCTGCGACTTGCGCAGATCCCACGGCGCGCCGGAGCCGCGCACCATCACGCCGGAGAAGCCCCATTTCCAGCACTCTTCCAGCGACACGATTCCGATGCCGACGTTGCGCTGTTTGAAGATGCGGTTGTCGAGGAACAGATCGGTCAGGTCGTCGCAGACCTTGAGGAACGGGTCGCAGAACGCGCCGATGTCCTCAATCAGCTTTTCAGGCAGATCGCGCGCAACGCCGCCAGGGCGGAAATAATTGGCATGCATGCGCGAGCCCGAAGCGCGCTCGTAAAACACCATCAGCTTTTCGCGCTCTTCAAAGCCCCAAAGCGGCGGCGTCAGCGCGCCCACGTCCATCGCCTGCGTGGTGAGGTTGAGCAAATGCGACAGCAGGCGCCCGATCTCGGAATACAGCACGCGAATAAGCTGCCCGCGACGCGGCACTTCCACCGCACACAGCTTCTCGATAGCAAGGCAGAACGCATGTTCCTGATTCATCGGCGCGACATAATCGAGCCGGTCAAAATAAGGCACGTTCTGCAAATAGGTACGCGCCTCCATCAGCTTCTCGGTGCCGCGATGCAGCAGGCCGATATGCGGATCCACGCGCTCGACGACTTCGCCGTCCAGTTCCAGCACAAGGCGCAACACGCCATGCGCCGCAGGATGCTGCGGTCCAAAGTTGATCGAGAAATTACGGATCGCTGATTGATCGTTCATGGGTTTGCCTCAAAGGCAGCGGGCAACAGGCAAAAGGCGGTGGGGGAAGACGCTGAAAATCTGACCACCACTGCACCGCAGCCCTGCAAGTTTCTGGTCACTGCTCGCCCCTCGCCTTTTCGTCGCCCGGCAGCCCGTAAGGCGTATCGCCCTCCCAGGGGGAGAGGAAGTCAAACTGGCGGAATTCCTGCGTCAGGCGCACGGGCTCGTTGACGACGCGCTTCTGGGCATCGTCGTAACGCACCTCGACGAAACCGGTCATCGGGAAGTCCTTGCGCAGCGGGTGCCCGTCGAACCCGTAATCGGTAAGGATGCGGCGCAGGTCCGGGTGGTCAGAGAACGGAATTCCAAACATGTCCCACACTTCGCGCTCAAACCAATTGGCGCACGGGAACACCGGAATTACGGAGGCCAACGCCTCGTCCTCTGCGACCGCAGTCTTGATGCGGATGCGACGGTTCAGGCGCGGGGACAGCAGGTGATAGACTACGTCGAAACGCTTCTCGCGCACCGGATAATCCACCGCCGTCAGGTCGATGAAGGAGAAAAACTGGCAATCGGGCGCGTCGCGCAACCAGGTCAGCGTCTCGACGATGTGCGAGGCCTCGACGCACAGATTGAGCTCGCCGAATTCGACATAGACACGCGGCGCCGCGCCAGGCAGCGCAGCGGCGATGGAATCGCCCAGAGCCTTCAAGTCCTCATCCATTCGCGTGCAATCCCCTTGCGATGCCGCTAGCGTTCAATCGTGCCGGTGCGCCTGATCTTCTTTTGCAGAAGCAGCACTCCATAGAGCAGCGCCTCGGCGGAAGGCGGGCATCCGGGCACGTAGATGTCGACAGGAACAATCCGGTCGCAGCCACGCACCACCGAATACGAATAATGGTAATAGCCGCCGCCGTTGGCGCATGATCCCATCGAGATCACATAACGGGGCTCCGGCATTTGGTCGTAAACCTTGCGCAGAGCCGGCGCCATCTTGTTGGTCAGCGTGCCGGCGACGATCATAACGTCCGACTGGCGCGGCGAGGCGCGGGGCGCAAAGCCAAACCGCTCTGCGTCATAGCGCGGCATTGACATCTGCATCATCTCGACGGCGCAGCAGGCAAGACCAAAAGTCATCCACATCAACGAGCCGGTGCGCGCCCATGTGATGAGATCCTCGGTCGCCGTGAGCACGAATCCCTTATCGGCGAGCTGATCGCTCATGTTCATGTAGAACGGATCGTTCTCGCCTACCGGCTTGCCGGTGGCTGGATCCAGAATGCCGCGCGGCGCGGGGGCCACGAGTGGAGCGATTAAAGGCGAAGGCGATGTTTGCATCAATCCCACTCCAGGGCGCCCTTCTTCCACTCGTAGACGAAGCCAATCGTCAGCACGAACAGGAAGACCATCATCGAACAGAAGCCAAACAGCCCGATTTCCTTGAAGGCGACTGCCCACGGAAACAGGAACGCTACTTCCAGATCGAAGATGATAAAGAGCAGGGAAACCAGATAGAAACGCACGTCAAACTTCATGCGGGCGTCGTCGAAGGCATTGAAACCGCACTCATAAGCGCTGAGCTTCTCTGGATCCGGCTTCTTGAACGCCAGCAGAAACGGGGCCACGAGAAGCGCGCCGGCGATGAAGGCTGAAACGCCAATGAAGACGATCAGCGGCAAATATTCGTTGAGCAGTCCCGACATGGGCGTTCCGCGCATAATAATAGATATGTGAAGACACTAGCCCGAAGCGCGCCCAGGCGCACCTCGCACAGCGTTTTCTGACGGGCGGAGGACTATCGCACCGCACAGGCCTGCGCAAGGCGAAACCCCCACACCAATCGTTTAGCATGGGGGAAACGCCTGATATTTCCGCAAATAGCTGCAAAAAACCTCATGGAGCGCCTACTGGCTCCAGCCACGTATAAGCCCAGCGGGACAAGTCCGGACACAGCAGGTCGGGTCAGATCAACCCCGCCCTGCCCGCAGCGATTCCCAGCAAGGCTCCGGCCCCGATCACCCACAGAGGGTTGCGCTTGACCGCGTACATAAACAGCGCCGATCCCGCCGTAATCGCCCAGGCCAGCGCGGAATGGTTAGCCGCCTGAGCCGTAATGACGCCAGACGCAAGCATGAGCCCAACCACAACCGGCGCCAGCCCGCCCTTCACCGCCGTCAGCCATTGCGCATCGCGCAGGCGGCCCAGGGCCCGGCCGACGAAGAATGCGATAACGCTCGGCGGCCCCACAATGGCCAGCGTCGAGACCAGCAGGCCGGGCACGCCGGCAACGCGCCAGCCGATCAGGCTGACGATCAGCATATTCGGCCCAGGCGCAACCTGCGCCAGCGCAACCATGTGGGCGAAATCCGAATTGCTCAGCCAACCATGCTCGACCACGATCTGGCGGTAGAATTCGGGTATGAGCGCGCTGGCGCCGCCAATGGAGAAAAACGCGACCGAGAGGAAGGTGATGGCGAGCTGAACAAGGATGCTCATGCGCCCCGCCTCGCGCACCAGAGCGCAAGCGCGATGGAGGCCGGCACGATGACGAGCACCACGCCAGCCAGCGGCATGCGGAAAACGCCCACCGCCACAAAGGTGGCTATTCCAAAAAACGCGGTGGAATAGCCGGGTTTAAGACTTCGGATCAGCTTTGCCGACGTGCCGATGATGAGGCCCGCCGCAGCGGCAGCCGAACCGGCGATGGCGGCCTGCACGTCCGGCACGTGATCAAAAGCGGCATAGGTCATGGCCAAGGCCACGAGGATCAGAAGCGGCGCCAGCAACAGAGCGGTGAGGCCCGCCACAGAGCCGAGCGGCCCCTGATAACGGTCTCCCAGCATGACGGTGGCGTTGAGAAAGTTACCGCCCGGCAGGATCGAGCAAATGCCGAACAGCTCGACGAACTCCTTCTGGTCGAGCCATCGGTTACGCTCGACCATGACATAATGGGCGCTGGCCGCGATGCCGCCAAAGCCCAACATGCCAATCAGCAAAAAGCCCGTGAACAGCTCAGGAAGGCTGACATTGCGGGCTGGAGAAGGAGCCTGCTCCAAGAGGATGTTTCCAATACGACGAAAAAGAATCTGCGCTCAAACGCGAGCCGCTTCCGCCGTTGTCTCCCCCCGCCCGGTCAGGATCAAGAGAGAATAATGTTTGCGCCTAATTGCCCGAGCGCAACACGCCGAGCTTGGCCGCACGCACCACCGCCTGCACCGTATTGCCCGCCGACAGTTTCAGGCGTGCGCGGGCAAGATGAAATTGAACCGTTTGTTGCCCGATCCCGAGCTCTTCGGCTATCTGCTTGGCCTTCAATCCTTCTGCGGCATAGCTGAGACATTCGATCTCGCGCGGAGCCAGTCTGGTCACATTTGTATCTGCGTTCCAGCGCTCAACGCGATCCTGCACCAATTGCGCCAGCAGCAGCAACCGCCCCAGCCACGCGTTCTGCTGGGCGACCCATTGGGCGTGATCCAGTTGCAGCTGCGCCGTCAACGCTCCAAACGAGTGCATGCGCCCCACGACAGGCACCGAAACGCCGAGCATTTCGGGCGACCGCTCGAGGCGCCACGCTTTAGGCATCAGCGAAGCCCAGGTTTCGCCCTCAATCGTCAAACCCGCGCCCACGTCGTCAGGCAGAGCGCCGGCCGCCGCCGACCAATCCGGGACTGCATTGCGGGGCGACGACCGCCACCATTGCGCGCCCAGGCCCAGAAGCACGCCGCCGAGTCCTTCCGTAAGGCATGCTTCGAGCAGATCGAGCGAAGTCGCCTTGCCTGCCAGATGAATGATTTGGTCCAGACGCTCAATGGAATCGGAAAGAGTTGATAACATGACGACGTCCCCCTAATCGAAGGCGCGTAAAAACAGCGGAGCGTCAATCGAAGAGAAACCGCCCAACTCAAAGTGACTATCCCCGGAAGGGGAGGTTGGGCGCTTGGGCGGGCCGTACCTCAGAATTGTCATTCTTCTTACACTTTCCTACAAAACCACCAGCGCAGGCCCGCCGCAAGACGCTACAACTGTCGCTCCAGAATGAGCTTGAGGAGAGCTTTGTCCAGATTTACAAT
>CANJPM010000057.1 GCA_947476075.1 Beijerinckiaceae bacterium
GGCGGCCAGCCGTTGCGCGATCGATAAAACCTCTCCGTAATCGCTCCAGTCGCTGGCGCGGGCGCGCGCCAGCGGCGCAGGGCCGCAGGCGATTGTGACGCCATCGATCTGCGCGCGCAGCAGGCTGCGCAAGCCCGGCGCTGCGCTTGCGCGCTCCTGCCCGGCAAGCTCGCTTCCATAGGTGAGGAGCAGCCGCACCTTGCTCAGGCTCGCGCCCTCAAGGCGCGGACCGGCGGGATTGATTGTCAACGCAAGTTCGCCCGCAAGGTGTCCCGAGATGCGCGCATTGCGCAGGTCCGCGCCATCAAGCGCATTGAGCGCCCCTTGCAGATTTTCGAACGTCGCCTCGCGCGCCGAAGCGGGCGTGAAATGGGGGCCAAAGCCGGATGCGCCGGTGAAGTCCGCGCCGTCGACATTGGCGCCGCGAAAATCGCTGTTCTCCAATTGCGCGCGCTCGAACAGTGCGCCGCGAATGTCGAGATCCCTGAACGAGATACCAGCGAGATTTTTCCCCCGATAATCGAGCGAAAACCGACCTCCGCACAGATCCAGCGGCACGAGCAAATGCTTGTCAGGATCTAAGGAGACGGGAAAGCGCGTGGCGCAATCCACCCGCGCGCCGGTGAGAATGGCCGCGCTCAAATTCGCGCGCGATAAATCAGCCCCGCGCAGATCCGCGTTGAGAAGCGAGGCGCCGGTGAAATTGGCGCCGCCAAAGCGCGCCGCGCGCAAATCAGACGCGGCGAAATCAGCGCTGTGAAAATCTGAATCTGTGAAATCTGCTGCGATGGCGCGAACACGCGCAAATGTCGCCCCACGCGCTTTCAGTCTTGGTGCCCGCGCGCGCACAAGGCTGGCGTCCTGAATTGAAGCGCCCGTAAATTGCGCATCGTCAAGCACGATTCCGTCCAGATTGCTGGCCGATATTTGCGCGCCTGCAAAATCCGCCCCGTTCAATTGCGCGCGCGCAAAAGCAATCGACGCCAGCCGCGCCTTTGACCAATGGGAGCGCGGCGCATGGGCGTCGACAATCTCAAGACCGGAGAGAGAGAGGCCCGAAAGGTCCTGCTCCTCCAGCGGCACGCCGATGAGATCGACGACGGTGCGTTGCTCTGGGTGCATGGATTCTGCGCGCCGGGCCGTTTCAGCGCCCAGCAAAAGCGCGCGGCCGTCGTTGGGTTCCCGGGCGAGTGCGCGCCCGAACGCTGCCTGCGCCTCGGCAAAGCGCCCCTCGTTCATCAACGCTTCGCCGCGCGCATCTTCCTGCCGCGCGCCCTGCGCAAAAGCGGCGCCTGAAAGCAGACACAGCGCGAAGGCGAGGCCCGGCAGTTTCATGCGATCCCCAAAGCGGTCAGCGCAGATCTGCCGCGCGAATGAAGAACACTTCGCCCGCGCTGTCCTGCGTATCAAGCCAGGTCAGTTGAAGATCGGGATATTCAGCCTCCAGCAATTCCCGTCCGCGCCCGATTTCGCAGATCAGCGCCCCCTCATGGGTCAGGTGATCGGCGGCCTGCGCAAGAATGCGCCGCACGATGTCCAGTCCGTCTTCGCCCGAGCCCAGCGCCATGGCGGGTTCGTGGGCATATTCGGGGGGGAGTTCAGCCATCGCCTGCGCGTCCACATAAGGCGGGTTTGTGATGATGAGATCGTAGCGACGGCCTTTGACGGGCGCGAACAAATCGCCCTGCAAAAGGGTGATCCGCTCCTCCTCGCCATGCTCTTCGATGTTGCGGGCGGCCACTTGCGCAGCCTCGGGCGACAATTCCACCGCGTCTATGCGGGCGTTGGGGAAGACGCGCGCGGCCAGGATCGCCAGCGCGCCTGAACCTGTACACAGATCGAGAGCGTTCTCGACCGTCAGGGCGTCGACAAGCGAATCGTTGTCGGGCGAAAACATGTCAGACATCAGCAATTCGCCGATGAAGGAGCGCGGTACGATCACGCGCTCGTCAACGTAGAACGGAACGCCCCGGATATAGGCCTTGCGCACCAGATAGGCCGCGGGCTTGCGGGTGGCGATGCGGGCCTCAATCAGCGCGGCCAGCCGCGCGCGCTCGCGCGGCAACAGGCGAGCCTCCAGAAACGGGTCGAGGCGGTCTACGGGCAGGCGCAGGCCTTCCAGCACGATGAAGGCTGCTTCGTCGAGCGCATCTACCGCGCCATGGCCGTAGACGAGCCCGGCTGCCTCAAAGCTGCTGACCGCCCAGCGCAGGAAATCGCGAAGGGTCAACAATTCCCGGGCAGCCCCGCGGGCGTCTTCGCCAGAAGGGGAATCGTAGCCGGGAGCCTCATACGTATCAGCCATGGTCTGCAATCTCTCTTGCGTGAATAACCATCCTGTAGGCCGCGCCCGCCGTGGCGGCAAGCAGGGCGCTGCGGGCCGCATCTTGTCGCCCCATCTTGGCAGCGCGCCTTTGCCGGAGTACGACAGGACCATAAAAATCAAACTGCAAAGGAGACGCTCGATGAAATTGTGCCGCTACGACGAAGACAAACTGGGTCTGGTGATCGGCGATATGGTCCACGACGTGACCGCAGCCCAGACTGAAATTCGCAATTCCGCCCGCTACGACATGATGGGCGATTGCGTGGTCGCGGCTCTGCCGCAATGGCGCGACCGCATCGAGGCCATGGGTAAGGCTGCTCCCGGCAAGCCGATCTCTTCGGTCAAGCTCCTGCCGCCCGTCGCCCGCCCCTCCAAGGTCATGGCTGCGCCTACCAATTACAAAGCCCATATCGAGGAAATGGCGGCCCGCAGCGGCACGCCGCCGGACGCCCATCGCGGCATCGGCGCGGCCGGCATTTTCCTGAAGGCCAATTCGTCGATCGTGGGCCAGTCGGGGATCATTCCTTTGCGCTTCTTCCCTGATCGCCTGAACGAGCATGAGCTCGAAGTGGTCGCGATTATCGGCAAGAGCGGCACCAACATCAAGCGCGAGGACGCGCTGCAATACATCGCCGGGTATTGCATGGGCCTCGACATGACCGTGCGCGGCAAGGAAGATCGCAGCTTCCGCAAATCGGTGGACGGCTATTCGCCGGTTGGCCCCTTCATGGTGACCGCCGACGAAATCGCCGATCCCAACAATCTGCCGATTGAACTGACCGTAAACGGTGAGACGAAGCAGAAGTCCAACACCAGCCAGCTGATCTACGACATGGGCAGACTGATCGAGTTCGCCTCGTCGTTTTATACGCTGCATCCGGGCGATTACTTCTTCACCGGCACGCCCAATGGCGTCTCTCCCGTGAAGCCCGGCGATTGGGTTTCCGCCGCCTGCCCTGCGCTTGGCGAATTGCGCATTCAGGTCGGCCTGCAATCATAACAAACGGGAGCGCGCGGCTGGACCGCGCGCGTCCCCTCCCGGTCCTTCTGCGTCAATGCGTTTTGAGAGATTTCCATGTTCAGGAATATGCCCGTCGTCGCGCTTGAAGAGCATTATTGGGACAAGGAATTGTCGGAAAAAAGCGTGGGCTTTGAATCCGCGCGTTCAGAATGGCAGATGAAGCGCCTGTTTGATTTCGACGAGCTGCGGCTTGGGGAAATGGATTCCAACGGGATCGACGTGCAGGTGATCTCGCACGGCGCGCCCTCCATCCAGCGCATGAAGGGCCAGGAAGCGGTCGATCTGGCGCGCCGCTGCAATGACAGGCTGGCCGAGCAGATTGCGCGACACCCCAAGCGCTTCTACGGTTTTGGCATGTTGCCGACCGACGTGCCTGATGCGGCCGCCGACGAGCTGGAGCGCTGCATGCGCGACCTCAATTTTCGTGGCGCGATGCTGCATGGCCAATCCAACGGCCGCTTTCTTGACAACCAGTTTTTCTGGCCGGTGTTCGAGCGCGCCAGCGCCCTTGGCGCCCCGATCTATCTGCATCCAGCCACCGCCGATCCGCGCGTGAGCGAGGCCTATTACGCCGATTATGTGAAGGCGTTCCCGATGGTTGTGCGTCCGGCATGGGGCTATACGGTCGAGACAGCGACCCTGGCGATCCGGCTGGTGCTGTCGGGCGTGTTTGAAAAACATGCTGGCCTGCAGGTGATTCTGGGCCATATGGGCGAGACTTTGCCCTATCAATTATGGCGCATCGATCAGGCTCTGGCTCGTCCGGGACAGGATTCGATGAGCTTTCGCAAAATCTTCTGCGATCATTTCCACATCACCACGAGCGGCCATTTCTCCACGCCCGCGCTGCATTGCGCGATGATGGAATTGGGGCTTGATCGCATCATGTTTTCCATCGACTGGCCGTTCGTGCCCAATGAGCCTGGCATGGAATGGGTGAAGACATTGCAGATGAACGAGGCCGACATGGGCAAGTTTCTGGGCGGCAACGCGAAGAGGCTGCTGCAGCTTCCGTAGGGGCTGCGCGGGGCGTCGCCATTGACCTTGGCGGCCTCAGGCCTCAATGTAAGCTCTTATTCCAATCAGGAGGGGTCTCGGGCGCAAAAAGGCGGTCCGGCCCGAACAATCGTGGTCGAACTTGTCATTGCTGTGCTGCTGATCGCCCTTAACGGGGTGTTCGCGCTTTCTGAGCTGGCCATTGTCTCCGCCCGCAAGACCCGCCTCAAGGTCATGGTCGAGTCCGGTCGCTCCGGCGCCCGCGCTGCGCTGGATCTGGCGGAAAATCCGGGACGCTTCCTCTCCACCGTACAAATTGGCATCACGCTGGTCGGCATTCTGGCGGGCGCTTTCTCCGGCGCCGCTCTGGCTGAAATGCTGGGCGCCGTTCTGGAGAGCTATGGCGTGCGCCCGCTCGTGGCCCAGCCCCTGAGCTATTTCATCGTCATCAGCCTCATCACCTACATGTCTGTCGTGGTTGGCGAATTGGTGCCCAAGCACCTTGCGCTGCAAAATGCGGAAGGGATCGCCTGCGTCGTGGCGCGGCCTATGCGCATGCTCTCGCGGGCGGCTGCGCCCGTGGTCTGGCTGCTGGATTACTCGACCCGCATGGTCTTCAAACTTTTTGGCGGCGCGCAGGGGCAGGATTCCTCCGTCACGGAAGAAGAAATCAAGTCTCTGGTGGCCGAAGCGGCGACCGCAGGCGTGATCGAAGGCGATGAACGGCGCATGATTTCCGCTGTGCTGCGCCTTGGCGACCGGCCCGTGCGCTCGGTCATGACGCCGCGCACGGATGTATGCTGGATCGATCTCGACGATCCTGAGGCGGATATTCGCCTCGCGCTGGCCACAGCGCCCCATTCGCGCATTCCGGCGGCGCGCGGGGGCGTGGACAACATTGTCGGCGTGCTGCAATTGCGCGAATTGATAGCCCCCGCAATGGCGGGGGGGCAGCTCAACATTGAAGAAAAGCTGCGCGTCGCCACGGTCCTGCCCGATACGCTGGACGCGCTCGACGCCTTGCAGATGCTGCGTCAGGCCGATGTGCCGATGGCGTTCGTGCATGACGAATACGGCCATTTCGAAGGCATTGTGACGCCTGCCGACATTCTCGACGCCATCGCCGGCGCCTTCAAGACCGGCGAGCCCGAGGAAGAGCCCGCTGCGCTGCGCCGCGAGGACGGCTCATGGTTGATCGCAGGCTGGATGTCGGTTGACGAAATGGCGGAAACGCTCGGGATCGCTCTGCCCGAAAAACGCGATTACCAGACAGCGGCCGGCCTTGTGATCGACGAATTGCAGCACTTGCCCGTCACCGGCGAGCGGGTGAAAGCCTTTGGCTACAAGTTCGAGGTCGTGGATATGGACGGCCGGCGCATCGACAAGCTGCTGGTCACGCTATTGCCGCAGGAAGACGCCGACGGGGATTCGGGCTGAGGGCTGGGTCTGAGGATTCTGTTTGCCGCCGACTATTCCGCAGCATCTGCGAGCACGCCCATATCCACAATCGCCCACACGATTGAGGCCAGCAGCACACCGTCCGCAGCATAAACCGCCCATAGCGGCACGGCGCCCGCCATTTGCGGCTCCAGCCAGTGGAGAGCGCCCGCCAGCAAAGTCGCCAGCGGCGGAAAACCGGCAAATCCGGCGGGCCGCCCCCGCGCGCGCAGGCGCTTCATCGACAGCATCACGAAGCAAACCGTCGCCAGCATGATTGCGAAGGCGAAGAACATCAGGAATGCGTAAGCCACGCCTGTCATCGGATCGAGGAACGCGCGCTCGTCGAGCCCGCGCCTTGCGTAGGGCGCAAGCGTGACCCAGGTCGCGCTCAGGATAACCAGAATGGAGAGGAGCGGCGCAAGGCCGCTCCACCACAGGGCGCGCGAGATCACGCCCTCTTCGGTGCGGTATAGAAACCGCAGGCCTTGTCGCGACAGGACGGAGGCCATCAATCCCTCAGAAGTTCGTTGATGCCGGTCTTGGAGCGGGTCTGGGCGTCCACCGTCTTCACGATCACGGCGCAATAGAGCGAGGGGCCTGGCGTCCCGTCCGGGAAAGCTTTGCCGGGCAGGGCGCCGGGCACCACGACCGAATAGGGCGGCACGTAGCCCATGTGGATCTTGCCGGTGGCGCGGTCGACGATCTTGGTCGACGAGCCGATGAACACGCCCATCGAGAGGACGGAGCCCTCGCCGATCACGACGCCCTCCACAACTTCCGAGCGGGCGCCGATAAAGCAATGGTCCTCGATGATGGTGGGGCCGGCCTGCAACGGCTCCAGCACGCCGCCGATGCCAACGCCCCCTGACAGATGCACGTTTTTGCCGATCTGCGCGCACGAGCCAACCGTCGCCCAGGCGTCAACCATAGAGCCGGTGTCGACATAGGCGCCGAGATTTACGAACGAGGGCATCAGCACCACGCCGGGCGCGATATAGGCCGAGCGGCGCACGACGCAATTTGGAACCGAGCGAAAGCCCGCAGCCGCATGGTCGGCGGGCGTCCAGCCGTCAAACTTGGAGGGCACCTTGTCCCACCAGGTGGCGCCATTGGGGCCGCCGGAAATCGCCGACATGTCGTTGAGGCGGAAGGAGAGCAGAACGGCCTTCTTCAGCCATTGATTGACCTTCCAGCTCTGCGGACCGGTTTGCCCGACGATCTTCTCGGCCACGCGCGCCTTGCCGGCGTCAAGCAGGAGCAGCGCCTCGTTGACGGCGTCGCGCACGGGACCTTTGGTTGCTGCGTTTATCGAGGCGGCGTCCGCGAAAGCGGCTTCGATGATCTGTTCAAGCGATTGGGACATGGGCGAGCCTTTTCAATATGAGATTTTGTTGGCCCGTATTTGCGAGGCGCAGCCGGCAAAGTCAACGCATGGGCGCCGCCCCGGTTCAAGCCTTAATGGCCCGCGTCACCTTGCTCTATCATCCAAAGCGCCGCAGAAACTTCAGGACGCTTCGCAGAACCGGGCTGGAGACCTTGCGGGAATAATGCAGAATCGCTGCGCGTTTGGCAGCTTCCGACAGAGTGGGATAGGGTAGAACGACGCTCGCCATGTCGCTGAGCTTCAGGCCTTTCGTGATCGCGAGCTGCCAGGCTGCGATCAATTCCCCTGCATGGGCGCCGACAATTCCGGCGCCCAAAATCTTCCCGTCAGGGGTCGCGACGATCTTGACATGGCCCTCGTGCCGGCCTTCAGCGCGGGCGCGATCATTCTCGCTGAACGGCCAGCGGTGAATGCAGATACGGGAATGCTTTTCGCGCGCCTGGCTTTCGCTCAGGCCGGCGACCGCAATCTGGGGCTCTGTATAGGTGACGCGCGGAATGAGATCGGGCCTCAACCGCACCGGCAGGCGAAACAAAGTGGCGCGCAGCACAAGGCCGGCATGGTAATTGGCCGCATGGGTGAATTGCGCGCCGCCTGCGACATCGCCGATTGCGTAGACGCGGCGATTGCTGGTGCGCAGGCTTTTGTCGACATGCACGCCCTTGTCGTCATGGGCGATCCGGGCCAGATCAAGGCCCAGTTCGTTTACATTGGGCTTGCGTCCGGCGGCCACAAGCACATGGCTGACGTCGAGAGCCTGTTCTTCGGCCTCGCTGCCCAGCACGATGCGCGCGCCATCAGGTCGCGGTTCAATGCGCAGGATGTGTGCGTCTTCGCGCAAGACCACGCCCTCGCGCACAAGCCTGTTGCGCAGCGGGTTTGCGAGCTCTTCGTCTTCGCGGGCGAGGATTTTTCCCGCCTCCAGCACGATTACGTCGGCGCCGAGACGACGGAACGCCTGCGCCAGTTCTACCCCGATCGGGCCGCCGCCGATCACGCCAAGGCGTTTGGGCAAGGCCTCAAGATCGAAAATCGATTCATTGGTCAGATAAGCAATGCTCTCAAGGCCGGGAATCGGCGGCGCGGCCGGACGCGAACCGGTGGCGATGACAAAGCGGCGCGCCTTGATGCGAAAACCATCGGCCTCAACGCAATCTGGCGCAATGAAGCGGGCGTGGCCGCGGATGACGCGCACGCCCATGGCGCTGAACCGGCCCACTTCGTCGTTGGGCGCGATGGCTTTGATTGTGTTGCGGATGTGGGCGCGCACATTCGCCATGTCGATTTGCGGCTCGACGGCAGCGATTCCAAAGCGCGCGCAATCGCGCATCGCTTGCGCCGCATGACCTGCCGCGATCAGCGCTTTGGAGGGCACGCAGCCGTAATTCAGGCAATCGCCGCCCATGGCGCTTTTTTCAATCAGCACAACGGGCGCGCCCATGGATGCGGCGGCTGCCGCCACTGACAAGCCGCCGGAGCCCGCGCCAATCACGCAAAGGTCGGGTTCAATTGTCTCGGGTGCGGAAGAATGTTGCATCACGGGAGCCTTTTTGAGCGCCATGCGCGCCACAGACGCAGCAATGCGGGAATGAGCGCGACGAAACCCATTGCGGTGAGGGCGATCAATAATTCGCGCGTCGCCAATTGCTGCGCCGACAGGCTGAACTGGCAATGGGCGCCGCCCGCGGCCACGCAGGCCTCATAGACGCGCTTTTGCGCCTGGGCGATTGAATCAAGCCCGGCGCCGGCGAGCGCGAACGCGATGGCGCCTGGAACGATGCCGACGAACGTCGTCCATGTGAAAGTCCACAGCCGCACGCCGGTCGTGGCCAGCGCAAGGTTGACCAGCCAGAACGGGAAGACAGGGACAAGGCGCAGGAACAGAAGATAGGAGATCGCGTCGCGCTGAAATCCGGCGCGAAATTTTTGCAGCCACGGCCCCGCGCGCTCGGTCAATGTTGCGCCCAAAGAGCTGCGCGCGGCCAGAAACAGCCCGGTCGCGCCAAGGGTTGCGCCAAATATCGCCGCCAGAGCGCCTGTGAGCCCGCCAAACAGGAAGCCGCCGGCCAGCGTGAGTAAAGTGGCGCCTGGAATCGAGAGCCCGGCGACGATTGCATAGAGGCCGATATAGGCCAGAAGCGCCAAGGCTCTGTTGGATTCGATAAAGACCTCCAGTGCGGCGCGACTGGCGAAAATATTTTCGAGGCTGATTTGTTTGTGGGCCCCGCTCGCCAAAACAAACGCCAGAGCGCCGCCTGCGAGCGCAAGCGGGACCAGCCGCAGCCATTTGCGCGGCATGGCCTGCGCTTGCGTTGCGTCTGGGGCGTGTGTCTTGTCAGCGCCTGGCGTTTCCGTCATGGGCGACACCATAGCGGTTCTGCCGGACTTGCGCACCGGCTCGCAGGAAGTGCGCTCCGGACCTTCAAGCGGAATTGACTCGGATCGACCCTTGACCGTATAAGGCCGCTCCAATTTCGGTGGACCCGACGTTATGGCCCTGTGCGCTGGCGCATGCGGCATGAACGGATTTCGCCGGGCGCTACGATTGAAAACCAGATTTTGACCAGCTCTGTGGACGCTTGCGCGCCCGGGCCGGTCTCCAGAACCGGAGAAGACCCGTGAAGCGGACGTACCAACCCAGCAAGATCGTGCGCAAGCGCCGCCATGGCTTCCGTGCTCGCATGGCCACTGTTGGCGGCCGTCGGGTGATCGCCGCTCGTCGCTCACGCGGTCGCAAGCGCCTTTCGGCCTGAGACTTTTTCCTCTCGATCACACGAGCCTGCCATGACCGGCTCCGACGCATCCATCCCGCTTCCTGCGCGCGATGCGTCGAATCGGTCGCAGGGCGTTGTGAATGGTTCAGTCGCAAAGACGCCGCGCGGTTGCCGTCCAGCAGCGCACTTTGTCCATTTGCGCAAGCGGCCTGATTTCTTGCGCGTTGGCAAAGGCGCACGCTTCCATGTGCGCACCTTCAGTCTGCATATGGCGAAAGCGTCTTTCGACCCCTCAGGTCCGGCCGATACGATCGCCGGGCCAGCGTCCCCCAGATTTGGCTTCACCGTCACCCGCAAGACCGGGGGCTCGGTTGAGCGCAACCGGATTCGCCGCCGCCTGCGCGAGGCCCTGCGCCGCGCCGCCCCACTGGAAGCGCGGCCGGGAACAGATTATGTGATCGTAGCCCGTCGTGAAGCGCTCCATGCGCCCTTCGACAAATTGATCGACGATCTCTCTCGCGCCCTGCGTCTGATAGACGACAAGGCGGGGGGGAAATCCGGCCATAAGCCGGGCGCGCCGCGAAAGCCTTGAAGCTCGTTTCATGAAACCAGAACAGATCGGGCGCTGAGGCCTTCGCCAAGGCGGCCCCCTTGTCCCAACAGGATGCATTATGCGCGAGGACCAGAAAAACCTCTTCTTGGCCATGGCCTTGTCGCTCGTGGTCATCATCGGGTGGAATTATTTCTACGGCGTTCCCAAGCTGGACTCGGCGCGCCAGACCCAAACCGCAACGTCGCCGCCGACGTCGAGCCAGTCAGCGCCTGCTGGCCAGTCTGCGCCCGCCGCTGGCGTAAATGCTCAAGCGCCATTGCCGCAAACAGCCGCTCCGGTTGCTCCAGGCGCCGCTCCCCAGCCCGGCTCGCTGGCGCCGACGGCTCCGGCCGCCGCTCCCGTTCTCATCACGCGCGAGCAGGCTTTGGCCGCCTCGCCCCGCATCAAGCTTGATACAGCGAGCCTGACGGGTTCGATCAATCTGCGCGGCGCCCGCCTCGACGATTTGCGCCTGAAGCATTACCGCGAGACTATCAAGCCCGGTAGCGATACCGTGACGCTGCTTAACCCTTCGACCGGCCCTCATCCTTATTTCGTCGAGTCCGGGTTTGTCGTCGCTCCCGGCTCCAATATTGCGGCGCCGGGACCAGAGACCGTATGGACTGCAGAGGGCGGTGCGCTGACGTCGTCGCAGCCGCTCAAACTGTCGTGGGACAATGGCCAGGGCCTGACGTTCCGCCGCGCCATTTCGGTGGACGACCAGTACATGTTCACGATCGTCAACACGGTCGAGAATAAATCAGCCAATCCGGTCACGCTTTATCCCTATGCGCTGACCTCGCGCGCCGGAAAGCCAAAGACCGAAGGTTACGTTGTTCTGCACGAAGGCCTGCTCGGCGTCGTCGGGGATTCCCGCATTCAGGAATACACCTACGATTCGATTGAAAAGGAACCCAAGTCCACGCGCCTGATGAAGGGCGAGAGCGGCTGGGTCGGCATTACCGATAAATATTGGGCGACCGCGATCATCCCCGATCAGGCTTCGGCGATGGACGCGCGCTTCAGCGCCTCCGGCCCCACGACCGCTCGCATCTATCAGGCCGATCTGCTGGAAGGCGCCCGCACAATTAGTCCCGGCGGCAGCGTCGAGGCGACCCATCGCGTGTTCGCAGGCGCCAAGGAAAGCAAGCTCATCGATTCCTATCAGGACAAGTTCTCGATCAAGAACTTCGAGCTGATGATCGATTGGGGCTGGTTCTATTTCATCACCAAGCCGCTCTTCTGGCTTATCGACTTCATCTATCATTTTGTCGGCAATTTTGGCCTCGCCATTCTCGCCGTCACTGTGGTCGTGAAGCTGGTGTTCTTCCCGCTCGCCAGCCGCAGCTATGAGTCGATGGCGAAGATGAAGGCCGTGCAGCCTGAAATGAAGATGCTGCAGGAGCGCTACAAGGAAGACAAGCAAACGCTCCAGAAAGAGCTGATGGAGCTCTACAAGCGCGAGAAGATCAATCCGGTCGCCGGTTGTCTTCCTGTCATCATCCAGATTCCGGTGTTCTTCGCGCTCTACAAGGTGATCTTCATCACTATTGAAATGCGCCATGCGCCATTCTTTGGCTGGGTGCAGGATTTGTCTGCGCCCGATCCCAGCAATCTGTTCACGCTGTTTGGGTTGATACCGTGGGATCCGGTGAGCATTCCGGTGTTTGGCCAGTTCCTGTGGCTGGGCATATGGCCGATCGCCATGGGCGTATCGATGTTCGTCCAGATGAAAATGAATCCTGAGCCCACCGACCCGATTCAGAAGACGATGTTCGCCTGGATGCCGGTGATCTTCACGTTCATGCTCGGCACGTTCCCCGCCGGCCTCGTGATCTACTGGACCTGGAACAACATCCTGTCCGTGTCGCAGCAATATTACATCATGTCGAAGCAGGGCGTGAAAATCGAATTGTGGGAAAATCTTGCGGGCCTGCTCCGCAAGAAATCCGCGTAAGGCGATTAAATGTCCGATGAGAAAGCCGGCGAACACAACGACGAAGCAGAGCGCGTAGCGGCAAACGACGCAGCTATGCGCGAAGCGGGCCGATTGTTGTTCGCCGGCGAGTGCGATTTCTTCTGGGCGGCGTCCAAGATCGACGGATTGCCGCCTGAAGCGCAGCCGGAAATCGCGTTCGCGGGCCGCTCCAACGTCGGCAAGTCGTCGTTGCTCAACGCGCTCACCAATCGCAAGACGCTGGCGCGCACGTCCAACACGCCCGGACGCACCCAGCAATTGAACTTCTTTGCGCTGGGCGGGCCCATCGGCGCGGAGCGGATGCGCCTGATCGACATGCCCGGCTATGGCTATGCGGCGGCCTCCAAAGAAAAGATCAGCTCATGGACGCGGCTGATGGAGGGTTATCTGCGCGGTCGCGCCACCCTGGCGCGCGTGTTCGTGCTGGTGGACGGGCGCCACGGCCTGAAGGACGTCGACCGCGAGATGTTCGATCTGCTCGACCGCGCCGCCGTCTCCTATCAGGTGGTTTTGACCAAGCGCGACGAGGTCAAGATTTCCGAACGTGAGGAGCGTATCGCTTCGACGCTGGAGGGCTTGCGCAAGCGCCCCGCAGCGTTCCCCCACGTGATCTTCACTTCGTCCAAGGACGGCGACGGCATCGCCGAATTGCGCGGCTCCGTGGCGCAGCTGATGGCCAATATCGGCAAGCTGTGAAGCTGTCCTGGCGCGGCGCCCATTGAGCTTGCCGTCGCGGCGCTCTACAAGTCGTCAGCGCCACGGAAATTTCACATGACCGATCAAGCCAGCCAGCCCGCCAATCCACAAGAGCAAGCCGCCATCCTGATGCAGGCTCTGCCGCATATGCTGCGGTATGACGAAGCCATTGTAGTGGTGAAATACGGCGGCCACGCCATGGGAGACGAGAGCGTCGCCCGCGAGTTCGCCCGCGACATGGTGCTGCTGGAGCAATCGGGCGTAAACCCGGTCGTGGTGCATGGCGGCGGCCCCCAAATTGGCGCGATGCTGAAGAAACTTGGCATCAAATCCGAGTTTGCAGCAGGCCTGCGCATCACCGACAAGGCCACTGTCGAGATCGTTGAAATGGTGCTGGCCGGCTCGATCAACAAGCAGATCGTCGGCTTCATCAACAATGAGGGCGGGCGCGCCATCGGCCTGTGCGGCAAGGACGGCAATATGGTCATTGCCGAAAAGGTCACGCGCTCGATCATGGACCCTGATTCACAGATCGAGCGGATCGTCGATCTGGGGTTTGTAGGCGAGCCGGCAAGGGTCGACACGACCGTGCTCGATCAGGTTTTGGGCCGTGAGCTGATCCCGGTTTTGGCGCCGGTGGCGCAGGGCCTGGACGGCGAGACCTACAACGTCAACGCCGACACGTTCGCCGGCGCTATAGCGGGCGCTTTGAAAGCCAAGCGTCTGCTGTTCCTGACCGACGTGCCTGGCGTGCTCGACAAGAACAAGCAGTTGATCAAGGAATTGTCGGTCGGGCAAATCCGAGACCTCATCGCCGACGGGACGATCACAGGCGGCATGATCCCCAAGGTCGAGACCTGCATCTATGCGCTGGAGCAGGGCGTGGAGGGCGTGGTCATCCTCGACGGGAAAACCCCGCACGCGGTGCTTGTGGAACTGCTCACTGACGGCGGCGCCGGCACGCTCATCACCCGCTGATGGGCGCGCCGGTTTTGGGTCCACATGTGGCGGCTACGCCCGGCGCTGACGCGCCGGGCGAGCGCTTCGCTCACGTAGACACCTGGGTGTTCGATCTCGACAACACGCTCTACCCGCCCCACAGCGATCTGTGGCCCAAGATCGACGCGCGCATGACGCTCTACATGTGCCACATGTTCGGGCTTGACGGCCTGTCGACGCGGGCGCTGCAAAAATATTATTACCTGCGCCACGGCACGACGCTGAAAGGGCTGGTCGACGAATACGGCATGGACCCCGGCCCGTTTCTGGATTTCGTGCACGATATCGACCGCAGCAACGTCCTGCCGGACATTGCGTTAGCGGCCGCGATTGCGGGCCTGCCCGGCCGCAAGCTGATTCTCACCAACGGCACCCGCGACCACGCGCTTAAAACCTGCGAGCGGCTTGGCATCGACCACATGTTCGAAGACGTGTTCGATATCGTGTCCGCCAATCTTCTGCCCAAGCCCCATCCCGACGCCTACGAGATGTTCTTCGCCCGTCATGACGTCGACCCGGCGCGCTCGGCAATGTTTGAGGACATCGCACGCAATCTCCTCGCCCCCCATCAGCGCGGCATGGTGACGACGCTGGTGGAGCCAGTCGCCGGCGCGCACGACCACAGAGACCCGTGGGAGATCGCCCGGCAGCGCCTGCCCCATGTGGACTTCGTCACCGACGATCTGGCGTCCTTTCTGGCGGCCCTGAGCCCGGCCCCGCAAGCGCCCTGAACACGCCGTCCTGCAGTCGGCGCAATTTACGCTGATACGCGAAATTCCACCTCAGCCTGTTGCATTAAAGGCGGGAAGCCGCTACATGGTCGCCAGCCGGTTCGCCGGTCTGAAGGCTGGTTTATCCGCACCTTCATCGCGCGCCCGTAGCTCAGCTGGATAGAGCACCAGACTACGAATCTGGGGGTCAGAGGTTCGAATCCTTTCGGGCGCGCCAGTGGTTTCAAGTGTTTAGCCATCATTTGCGTTTAGTTGAAGTGCCTCAGTGTCACGCCCGGTGTCACCGTTGGTGTTCTTGGTTCATATTATTCCGCCATACTGCGCTGTCTCGCCAGGTGGAGAGGGACCGACCGTTCATCAATCTGGTGGACTGACGCGCGAGCCGGACCTGAATGGCTATGGGCCAACCGCGCTAGAGCGATGGACGCTGGCCACGGACGCTAACATGCGTCCCAACGTATTTGTCATCACCACCGAGCGCGCTGACCGCACCTCAAGCTAGAATTTAGTGAACAAGTTCGCCGGCTGGTACCGTGTCCTCGGCTTTAGCGGAGCTCGAAGGTGCTTAGGTCGACGGACAGCCATTACACTTTGGCCTAGGCGAATCTCTACCTTAGCCGGTAGCTTAAGAGACGTTCAGCTTCTGGCGGGTCACTTGGCGCTTGAGACTACTCAGCGCGACATCGAGAGATAAGTCCAGGCTAAGCGGCGCGCAGTGGAGATGGGGTTAGGATTCTTAATTATGCTAGATAAGCTCGTGATTATATCTGCAGTTATATTGGTTCTTTCAGGTTGCTCTGCGGCTGATAGAGAAGCTTGGGGGCATCCAGACCCTGAAGCGGATGACGCTAAGTGTAGAAACTTTGGAGCTAAGCCTGGGTCTGAATCATATATCCAATGCCGAATGTATTCGGAACAGCGTAGGCTTGAGATTCAAAGAAACAATTTGGCTGCGTCCGCTCAACTCGGAACAATGGGTACAAATCTTATGGCTCTTGGCACCCCGCGTTACCAGCCAGTTACTAATTGTCGAATGAATGGGAGAACGGCAAGCTGCCAGACATTTTAAGGAACCACTGAATAAATTACAGTTTGAGATTTGCACCGTTATTTTGTGATCATTCTGTCTGTGTGTAGGCTGAATTTGACTCAGTTATCGTCGTGTGAGTCGTCCCCACATTGTCGTTTGCATCCGATACTGGTGCATCTCGGCGCAATTTGGACATAGTGTTGGCGTCAGGCCCTGACACAACGCATCAGCGTTCGCCGTTTCATATACAGGTTGATGAGCGCGAAGCTGATTTGCAACCGATTGAGGTTTTTGGCGATGCCGCGGTAGCAGACTTTGCGGAACCCGAAGACGCATTTGAGAATGCGGAAGGGATGCTCCACATAGGCGCGAACGCGCGACTTGGTGCGGTTCTTTGTGATCTCCTCATCGCTGAGCGCTGATGCGCGGTTACCACGATGATGGGTGAAGTCCTGCGCATGTGGAGCCGCTTTGAGAATGGCCTCGCGTTGCCCCTGGTAAGCACTATCGCCCCACACGCGGGTCTCGTTGCCGTGAAGAATATCGCCGATCACA
>CANJPM010000058.1 GCA_947476075.1 Beijerinckiaceae bacterium
CACCGAGACGATTGTTGAGGGCGTTCACGACCTTGAGAACGACGACGCGCTCACCATCCTTGAAGACCTGCCCGCAGACGAGCAGCGCGAGGTGCTGGACGCGCTGCCCGCTATTGATCGCGTCGCCCTGCGTCGTTCGCTCGATTATCCGGAGGGCTCGGCCGGGCGGCTCATGCAGACCAGCATGGTGACGGCGCCCCCGTTCTGGACCGCCGGACAATTGCTCGACCACATCCACGACACGCCGGAGGCGGACGCGCCGGATTCGTTCTTTGACGTGTTCGTGGTCGATCCCGGCTATCATTTTCTGGGCAATGTTTTTCTCGACCGGTTGCTGCGGGCGCGCCGCAGCCAGCGGCTCGACGAGTTGATGGACGCAGACCGGCGCCGCGTGCGGGTCGATGAAGATCAGGAAGAGGTCGCGCGCCTGTTCGAGCGCTACAACCTTGTATCGGTTCCCGTGGTTGACGAAGCCGAGCGGCTGGTTGGCATGATCACCATCGACGACGTGGTGGACGTGATCGAGCAGGAGGCCGACGAGGACATCAAGGCGCTGGGCGGCGTCAGCGCCAGCGAGCAATTGTCGGATTCGGTGTGTGGCATCGCGCGCAGCCGCTTCCTGTGGCTCAGCGTCAATCTGGTGACGGCGTTCGCCGCCTCCGCGATGATCGGGCTATTTGCGGATCAAATTCAAAAGATGGTGGCGCTGGCTGTTCTCGTGCCCATTGTCGCCAGTCAGGGCGGCAACGCGGCCACGCAAACGATGACGATCGCCGTGCGCGCTTTGGCGACGCGGGAGCTGACGCAATCCAATGCGCGGCGCATTATTTTGCGCGAGGCGACGGTGGGCGCCGTCAACGGTCTTGGCTTCGGGCTGATTACGGGCCTTGTCGCCGGCGCCTGGTTTGGCCTGCCGGGATTGGCGATTGTGATGACGCTGGCCATGCTCACCAACCTCGTTTTCGGGGCGCTGGGAGGCATCCTGATCCCGATGGCGCTGGAGAAACTTGACGCCGATCCCGCCGTCGCCTCAAGCCCGTTCGTGACGACGGTGACGGACGTGGTCGGAAATTTGTCGTTTCTGGCTTTCGCCAGCCTGTGGTTCGGGCTGGTTTAACCTTTCCCCTTAACGAACCATTACGATCATGGCGCTAGTTTGCGGCCCATGTTCAAGGTTTGCGTTACACCCTCCGCTGCGCTCAGGCGCTTTGTTTGCATCGCTTCGTTCGCTCTGCTGCTGTCAGGCTGCAGCGGCGGCATTCCGTTTTTGCCCGAGGACGGCTCGGGCGAGGGCGCGCGGCCTGGTGCGGGAAACGAGCATTTCACCGATCTGCACCCAAGCGCCTTCGCCATCCACGGCATCGACGTTTCCCGCTATCAGGGCGATATCGACTGGCAGACTGTCAAAGCCTCCGGCGTGAAGTTCGCCTGGATCAAGGCGACCGAGGGCGGCGATCATCTGGACCCGAAGTTTGTGGAGAACTGGAACGGCGCCAAGGCTGCAGGCGTGCCGCGCGGCGCCTATCATTTCGTGCACTGGTGCCGCCCGCCGCACGAAGAGATCGACTGGTTCAAGCGTAACGTGCCGGTGGACCCGGGCGCTCTGCCGCCCGTGCTCGACGTGGAGGCGACGCCCACCTCCAAGACATGCAAGCGCGTGCTGCACCGCCCGGAAGTGCTCGCTGAAATGCGCGAAATGCTGATCGATATGGAGCGCCATTACGGCAAGAAGCCGGTGATTTACGTCACTGTGGATTTCTACGCCCACATTATGCACCCCAATGAATTCAAGGATTATCCGGTTTGGGTGCGCTCGACAAAATATGCGCCGCACGTTCATTATCCCGGTCGCCGCTGGACGTTCTGGCAATATCAATCGGACGCGCGCCTGCCGGGCCTGCGCGGCAAGATCGACCGCAACGCCTTCTATGGTACGCGTGCGCAATGGGATGCATGGCTCGCGGGAAAATTGTGAGGCAAGCTTTGTTGCAAGGATAAAACATGTTGCGCATCTGGGGCCGCACCAATTCGCTGAACGTGCAGAAAGCGCTGCTGGCGCTTGAGGAAATTGGCCGCCCCTATGAGCGCATCGACGCCGGGCTGGCGTTTGGCCTGGTGAACACGCCGCAATATCGGGCGATGAACCCAAATGGCCTTGTGCCGACGCTCGACGACGACGGTTTTATATTATGGGAATCCAATTCCATCGTGCGCTATCTGTGCGCCGCCTATGCGCCGGGCGCGTTGTGGCCTGTGGACGCTAAGGCGCGCGCCTCCGCCGAGCGCTGGATGGATTGGCAACTCACCACGCTGCTCAACCCCGTCAACGTGCTGTTTCTGCCTTTGGTGCGCGCGCCGGGGACGGGCGATCCGCAGACGTTTGAGGCGGCGCGTCTTGCGTGCGAGGCTAATTTTGGGTTGCTTGACGCTTTGCTCGCGGGCCAGGCCTTCGTCACCGGCGATGCGTTTGGCATGGCCGATTGCGTGATTGCGCCTGTGGTTCATCGCTGGCTGAACCTGCCGCTGGTCCGCCCCGAACTGCCAAATTTAGTGCGCTGGTATGAAGACCTTCGCGCGCGTCCCTCTTCAAAGGTTCTCGAATTGCCTCTGTCCTAGGCGGCTATATGTTTTTTCAATTTTCAAAAGTGTTCTGGGCTGTTGCTGCGCCCGGTAATTTTTGTGCGCTGCTGCTGGCGCTGGGCGCCTTTGGCCTGTTCACGCGCTTTCAGCGCACGGCCCGGGCTTTGGTCGCCGCATCAGCGTTGGGATTTATGTTGTTAGGGGCTGGCCCCTTCAGCGCCGCGCTGATCCGCCCGCTGGAGGACCGCTTTGCTCGTCCTGTCGAGCCAATGGCGGCGCCGACGGGCATCATCATTCTGGGCGGTGGCCTGAAGCCCGCCGTCTCCAGAGCCCGCGGCTCGCTCGACGTGCTGGAGGCGGGATCGCGGATGATTGAAGCGGCTGCCCTGGCGCAGCGCTTTCCGCACGCACGCGTTGTTTTCACCGGCGGCATAGGCGCGCTGGATCAGAACGTGGCGACCGAAGTCGAGATCGCGCGGCGCATGTTGCCCGCGATCGGGATCGCGCCGGAGCGTATCGTCTACGAGGATCGCTCGCGCAACACGCATGAGAACGCGCAATTCACGCGCGACATGCTCAACCCCGGCGCCGATGAGACTTGGCTTCTGGTGACGTCGGCCTGGCACATGCCGCGCTCGATGGGCGTGTTCCGCGCAGCTGGTTTTCCGGTCGTTCCATACCCGGTCGATTACACAACCTTTGGCGCCGCGGGGGATTTTCGCGCCGGGTTCGATCTGGACGACGGCGCCACGCGCGCGACAAAAGCGATCCGCGAATACATCGGCCTTCTCGCCTATCGGCTGACCGGGCGCACGCAGGCGCTGTTCCCGGCGCCCTAGTTCAATCTATGCGCGGGAGGCCGAGGCGATAGACGCCGCGAAAATCATCCGGGTCGGCTGGCTTGCCCTTGCGATAGATCACCAGCCGGCCCTGCCGGGCGAGCCCGATCGCGGCCGAGCGCACATGGTGCAACCAATTGCGCCACGCCAGATCTTCCTCTCCGCGCGCTTTTGCGTAAGCGCGCGCCGCATCTGTGGGGCAGATGGATTTCATCGGACCAACTTCCGCGCAAAGTTCCAGAATGGCGTCCTCAACGGTGGCGCGCTTCTTCGGCTTGTCTTCGATCTCTGTGTGTTTTGGTTCTTTCGACATGCAGCGTGAATGGAGCCTGCGCGCGCGTCCGTCAAGCGGGGCCGGCGCTGTCGTCTTTGGCTTTCTCTTCCGGCGGCTCCCACATGAGAGCCGCGCGGGCGTCGGAGGCGAACTGGCGCCGCCACATCACCAGCAGCACAAAGCTTGTCATGGTCATGAAAACATAAGGTCCGAGGAACCAGCCCAGATAGGCGAGCGCGAAGAAGAACGCACGCTGGCCTCGGGTAAAGTGCCGCGCCGCCGCCACGCCCATCTGCCCGGCGCGGCCCGCCACCCGCGCCCGCTCGCGCGCATCCTCCGACCGTGCGTCAGGCGTGGCGCCTACCAGAATCGCCGCGTAATTGAACAGCCGGTAAGACCAGCCAAATTTGAAGAAGGCGTAGCCGAAGATCAGCAGCAGCCCGATGATCTTCAATTCCAGCACGGTGCGGTTGGTCGCGACCCCGAGCGGCAAATCTCCCGCAATCTTGGCCATCTCGTCGATGGAGCCCAGCAAGGTCGCGCAGGCGCCAATCGCCAGCAGCGAGGTAGAGGCGAAAAACGCGGTGCCATTCTGCAAAGAGCCCATGATCGAGGCGTCGACGATGCGCACATCGCGCTCGGACATTTGCGTCATCCAGCCCATGCGATATTGCGCGATCATGCGATTGACGCCGTTCTCGCCGCCGCGCTCAATGAGGACATGATAAATCGCCCATGCCGCTATGAAGAAGGCTAGGGCCAGCAGATCAGGAACGTTCAAGCCGAGCATAGGGCCACCTGTTGGTGCGAATCGCGCACACACTAGGCCAAGCGCGCGACGCGGTCACGACGGCGCGAGCGCCGCCGTCCCGAGGGCCGCCATGACTTGCCTTGAATGTGCTGCTACAAAGCTACCCGAATTCAACGTCACTCTAGGGAATCCACATGGCGCTCGGGCTCGTCATCGGCAACAAGGCTTATTCGTCGTGGTCTTTGCGGCCGTGGCTGCTCATGGGCGCTTTCCACATTCCGTTCGAGGAGGTTCTCGTCAACATTTATGACGAGCCGGGAAAGAAGAAGCTGAAAAAGCTGTCACCTACCGGCAAGGTTCCCGTTCTGGTCGACGGCGAGGTTCGAGTGTGGGAATCGCTGGCGATCATGGAATATCTGGCGGAAAAATACCCCGCCAAAAACATCTGGCCAAAGACCAAAGCCGCGCGGGCCTGTGCGCGCGCACTGGCCAGCGAGATGCATGCCGGCTTCATGGCGCTGCGTCAGAATTGCCCGACCAATTTCCGCCGCCAGCCCAAGGCGATTGAACTGACGCCGGACGCTCTCGCCAATGTGGCGCGGCTTGAAGCTGCATGGGCTGACGCGCGCGCTAAATACGGGCGCGGGGGGCCGTTCCTGTTTGGCAAATTTTGCGCGGTCGACGCCATGTTCGCGCCCGTCGTGAACCGCTTGCATATCTATGAGATTCCCGTCTCGCCCGCCACGCGCGCCTATATGAATGCGATCATGGCGCTCCCCGCCTGGGCGGCCTGGCACAAGGATGCGGCCAGGGAGAAATGGCGCGTCGAAAAATTCGACGCGATCTAGCTCCGAGATGAGAAAACTTGCGCCAGATGTGGAAGCGCACGCCTTCAACCGGACCGTCAGGGGCGTTGCGCTTGGCGTTCTTGTGGTCGCTCTTGCGCTGGTGGGGCTCGCGCTGGCCTTGGGCGACGAGAGCCCGCTCAGAGAGGGGATAGACTGGATTTACGACGTTCTGATCTATGGTTTTGCGGCGCTGGCTTTTGGACGCCGCGCCGTTATCGAGAAAAGTGCGGCGCTGACGATTGCTGCGGTTCTTGCTTTTTCGAGCGCGCAAACGCTGTGGCATCTTGCCGACAAGATCGCCAATCCGCGCCCCGTCGAGCCGGAGGTCTTTGGGGTTCTGGCGCTCGCCAGCATCGTCGTAGCTCTGCTCATTCTGTTGGCGCTGTGGCGTTTCCGGGCGTCTCACAATGCGCTGATTCAGGCGGTCTGGCTGTTTGCGCGCAATTACGCCATCAAGGCCGCGTGTTATGTGGGGCTGGGTTTTTCCGCTGGCTTCTATCCACAACGCTGGCTGGAATATGCGCTCGACGTTATGGTCGCCGGCCTTCTGTTTCAGGCGACCTATAAAATCATCGACAAATCGCTGCACGGCAAGCGGACCGGGTCGACGGCGCAGGCTTGAGCGGTTCCTCGCGTCCCTTTTACGCACCCCTCTTGCCCTGTCGCCTCCGCTCGGCCACAAGACGGGCATGGCGTTGCATCTCCTTAAATTGAGCGTGGGTACGGAATCAGTCCGCGAGCTTGAGGACTGGGTCAAGCTGGTTCAGAAGTCGCAGAATTTGCGCGGCGACAGGGGCGGGCAGTTCCATACCACGCGGATGATCCCGAAGCGTTCCGCCGAGCTGCTCGACGGGGGCTCTCTGTATTGGGTCATCAAGGGCCAGATCGCAGCTCGACAGGAGCTGGCGGAGTTGCGTCCCTATACGGACGAGAGCGGGATCAACCGCTGCCAATTGGTGCTTGTACCCAAGGTGGTGCCGGTCGTGCCGCGTCGGCAGCGGCCGTTCCAGGGCTGGCGCTATCTGGCCGATCACGAAAAGCCCGCCGACATGAGCGCCGGCTTGAGCGAAATGGCGGATATGCCCGACGAGCTGCGCAAGGAATTGCGCGAACTTGGCTTGCTGTAACCACCTTGTTGCAATCGGCTTGCGTTTTGGGCCTGAGACCCGATCTATCGTGAAGCCCTGTTTTGCGGGCGCAGGAAGATCGACGCAGGAAGATGGGCGGAGGATAGATCATGGCGCAGCCTCCCGATAAATCGCTCCCGCCAGCGCCCTCGCGCGCAGTGGATTCGTTTCTCGACGCGCTCAGGGGCAAAGCTGTTGTGGCGGCCTCGGGCAAACGCGGACGCATGATCTTTGCGCTCGACGCCACGATGAGCCGTCAGCCGACGTGGGATCTGGCGCAGCGCCTGCAAGCCCGCATGTTCGAGGTCGCGGGCAAGCTCGGCGGGCTTGATGCTCAGCTGGTGTATTTTCGGGGCATGCATGAATGCCGGGCCTCGCGCTTTGTGGCCGATGGCGCAGGTCTTGGCGCGCTGATGGGGCAAATCTCCTGTCAGGGCGGCCATACGCAAATGGTCCGCGTGCTTGAACATGTGCGCACGGAGGCGGGCGCAAAGCCGGTCGGGGCGCTGATTTACGTGGGCGACGCGATGGAGGAGCATGTAGACGAGGTCTGCGCTCTTGCGGGCGAGGTCGCGTTGCTGGGCGTCAAGGCGTTCATGTTTCAGGAAGGCGGCGATCCTTCTGCGCGACAGGCTTTTGGCGAGATCGCGCGGATCACCGGCGGCGCCTATGCGACCTTTGACGCCAGTGCGCCGCAGCGTCTGGCCGATCTGCTGGGCGCGGCGGCGGCGTATGCTGCTGGCGGGCGCCCGGCTTTGGAGAAACAGGCGCGCGAGGGCGGCGCTGCGGCGCGTCTGCTCCTTGAGCAAATGCGCTAGCGGAGGCAGTTTTGACGAACATCATTCTCGCTGCGGGTATTTTGTTCCTGGCCTTTTGGGCCATACGCTGGTTTGCTCGCACGCCGCCAGCCACCATTGCACGCGCCGTCAAGACTGTTGGTGGATTGGGGATTTTGGGATTGGCCGGCTTGCTGTTCCTGCGCGGGCGCTGGGATTTCGCCATGGGGATCGGGGGCATCGGCCTCTGGCTGCTGGGCCTTGGCGCGCCTCCCAATTGGGCGAAGGGCTTTCGCACAGCGGGAAAGGGCTCTGCGCCAGCGGTTTCGCGCGTGCGGTCAGCGATGCTGGAAATGGAGCTCGATCACGATTCGGGCACGGTCGACGGCTCTGTGCTGGCGGGCGCCTTTGAGGGCTCCCGTCTTGCGCAATTGAGCCGCGAAGATTTGTCCAGTCTTTTGCGCGCATGCCGGCGCGACGATTCCGAGGGCGTGCGCCTACTTGAAGCTTATCTCGACCGCCGGTTTTCCGACTGGCGTGCGACAGACGAGGGTGATGGCGACAGCGGGCGCGCCAATAGCGGACGCATCGGCGCGATGTCCGAGGATGAAGCTTATGAAGTCCTGGGACTTCACAAGGACGCGACGAGAGATGAGATCACGCGGGCTCATCGCGCGCTCATGAAGAAAATTCATCCCGATCACGGGGGGACGACGAGCCTGGCGGCCCGCGTCAACGAGGCCAAGGACATACTCATGCGTCGTCATCGATAACTCCTACGCGCGACGACAAAACTCAAACCCATACGCAACAAAACTTTACTCCCGCAATTCAGACTTGCGGCTTTAGTTTTTGGTTGTGAAACAAGCCATTCCTGAACGTTTCAAGCTCTTGCACGCTGCCTCTGCACGCGTTTCGTCGAGGCCCGCAAAACGCGCGCGCCACATGGTCTCGCGGCCCTTCGTCACCTTCTCGGTAAAGGGGCGGGCGGAGGCCAGCGCGCCTTTGCCCTGCGTGCGGGCGCGGGCCAGAAGCGCGTTCGCCTTTTCCTCATCGTCGGTCGCGCCGACCTGAATCATCACGCCGGTCCTGGCGAAGCTCGGACGGGAATCGGCGACCTCCTGTGCGCGCGCCTGAACGCTCTGCTGCGCGGGAGCGACTGGAGCCGGTGCGATTGAGGCCAGACGGGTGGGTTCTGCGCCGGGAATGCCGACCGGAGGCAGCAGCGCGTTACCCGCATTCTGGGCGGAATCTTGATTTGAGGATTGCCCGGTGACGACGCCGCGCGGTCCAGTGACCCAACGCATGGTGGAGGGCGTGGCGCCGTTCGCGCTCGCAGGCTGCGAGGCGCGGATGGAGGAGGTCGAGCCGTCGTCCCGGCTTGTTACGCCGGACATGACGGCCGGGCGTCCGCGATCGTCGGGCGCATAAGCGGCGAGCTGAACGGGTCTGGGCGCGGGTTCTCTGGGAGCCAGTTCTTTAGGGGCCTGTTCGACGATTCGCGCCGGCGCTGGTTCTGGCGCGCGCGCGACGGGCGTCGGGATCGGGACCGGCGCCTTGGCTGGCGCCTCGGTCGCCTCAATGGCGCGTTCAAGCGATGAATTGTTTTCCGCGATCATCGTTCCCGAGCGGCCGCGTGCGCCGCGATCAATGTGCTCCTCGACGAGGTTTGCCATGATGTTGTCGCGATGGCCGCCGGAACGCCCGCCCAGAACCACGGCCACGATGCGGCGGCCGTCGCGCTTGGCAGAGGTCAGCAGATTATAGCCAGACGCCCGCGTGTAGCCGGTCTTGATGCCGTCCACGCCTTCAATGCGGCCAAGCAATTTGTTGTGATTGCGAATGGTCGCGCCGCCGAACTGGAAGCCGGGCAAAGAGAAATAGGCGTATTGCTTCGGGAAACGCTCCTGAAGCGAGCGGCCCAGGATCGTCAGATCGTGCGCGGTCGTCACTTGTTCAGGATCGGGCAGGCCCGAAGC
Organism: Beijerinckiaceae bacterium; assembly: GCA_947476075.1. GTDB lineage: Bacteria > Pseudomonadota > Alphaproteobacteria > Rhizobiales > Beijerinckiaceae > Terripilifer. The sequence continues at coordinate 9,175 of CANJPM010000058.1, forward strand.
GTTTGCGAAATTGGTGCGGCTCATGCCAAGCGCGCGCGCTTTGCTGGTCATCTGCCGGGCGAAGGCCTCTTCGCTGCCTGCCAGATGTTCCGCGATCGCCACCGCCATGTCATTGGCCGATTTGGTGACGAGCGATTTGATGGCGTTGTCCACCGTAATGGTGGAGCCCGGGCGCAGGCCGATCTTCGTCGGCGGCTGGCGGGAGGCGTTCGCCGAGACCCTGATCTCGCTGTCGGGGCGGATTTTGCCTCGCTCCATCTGCTCGAACAGCATGTAGAGCGTCATCACCTTGGTGATCGAAGCGGGATGGCGCAGCGCGTTCTCGTGCTGGCCGAACAGGATCTTGCCGGTATTGGCGTCGACGACGATCGCCGCGTAGGGGGGCGAATAGGAGGGGCCTTTTTTGCGCTTGCTGCGCGCCTCCGCCGGCGTGATCGCCAGACAGAGAGCCATAAGGGCGCCCAGGGACACCGCAGCCTTCGCCACGATCTTAACAGGGCCTGGGCCCAATCGTCCCCGGTTTACGCAAAACGCCATTACACACGTCTCCATCGGCTGAGGAGGCTTGGCCAAGCCATTCCTCTGTTGCCGGAACACAACACGCCAAGACGTTAGGCGACCGGGGTTACGCACCCGTTAACAGGAGCTTGCGGCAATGCGGAAAAGGCCGGGAATTCTCTGCGCGGCGCAAAAATGGTGCGATACAAAAAATAAAATTGACATTTTTGTGCAGCGCACCTAAACACAAGTCGTTATCTCAATGCAGGCAGCGTGTTCATTTCGAAGCGCGGTCCGGCTACCACGAGGTTAGACATGTTCAAGAATTTTGAAGACATGCAGAAATTCAGCAAGGAACAGCTCGACGCCGCAAGCGCCGTCGGCGCAACCGTGTCGAAGAGCGTTCAAGAGATCGCCGCCGAAGTCACCGATTATTCCATGAAGTCAGTCGAAGGCGCGTCCGCCGCTTTCGAAAAGCTGGTCGCCTCGAAGTCGATTGAGAGCGTCCTGCAGGTTCAGGGGGATTTCGCCAAGGCTTCCTACGAATCCTTTGTGGCTCAGTCCACCAAGCTCGGCGAGCTTTATACCGGTCTTGCCAAGGAAATGTTCAAGCCGGTTGAGGCAGCCGTCGCAAAAGCGACCGCCGCACGCTAATCGCGCTCTGCTCTCGCTTTAAAGCATTGATAAAGGTCCGGCGAAAGTCGGGCCTTTTTTCGTTTGCGGCCTCCCTGTGCTGATTTCCCCATTTTAACAGGCAGTAGATGACTGGAAATTAAGGGTTATCTAAAATCGCTGCGCTTGGCGGGCGATCAGCGTCTGGCGGTGCGGCTCCAACGTCCCTAGATTAAAGATTGAGGCGTTTACGCAAATTCGATCCGTGATCGGATGATTGGCGCCGCGCGTAAAAAGGGTAGACTTGGCGAGCGTGGCCTAGGTCGCCCGGGATGCAATTGGAGAGTTAAAGGTGAGCTTGGCATCGTCCACCCGTCCTGTCGGCGCCGAAACAGGCGCCCGTCCGTCCGGGCGCAGCGAGCATAATCTCTCCATGGCGGCGCGCGTCGTCAAAGCTGCGCGCGAGCCCTTCCGTGACAATGGTTCAGATCGCGGAACTGGAGCCGCCGTCATTACGCGCACCAAGACGCAGACCAAGAAACCCAGCATGTATCGCGTGCTGCTTTTGAACGACGATTATACGCCGATGGAGTTCGTTATCTCCGTGGTGCGACGCTATTTCAACAAGACCGCAGATGAGGCTACGCAGATCATGCTGCATGTCCATAACAACGGCGTCGGAGAATGTGGCGTTTTCACCTACGAGGTCGCTGAGACCAAAGTGACGCAAGTGATGGACTTTGCCCGCAAGCACCAGCATCCGCTGCAGTGCATCATGGAAAAGAAGTGACAGGAGCTCCCATGCCGACCTTTTCGCGCAATCTGGAACAGTCACTGCATCGGGCGCTCGCTGTCGCCAACGAGCGTCGGCATGAATACGCCACGCTGGAACATCTTCTCTTCAGTCTGCTCGACGACGGCGACGCCGCCGCCGTGCTGCGGGCGTGCTCGGTCGATCTCGACACGCTGAAGAAAAACCTCGTCGACTATATCGACAACGAGCTTGCCAACCTGGCCACCAATGGTCGCCATGACGAAGCCAAGCCCACCGCAGGTTTCCAGCGCGTGATTCAGCGCGCCGTTATCCATGTGCAATCGTCAGGTCGCGAGGAAGTAACGGGCGCCAACGTGCTGGTCGCCATCTTCGCCGAGCGCGAGAGCCACGCCGCCTATTTCCTGCAAGAGCAGGACATGACCCGTTATGATGCGGTCAATTACATCAGCCATGGCATCGCCAAGCGCCCCGGCGCCAGCGATCCCACGCGCGGCCCGCGCGGCGCCGAGGACGAGCAGGAGAGACCTGAATCCGCCCGCGAGCGCCCCGATGCGCCCGATGGCAAGAAGAAGGAAGACGCGCTGGACGCCTATTGCGTCAATCTCAACAAGAAGGCGCGCGACGGTCGCATTGATCCCCTCATCGGGCGCGAGTCCGAAGTACAGCGCACAATTCAGGTTTTGTGCCGCAGGCAGAAGAATAATCCGCTGCTGGTCGGCGATCCTGGCGTCGGCAAGACCGCCATCGCCGAGGGCCTCGCGCGCAAGATCGTCAAGGGCGAGGTGCCTGAAGTGCTGGCGGAAGCCACAGTGTTCTCGCTCGACATGGGCTCGCTGCTGGCGGGCACCCGCTATCGCGGCGATTTCGAAGAGCGCCTGAAGCAGGTGATGAAAGAGATCGAGCAGCACAAGAACGCTGTATTGTTCATCGATGAAATCCACACCGTGATCGGCGCCGGCGCCACGTCGGGCGGCGCGATGGACGCGTCCAATCTGCTCAAGCCCGCTCTGGCGCAAGGCACGCTGCGTTGCATCGGCTCGACCACCTACAAGGAATACCGCCAATATTTTGAGAAGGACCGGGCTCTGGTGCGTCGCTTCCAGAAGATCGACGTTAACGAGCCTTCAATTCCTGACGCGATTGAAATCGTGAAGGGGCTGAAGCCCTATTTCGAGGAATTCCACAAAATCCGCTACACCAACGAAGCGGTGAAGGCGGCGGTGGAATTGTCTGCGCGCTACATTCATGATCGCAAATTGCCCGACAAGGCGATTGACGTGATCGACGAGACGGGCGCCAGCCAGATGTTGCTGCCCGAGGCCAAGCGCAAGAAGACCATCGGCATCAAGGAGATTGAGGCGACCATCGCAACCATGGCGCGCATTCCTCCCAAAACTGTCTCCAAGGACGACGCAGAAGTGTTGCAGCATCTCGACACCACGCTGCGCCGCGTCGTCTACGGCCAGGACAATGCTATTGGCGCGCTCTCGTCAGCGATCAAGCTGGCGCGCGCGGGTCTGCGCGACGGCGAAAAGCCCATCGGCAGCTATCTGTTCTCCGGCCCCACCGGCGTTGGCAAAACCGAAGTCGCCCGCCAGCTCGCCAAGTCGCTTGGCGTTGAACTCGTGCGCTTTGATATGTCGGAATATATGGAGCGGCACACCGTTTCCCGCCTCATCGGCGCGCCTCCCGGCTATGTCGGCTTCGATCAGGGCGGCTTGCTGACCGACGCCGTCGATCAGCATCCCCATTGCGTTTTGCTGCTTGACGAGATCGAGAAGGCCCATCCCGATCTCTACAACATCCTGTTGCAGATCATGGATCACGGCAAGCTGACCGATCATCACGGCAAGCAGGTCGATTTCCGCAACGTCATTCTCATCATGACGACGAACGCCGGTGCGTCCGACATGGCCAAGCCCGCCTTTGGCTTTGGCAAGTCCAAGCGCGAGGGCGAGGATCTGGAGGCGATCAACCGCATGTTCTCGCCCGAATTCCGCAATCGCCTCGACGCGATCGTACCGTTCGGCCATCTGCCGCAGGAGGTCATCCGTCAGGTCGTCGACAAGTTCATCGCGCAGCTTGAAATGCAGCTGGGCGACCGCAATGTGACGATTGAACTGACCGACGAGGCGCGTTCGTGGCTGGTGGAGAACGGTTACGACGAGATGATGGGCGCGCGTCCCATGGCCCGCGTGATCCAGCAACACATCAAGACGCCGTTGGCTGACGAAGTGCTGTTTGGTCGTCTCAAAGGTGGCGGCACCGTGCGCGTCGTGGTCGGCGAAGTGGAGGGCAAGCGCAAGCTCACCTTCATGTTCCCCGAAGGCCCCGCTTTGCCCAAGCCCGACAAGGAAGTCGTCGAGGCCCGCAAGAAGCGCAAGCCCAAGGAAGAGCCGGAAGTGCGCCGCGCCCGCGCCCGTAAGGATACAAAGTCCGGCGGCTCAAGCGATGGCGCCAAAGGCCAGGGTCCGCGCGGCGGCATCGTGCCGAAGGTGCCGCTGAAGGGGTGAGGGGCGTACCGCCCGAGCGGCAGACGCCATATGCGGGCTGGAAGCCCGCATCCTTTGGTGGCGGAGAAGGAAGCCCCTTATCCGTCACGCTTTGCGCGCCACCTTCTCCCGCTTGCGGGAGAAGGAAGGTTAAGTTGATCTTGCTCCCGCCTGCGGGAGAGGGAAGGTTAAATTGATCTTGCCCCCTCCCGCCTGCGGGAGAAGATGTCGTTGCTTCAGCAAACTTCGGATGAGGGGACTTCCTTCACAGAGATGACGCTCTGCATCTCTCGCCAAGCTCAAGTGGCAAGACGGTCGGCCGACGCTGGCTCTGAGGAGGCCACTCCTGAACCAGCGCCGGCCGACCTGCCCCACGGACCCAGGAGATGCGGCGGACCTGAGCACTCCGTAGGGAGACTTTGCGACCTGCGAATTATCGCCTGCCATGACATGACATTACCTCGGCAGCGCGAGGCGGGCAATCGGCGCAGGCCCTCAACTGGGACTAAACAACGCTTTAACCACAACAGTTTGCCTTAACGGCCCGGCCCAGGCCCAAGAATTTGTTGTCAGGGCCGAATCGGAGACTTCCGACGCTTCTGATTTCTCAGCTCAAATCGACGAAATTGCGGCGGCCCTCACGCTGCGTCCAGCGTCACGCGGTTGCGGCCTTCATTTTTCGAGCGATAGAGGGCGCGGTCGGCGCGGCGGAATAGCGCCTCGGCTTCCGTTTCTCCCAGCGACTGGGCAAGTCCAACCGATACGGTGACGGGAATGCGCCGCGCGCCTTTTTCGATCTCGAACAAGTCAGCCTCGACGGATTGGCGGACCCGTTCGGCGATGCGTGCCGCGACGTCGATCTCGGTTTCGGGCATCAGAACCACGAATTCCTCGCCGCCGAGCCTGCATAATAAATCGCCCTCGCGCACGGCGTTTTTGACGCGCTGGGCGAATGTGCGCAGCACGTCGTCGCCAGCGTCATGGCCAAAGCCGTCGTTGACCGATTTGAAGCGGTCAATATCGAGCGCCATCAGCGCGAGCGGACGCGCCCGGCGGGCCGATTCCTCCAGCAGACTTGGCAGACGCATGTCGAGATAGCGGCGATTGTTGAGTCCGGTGAGGGGATCGACAAGAGCCATCTCAATTGACGCCTGCATATCGTTGCGAAGCGCCTCCGAATAGCGGCGGCGACGCACTTGCGTTCGCACCCGCGCGATCAACTCGTTGCGCTCGATCGGGCGCGAGATGTAATCGTTGGCGCCCAGCTCCAGCCCATGCAGCACTTTGCGGCGGTCGTCTGCCTCGGCCAGCATCAGAATTGGCGCGTGGCGGGTTCGCTCCAGCGAGCGTAATTGGCTGCACACGCGCAGCCGTCAAAATCCTGCAGGTTCAGGCTGACGATGATGAGATCATATTGCCGCCCGGCGGCGCGGAAGACGGCCTGGGCTGGAATGCGCTCGACGTCCAGCTCATGGCGGCCGCGCAGCGCCGACGTTACGCGGTCGATTGACGTCATTCGGTCGTCCACCAGCAAGATGCGGCCCTGCTCGCCGCTGTCGGCTATGGCGGCGGTCAGATTGGCGGAGGCTCCAAGCTGGGCGGTTAGCGATTGCCGATTGCGCAGCTCGTCCATCGAAACTTTCATCCGCGCCAGCGATTTTACGCGCGCGATTACTGCGATCTCGTCAATCGGCTTGCCCAGAAAATCGTCTGCGCCGGCCTCAAGTCCGCGCAGGCGGTCGGCGTGCTGATCGAGCGACGTCACCATCACGACTGGCAGATGGGCCATCGCGGGATCGGCCTTGATGCGTCGGCAGACTTCGAAGCCGTCCATGCCGGGCATCATCACGTCGAGCAGCACGACGTCGATCTGGCCTTGCGCGCAAATGGCCAGAGCCTGAAGGCCGCTGGTGGCGCTTTGGACCTCGTAATATTCGGCGCTGAGGCGCGCTTCCAGAAGTTTGATGTTGGGGAGGAGGTCGTCGACAATAAGAACGCGGGCCGTCATCGAAATGACCTTTGCAAAAACAAACGCAAAAAATCAGGCAGCAGCGAAAGTTCAGACAGGACCGGCGTAATTGCGCACGGTTTCGAGAAATTTGGCCACCGAGATAGGCTTTGACAAATAGGCTTCGCAGCCGCCCTGACGGATTTTTTCCTCGTCGCCCTTCATCGCAAAAGCGGTGACGGCGACCACTGGAATCGAGCGCAATTCCTCGTCGGCCTTGATCCATTGCGTGACCTGAAGGCCCGAGACTTCCGGTAACTGGATGTCCATGAGAATCAGGTCGGGGCGATGTTTGCGGGCAAGCTCCACCGCCTCCACGCCGCTACGGGTCTGAATGACCCCGTAGCCGTGGGCCTCCAAAAGATCATTGAAGAGCTTCATGTTGAGCTCGTTGTCTTCTACGATGAGAATTGTTTTGGTCATCGCGATCCTGACGTTCGGCGGAGCAGGGCTGGTCTGCGCCGTAAAAGAAAACTCCATCAACCTTCTAGCCGATGAACATTTATGAAATGAGAATCGATCAACAGGGACGGGGTGGCGGAAAATCCGGCCCCAATATGCAGCATCGCATAGAACAGGCTGAAATGCTGGCAATTTCCGCTCTTGGCTGGCTCGCAGCCGATCCCGAGCGGCTGGAGCGGTTTGTGGCCGTAAGCGGTCTGGACCTTGGCGATTTGCGCCGGGCGGCCAGCGAGCCGGGCTTTGCCGCCGGGGTGCTCGACTACATCTGCTCCGATGAGCCGACGCTGCTGGCTTTGGCCGAGCACGCGAATCTGCGCCCGGAGGAGGTCGCCGGCGCGCAAATGCTCCTGTCGGGGCCGCCGGTGGATTGAATC
>CANJPM010000059.1 GCA_947476075.1 Beijerinckiaceae bacterium
CAAGCGTCCTGCACGCCCCGGCCGACTGGCGACCAACCTATGGCGTCGGATCTCGCTTCGGCATGGTGGATTTGCTCCGCGTAGCTGGGCTAGAATAGTAAAATGTCAAAGAAATCTAGAATTTTGATCGTCGACGACGAGGCTGGCATCCGTGAGCCTCTGTCCGAATATCTGACGCGCAACGATCTCCTTGTCGCCATGGCGGAGACCGCTGCCGAGGCGCGCACGCAGATCGGACTGAACGAGATCGATTTGATCATTCTGGACATCATGATGCCCGGAGAGGATGGCTTGTCGCTTTGTCGGGATCTGCGCTCCCGCTCCGATGTTCCAATCATCCTGCTTACAGCGCGAACCGATGAGATCGACCGGATCATCGGACTGGAAATGGGCGCTGACGATTACATCGGAAAGCCCTTTGCGCCACGTGAGCTGCTTGCCCGCATTCATGCCGTTCTGCGCCGGACCGGGGCGCGCGTTAGCCCGGAGCAACCGCAGGGACGTCGCGTCTTCGCTTTCGATAAATGGCTGATCAACGCCAATGAGCGCAGTCTGATGAGCAGCGATGGCGTCAACGTGCCGCTTGGAGAGGCGGAGTTTCGTCTGCTCATGGCCTTTGTGATGCGCCCCCGGCAAGTGCTCTCACGTAGCCAATTGCTGGATTTGGCCGATGCGCGCGAGGCTGATTCCTTTGATCGCAGCATAGATAATCGCGTCGTAAGACTGCGACGGAAGATCGAGGAAGACCCCGCCAATCCGGCTTTGATTAAAACCGTGAGAAGCGGCGGCTATGTCCTGACGGCCGACGTGCGGCAGAAGCCTTGATGGCGGCTTCCCCCAACCAGTCTTCGTTCTGGCGGCGCTATCTTTGGCCCCGCCGTCTGCTCGCCCAGATGGCGTTGGTGATCGCGCTGTCGCTGACGGCGGCGCAAGTAATGAATGTGTACCTGCTGCTCAATGAGCAGCAATTGGGCCAGCTCGCCCGCAGCCGCAGCCTTGCTGAATCATTTTGTGGCGAGGCTATAGCAGAATTGTTCAGCGCATCATCGGAGCAGGCCGCAGCGTGGGCGGGTCGGATGTCGAACAATCCGCTGATGAGCCTGGAATGGGTCTCGCCAAGCCTGCGCGGCGTTCAAGACCTCACGCGCAATTATCCCCTCGAAGAAAGGATCGTCGGGGACATGTTGCGACGAGGCGTCTCTATAGCCTCGATTGAGGCTGGCGACCGACCTGTTCGGCATCGGATGATAGCGCAAGATACCCGACGCAACCAGCGCCCTCCACCGCCGGGAGCTGAACGATTCCAGCCGGGACCGCAGCAGCCGGGCATGCGAGAGCAACCGCCGCAACGCATGCGCGAGCAACCGCAGCAGGGCATGCGAGAGCAGCCGCCGCCACTCCGCGCGGCGCCAAATATTGCACCCAATGCAGAGCCAATGGAGACTTTCATTGCGGTTCGGCAGCAGCCGCGCGGCGAGTGGTTGCGTTGCCGGGTGATCAGCCCGCCAGAGGACCGCTCGATCAACATGCGGCTGATCCTTGGCACGCTCACTTTATACGTGATCGTCCTGAGCAGCCTGTTGCTGCTGACCCGCTGGCTGGTGACGCCCCTGTCCCGACTCGCTGCGGCGGCTGAGCAAATGGGTTCTGGAGAGCGCGTATCTCACGTGCCTACCGATGGCCCCCAGGAAGTTACTGCGGTGGCCGAGGCGTTTAATGAAATGAACGCGCGGATCACCCGGGTGCTGATGGACAAGGACGCCATGCTTGGCGCTATCGGGCACGATCTGCGCACACCCCTGACCTCGCTGCGAATCCGTGCTGAAAATCTAGAACAATCGCGCGAACGCGATCGCATGATCGAATCCATCGAACATCTGGCGCGCATACTCGACGGCATTCTTGAACTGTCGAGAATCGGCGTCGACAAGGAGACGCCGGTTCTCACCGACGTCACAGCCCTGATCATGACCATCGTAGAGGAATTCGAAGATTTTGGCGTCGACGTGAAGCTGCTCTCCTCTGCGCGCAGTCAGGCGGTATTGCGGCCCCATCTTTTCATGCGTCTATTACGTAATTTGATAGAGAACGCAGTCAAATATGGCTTGCGCGCGCGGGTTAGCGTCGAGGCGCTCCCTGATGCCCTGGCGATCCAGATTGACGACGATGGGCCCGGCTTTCCTGCGGGCGCCGTCGATCGACTTATGAAACCTTTTGAACGGCTCGACATGTCCCGCAACAGCACCATCGGCGGCTCCGGCCTTGGCCTGTCCATCGCCAAGATGATCGCCGATGTGCATAGAGCGAGCCTGGACTTCCGGAACCGGGGCGAAGGCGGGTTGCGGGTGTCGATCCGCCTGCCCCATTCCGACGCCAAGCCTTGACACGCTTGCAGAATCCGCTTTGCCGCCCAAAGGCGTGCGCTTGTGCGCCATGGCCGTATGGCTATAGTGCCGCCTTGACGGTGCCTCCATGAAAGAGCGCATCCACCCCTCCACGCGCATTCAGCGTGACGAACCGAGATGATCTCGCATGACCCCGCTCGAACGCCTGCTTGCTGAACATGAAATCGGCCGACTCATCACGCAGTTTGCATTGTTCAACGATGCTGGAGACTGGGCGGCCGTGGCCGACGCCTTTACGGATGACGGCAGGTTCGTCCGTCCGGCAGGAGGAGACGCTATCATAGGGCGGGAGGCGATCCGCGCATCGCTTGAAAGTCGCCCGCCGCGCAAATCATGTCATTTGATCACCAACGTTCTCGTTGACCTCACCAGCGCCGATGAGGCCTCAGCACGAAGCACATTGTTGCTTTTTGCAGCTCCGGCCGGCGCCATGGATGCGGCATCGCCGGCCTTGATCGGCGGATTCAGGGACAAGATTGTGCGCACAGCGGACGGCTGGCGCTTTGCCGAGCGAATCGGCTTCCTTGATTTGAAGGTCGCGTTGCCATGACGTTTATCCAGACCACCCATGTCGGCAGCTTGCCGCGTTCCGCCGGGCTGGCGGAAATGCTGCTCAAACGCGATCACCGGCAGGACGTCGACGAGGCGGCTTTCGACGCGCTCGCATCAGCCGAAATCGAGGCCATTATCCGCGCCCAGGTCGAGGCAGGCGTCTCCATCGTCAGCGACGGCGAACTCGGCAAGGTCGGCTATTCAACCTATGTAACCGCCCGCCTGTCAGGCTTTGGCGGCCATGTGGACCGAACGCCCGCCAGGGATCTTGCAGATCTTCCCGACCTGCGCGCGAAACTGGCAGCTATCATGGGCAGCCAGACCTTTGTCCGCGCAGCCTGCACAGGCCCGGTTCAACTTGTCGATTCAGGGCCGGCGGCGGCGGACATTCGCCGCTTCAGCGCAGCTTTGAAAAAAGAAGGGAGCGCAGTCCGGGGGTTCATGAACGCAGCTTCGCCCGGCCTCATAACCGCCTTCCAGCCTAATCGTTTTTATCCCACGCACGAGGCTTATCTCGCTGATCTGGTGGACGCCATGCGTCCTGAATACGAGGCCATCGTGGCGGCGGGATTTGACCTGCAACTCGACTCGCCGGACATCGCCATGGCGGCGCATACGGGCTTTCAGGATTTGAGCGAAGCCGATTTTCTTAAGCGGGCGGCGCAAAACATCGAGGCTCTCAACGCCGCCACGGCCAACATCCCGGCTGACCGGCTGCGGATGCATATCTGCTGGGGCAATTACGAAGGTCCGCACGATCACGACATCGCGCTTGAAAAGGTAATGGGCATCATCCTGAAGTCGCGCGCCACGCGCCTTTTGTTCGAAGCCGCCAACCCGCGTCATGAACACGAATGGATCGTCTGGCGGGACGCCAGGTTGCCAGACGACAGGGTTCTGGTTCCAGGCGTTATCGACACTTGCAGCAATTACGTTGAGCACCCCGAATTGATCGCGCAACGGATAGAGCGTTACGCCGCCATCGTCGGGCCCGAGCGCGTGATCGCCGGGACCGATTGCGGCTTTGGCACATTCGCTGGATACGGCAAGATCGACCCCGCCGTAACATGGAAGAAACTGCGCGCCTTGCGCGAAGGCGCGGACATTGCCGCCAAGCGGATTTGAGCGGGCGGATTTGATCAGGCGGCTTTGACTGCGGTTCACGGGTGCAGACTCAACGACGTCGCTCGATGGCGGCGGCCAGGAAACAACAAGGGAGGTTAAGCCTGATGAGGCGTGCGTTTGCTTTGGTCGTCGTCGCCGTGTTGACGGGATTGGTCGGCTTTATCTTCGTCACGAACAAGCCTGCGATCTCGCCGGTGGGCGACGTCAAAGACTACAATCGCAAGGTCCTCGCGCAGGGCGAGGCGCTGGCCGCGCTGGGCAGCTGCGCCACCTGTCACACCCGGCAGGGCGGCAAGCCCTTGAGCGGCGGGCGCGCCATCGACACGCCATTCGGCTCGCTCTATGCGAGCAACATCACGCCGCACAAGGAAAACGGCATCGGCCAATATTCGCTGGCGGCCTTCACGCGCGCGATGCGCGAAGGCGTGAGCCGCACCGGCGACTATCTTTACCCCGCCTTCCCCTACGACCATTTCAGCCGGGTAAACGACGAGGACATCGAGGCGCTCTACGCGTATCTCATGCAGGGCGTCACGCCGCAGCCGGACAAGACTCCCGCCAACGCCATGTCCTTTCCCTTCAACATCCGCCAGGGTCTGGCGGTTTGGAACGCGCTCTTCTTGAACCCGGAACTGCCCAAGCCCGGCCCCGGACAGGATGCTGAATGGGCGCGCGGCGCCTATCTCGCCGAAGGGCTGGGCCATTGCGGCGCCTGCCATTCGCCGCGCAATGTGCTTGGCGCCATTGACGGCAAACGCGCCTATGCGGGCGCTTTTGTGAACGGCTGGTACGCGCCGGCGCTCGACGCGTCTTCGCCCGCGCCGATCCCGTGGACGAAGAACGCGCTCGTGAATTATCTGATGGACGGCTGGGACAAGCATCACGGACTGGCCGCAGGCTCCATGGGGCCGGTCTCCACTGCCCTGCGCGAGCAGAAGGAAGACGATATGTTTGCGCTCGCCGCTTACGTCGTCTCGCTCGCCGGCCCGCCAAAATCGCCGCAGGCGCTAGCCGAGGCCGAGAAGCTGGCGATGGCGCGCGTTGAAAAGACCGACTGGAACCCCACCCGCGACAACGCCCCGCCCGACGCGGCGATCGACCCCGGCCAGCGCATGTTCCAGACCCGTTGCGCTGAATGTCACAAGAGCGGCGGCAAACCCGCACCGCTGGTGCTCAATAGCGCGCTGAACCTGCCCGATCCCACCAATGTGGTGCGGGCGACATTGGAGGGGATCAAGCCGCCTCAGGGCGCGCTCGACCGCTCGATGCCAGCTTTCCGGAACCAGATCACCGAGTCCGACCTCGTCGCGGTGGTGACATTCATGCGCGCGCGCTTCACAGGACGCGAGCCGTGGACCAATGTTGAGGAGGTCGTGCGACGCGAGATCCAGCGCAGATAAACGCATGCGACGCCTCCGGCGTCGGCACAGGGCCAAGCCGCCGCAGCCTGCTGCGCGCGGGAGCGGCCGCGCTTGGCCTGGCTCTGCCCGGCGCCGGGCTGGCCCAGAGCGTGGACGTGCGCGGACGAGGCTATGATCCGCTGTGGCGCGACGCAGAGGACGCGATCGCCTCTTTCCTGGGCCCCGGCCCCTATCTGCGTACGGGCGCCCGGCTGACGACGCCCGAAAACGTGGACAGCGGCGCCTCGGTTCCAATTTTCGTGCAGATTGAGAGCGCCATGAACGCGCAGGATTATCCGCGCGTAGCCCATGTGGTCGCCCATTCCAATCCCAATCCGCAGGTGGTCTCCGTCTGGTTCACGCCGGAATGCGGGCGGGCCGCTTTCAGCACGCGCATCCGCCTCGAACGTTCGCAACGAATTACGCTCGTCGTGCAAATGAGCGACGGATCGCTGCTGCGCGACGACGTGGATGTGGAGATCGCAACCGGCGCATGCGCCGACGATGGAACGGGCACAATTCAGGACGTGACGAATTTCAGCCCGGCGTCTCGGGTAAGCGCCCCGGCGCAGGCGCGGCCAGGCGAGATTGTGACCATAAGGGCGCTCATCTCCCATCCAATGGAGACGGGTCTGCGTCTCAACGAGCTTGACGACTGGATCCGCCAGCGCATCATCTCAAGCTTTACTTGCGCCTATGGCGGCACGCCCCTGTTTCGCGCCCGCCTCTATCCCTCCGTCGCCGCCAATCCGTTCTTTGAGTTCCATTGTCGGGCCACGCATGACGCCATGCTCGATTTCGCCTGGTACGACACGCAGGACCTGACCTTCATGAACCAGACGCGCCTCAAACTGGCGTGAGGGAACTAATCCTGGGAGCGACACTTGGGAACGACACTTGGGGCTTGGCTAAAATCCAGTATCGGGTAAACTTTGCATATGAGCTGCGCGCGGAACCGCGGCGGCGCCAGGGAGGACACAATGAAATTGACGCTAAACGTCAACGGCGCGACCCATGATGTCGACGTCGAACCGGAAACCCCGTTGCTCTGGGTTCTGCGCGACGCAATCGGCCTCACCGGCACAAAATATGGCTGCGGCATCGCTGAATGCGGCGCCTGCATGATCCATCTGGACGGCCAGCCCACCAAATCTTGCAATCTCAACGTGGCCGCCGCCGCCGGCAAGAAAATCCTGACGATCGAGGGGCTCTCGAAAGATCGCAGCCACCCGATCCAGAAGGCGTGGATCGAACACACAGTGCCGCAATGCGGCTATTGCCAGTCCGGCCAGATCATGTCGGCTGCCGCGCTGCTTGAGAAAAATCCCAAGCCGAGCGATCGCCAGATCGACGAAGCCATGGCTGGCAACATCTGCCGCTGCGGCACCTACATTCAAATCCGCGAGGCGATCCACGCCGCCGCGAAATCCAGCGCTTGAGGAGGCGAACATGACAAAGCTCGATCTCTCGCGCCGCACCTTCGTCACCACCGCGCTCGCAGCCGGCGGCGGCCTGATGCTTGGTTTCCATGTGCCGGCTGCGCAAGCCGCCAATCTGTCGCTCGCAGACGCCTCAAAGGCGCCGGTGGACGGCGTTGAAATCAACGCATGGCTCACCATCGACGCCAAGGGCGTCGTAACCGTACGCACCCCGCATACCGAAATGGGGCAGGGCGGCATGACCTCCGTCGCCCAGCTGGTCGCGGAAGAGCTCAACGTGCCGTGGAAAGACGTGCGCGCCATGCTCGCCGACGCTCACCGGCATGTGAATGGCGGCCAGGAATACAAGGACATGTCCACGGGCAGCTCCAATCTGGTCCGCAATCGTCATCCGCACATCATGCAGGCCGGCGCCTCCGCCCGCGAGCGCCTGCGCGAAGCGGCTGCGCTCAAATGGGGCGTGCCGCGCGAGCAGGTGAAGGCGGAGCAAGGCATGCTCTCGGCCGGCGCCAACAAGGCAAGCTATGGCGAGTTCGCAGCCGCAGCCGCGAACGTCAAACTCGCAGAGGAGCCCAAGATCAAGGCCCGCAAGGATTGGTGGCTGTTGGGCAAAGACGTTGCGCGCATGGACGTCGCGGTGAAAGTCGACGGCAGCGCGATCTATCCAATCGACGTGCGCGTGCCCGGCATGGTCTACGCCGCCGTCAAAGCCTGCCCCGTTCCCGGCGGCAAGGTGAAGAGCTTCGACGCCGCTGCCGCGAAAGAGCGTCCCGGCGTCCTCGCCGTGATCGAACTCAAGCAAACGAAGGACAAGCTCGCCAACACCGATATGCGCAGCGCAATCGCGGTGGTGGCGGATTCGTTCTATCGCGCCAAGACCGCGCTCGATCTTGTAAAGATCGAATGGGACGTCGGCGCCAACGGCTCGATGAGCTTTGCTGCCATGGACAAACAGGCCGTGGCGCTGATGGGCAACGAGGGCAAGCACGTCGAGGAAGTGCGCGGCGATCCGCGCCCGATCCTGAGCGCTGACGCCAAGGCGCTCAAGAGCGAGTTCATGCGGCCCTACGATTCCCATGCGCCCATGTGCCCGCCCGCAGCCGTCGCCCACGTGACCAAAGAACGCGTGGACGTATGGAGCTTTACGCAGGACGTGGCGGCGCTGCTGCGTCTGGCGGCCAATCAGGCGGGACGCGACACCAAAGACGTCTATGTCCACGCCACCTATCAGGGCGGCGCCTTTGGTCTTGGCAATGCCGTCGATCTGCCGCGTCAGGCGGTGGAATTGTCAAAGCAGGTCGGCAAGCCCGTAAAGCTGCTCTGGACCCGCGAGGAAGACGCTGCGCAGGCCCGCACGCGCCCGCCTGTGTGGGCGCATTTTGAAGCAAGCCTCGACGACAAGGGCCTGCCCAAAGCAATGCTAAGCCGCGCAGTCGCCGAGCCGGGCGTGCCCGCCTACGCCGACCGCGGGATCGCGAACATTCCCTATGCGATCCCCAATTACCGCTACGAACGCCATGTGGCGGCGAGCCACATCCCCGTCGGGCCAAATCGCGCGCCGGGCAGCAACAGCAACGGCTTCCTGATGGAGCAATTCATCGATGAGATGGCGCTCGCCGGCGGCTGGGATCCGCTGGAATGGCGCATCAAGATGACCGAAGGCAATGAGCGCTGGCAGCGCGTATTGCTGAAGATGAAGGAAGTGGCCGGCTTCACCACCAAACTGCCCAAGGGCCAGGGGATGGGCGTCGCCGTCGTTGAATCGCACGGCTCCACAGTGGGCGTTTGCGCCACGGTTGAAGTGACGCGCAGAGGCTCGCTGGCGATCGAGAAAATCGTCGTGGTGTCGAACACGGGTTACGTCATCAACCCGCGCGCGGCCCACGAACAGGTGAGAGGCTGCGTCGCGTGGGAGTTGAGCCACGTCCTGCACGGCGGACTCGACATCCGCGAGGGCCGCGTAAACAACGTGAACTTCAATAATTATAAAATGCTCCGGCTCCCCGACATGCCCAAGGTGGAAAGCCATTTCGCTATGTCGGAGGACAATTGGTGGGGCGGCTTTGGCGAAACCGCCGGACCGCCGACCCCGCCCGCCGTCGCCAACGCGATCTTCGCAGCAACCGGCAAGCGCGTTCGCTCAACGCCGATCCTGAAGCACGATCTGACGTGGTCGTGAACCGGGCGCTGATTGCGCAAAGTTGAAAGAACAAAAAATGGGGCGGAAGGAGAAATCCTTCCGCCCCATTGCTTTGGAACTTGCAAAAACGATACGCCATCAGCTGGCGAGCCCTGCTTCCCGTTCGCGACAAGCGCGAAACAAGGCTGGCGAAGCTGAGATCCCCAAACGGTTCATCAAATTGTTTAGCGAGACCCTCAGGCCGCGGCGGGAGCGGGCTTTGTTTCCCGTGCGCACGCCATCCGGTGCAGAACAGTGAAGAGCGCAAGGCTTGCCAAAACGCAGCCCGCCTGCACCCACTTGTCGGGCACGATGATTGCGATGGCGAAGCCGGCGAAAGCAAACCGCACCAGCCACGGAATGCCCATGCGCCGCACATGCCCATGCAGGAACACGCTGGCGCAGAAGACCAATGTGAGACCAGCAATCGTGTCCCACACGATTGCGTCAAGTCCTCCCTCCTGGAGGATGCCGCGGTTAAACAGGAAGAAGAAGGGAAGCACGAAGCCGCCGACGGCCAGTTTCACCGCATAAGGCCCGAGCCGAAACGGATTTGCGCCCGCGATCGAGGCGGCGGCGAAATTGGCCACGGCGACAGGCGGCGTGATCGCCGATAAACATGCGTAGAACAGCAGGAACATATGAACCGGCATGGTCGGCAGTCCGAACTTGCCTGTGAGCACAGGCGCAAGCAGGGCCACGCCCATGATATATACGCCGGTCGTCGGCATGCCCATGCCCAGCAAGATCAGAATGACCCCCGAAAGCATGAGTGAGGGAATCATATAGCCACCCGAGAGCTGGAACAGCAGCAGCGTGAACTTGCCCGAAAGGCCTGTGAGTTCGATGCAGCCAATGACCATGCCTGCGGCGGCGACTGCGGCGGCGAGCGGGACGGAGGATGTGCAGGTCTCCACGCAGCCCTCAACGAATTTGCGCGGACCTATGCGATTGTCGGGCGTCGAGA
This sequence comes from Beijerinckiaceae bacterium, assembly GCA_947476075.1. GTDB lineage: Bacteria > Pseudomonadota > Alphaproteobacteria > Rhizobiales > Beijerinckiaceae > Terripilifer. Next base: position 10,068 of record CANJPM010000059.1, read on the forward strand.
ACCAACTTGCGGCGACTACAGACAACGCCGAACCCGCGGCGACATAAGCGGCCGAATAACCACTCGTGAGAAGCCACATCATCACGACAAGCGGCAGCAGGCTCGACCAATTGCGCTGGAGCGCGATCTTGAGTCCAACGATCTGGCTTTCCTCAAGGCGCGGCAGATTCAGCCGCATCGCCTCGAAATGAACCAGCAGGAACACGCCGAAATAATATCCCAGCGCCGGAAGCGTCGCATAAACGCAGATCTGCAAATAGGGAATGCCGGTAAAGTCAGCCATGATAAAGGCGACCGCGCCCATGACGGGCGGGAGCATGGAGCCGCCGGTGGAAGCCGCGGCCTCGATAGCGCCCGCGCGCTCGGGCGAAATGCCGATTTTTTTCATGATCGGAATGCTTACAGGGCCAGTCGTGGCGACGTCGGCTACGGGGCTGCCGGAGATCGATCCGTAAAGGCCGCTGGAGACGACGCAGGCTTTCGCCGGGCCGCCGACCATGCGCCCGGTCAACGCCGCTCCCAGATCGAAGAACAATTGTCCGCCGCCGCTCAGCACATAGAAATTGCCAAAGAGCACGAACAGGAACGCGTAGCTCGCCGCCACATAAAGGGGCGATCCAAAAATACCGTCCGTTGTGATGACCTGCATTTCGAGGAAATAGGGATACGACAGCACCGGATGACGGAAGCTGCCCGTCAGCAAATGTCCCCATGCGACATAGGCGAGCAGCAGAAACAATATTCCTGTGAGCCCAATGCCGACCGTGCGCCTGCATATTTCGATCGTCAACAGAACAAGTGTCGTTCCGGCGATCAAGTCACCGCTTTCAAGTTCCGAGAAACCCGCCATCCAATTGGAGATTCGCCCCTCGCTGAGAGCGAACCAGATCGCCGCAGCGCTCCCCGCCAACCCCAGAAACCAGTCAATCGGCGTTACGGCGTCGATACGTGCGTGCAACGTTGTGGTGAGAAAACAAATGGGCAGCAGAAGAGCCAGAAAAATTGAGACCTGATAATGCTGCGTTGCGTGCGCAAACAGCGCGTAATAAGAAATGACGAACGTCGCCACCACAGACAGCGCCGCAACCAGCCCGCTCACGAACCCCTTCGGCTTCACGCGTTGCGTTTCGCCAATCAGCTCAATAGCGAAGGTCAACGCTCCTCGAGCCCGCAAGCGTGCGGTCGGCGTGTCTTCGTGTAACATTCGTCAGTCCTTAATTCGCCAAAATATGCTTATGCAAGACTTACTTGCGCAAGCCAGCTTCGCGATAATACCGCTCGGCGCCCTTGTGCACCGACAGGCCCGTGATGTTCTTGACCGCTTCCGTGCGGGAGAATTGGGCCAGCGTCGGATGAATGCTGCGCATCCGCGCCTCGTTCTCCATTACCGCCTTGGTGAACTTGTAGACCGTCTCCTCGGAAACATGATCGCCAACGACGATCGCATTCCAGATCGCCAGCGTAGACTCGTCCTTGGTGATGAACGGATACGCGCCCTTCGGGATCGTAGCGACCGTGAGCCCCCACTTCTCCGCTTCCTTGGCCAGCTTTGCACGATCAGCCGAGATCCATTGCAGCGGACGCCCGCGCGCAACCTCCGTCACCTCCGCTGACGGTATGAAACCGCCATTGACGAACACGTCGACCTTGCCGTCACGCAGCGCATCGAAGCCGGTCGCAGAATTGCCGCGGATCATGCTCTTGCCGCCGTCGGTCGCCTGCGCCTCATTGATGCCGAAAGCGCGGAAGAACAGCTGGTACATCGTGACAGTGGATTGCAGATTGGCGGCCAGATTCACGGTAATGCCCATGGGAGGCTTCTTCGACGAAATATCGTCGAACGACGCGACGCCATGACGATCAGCCCAATCCTTCGTCATCAGATTATGCACGATCAATCCTTCGTGCAGCATCATGACGAAATGAAACTTGCCCTTGTAAGGTTCCTTGAAAGGCGCCGTGCCTTCGTTGGCGTACTGAATCTCCACCGGCGACGCGTTGAAGGCGAAGTCGGAACGGCCGGTGCTGAGGTTCAAAATACCGCCCGCCGGCGAGCCGGGCTTATAGGTGGCGTCCGTGCCAGGATAGGCTTCGCGCACGATGCCGTTGATGGCCTCGGTCACAACCTTGAAATAGCCAGTCGCAGTGGCGCCGTCGACCGAATAGCTGATCGGCTTGTTGTCGTTGAACTGCGCCAGCGCGCTTACGCTCATGAGCGCGGCGCCAGCAATTGCAGCGCTCAGATTGGCGATTGCCTTAATCATAACGTCCTCCCCTCGCGGCCGTCTTGCGGCCCTTTTCTTTAAACTTGAATCTGACCGAACCGGTCTGGAAGTCAATGCTGCGCAGCTTGAATTTTTCGCTTCAATGCTCTTTTACGACGACTGTGCGGCGCATGAGACGGCGCTCCGACGCATCGAAATCCGAGCGAGCGTGCAGCGCGCTGCGATTGTCCCACATGATAAGGTCGCCTGGCTTCCATACATGTCGGTAGATGAAGCGGTCCTGCTCCTGATGGTCGAACAGGCGCTCGAGCAAAGCCTCGCTCTCGGCGGCTTCCATGCCGACGATATGGTGCGTCATCAGCCTGTTGAAATAGAGCGATTTGCGGCCCGTAAAAGGATGCGTCTTGACCATGGAATGGGCGAAAGAGGGAATGCCCTCCCTGGGCTCAGAACCGCGCACCGTTGCGGCGTTTTGATAATCGTAGACGTTAAGCGCGGCGCGCCCTTCGATCTTCTGTTTCAACTCGTCGGGCAGCGCGTCATAAGCAGCGAACATGTTGGCGAAGATCGTGTCGCCGCCTTTCGAGGGAACTTCCATTGCATACAGCATCGTGCCGACGCTTGGGTTTTCGATGTAGCACTGGTCGGAATGGAAATACATTTCCCCATCGGGCAGCGCGCCGATAAGCTTGCCGTTCTCGCGGATGTTGGAGATATACATCACGCCTGGCAGGCTGGCGCGACCCTCGTGCGTGTGCAGCACCTTGCCAAGCTCTCCGAAACGCTGCGCGAATTTAACCTGCGCCAGCTCATCGAGCGTCTGCCCGCGCACGAGAATAATGCAGTTCTCGCGCCATGCGTCCCGTATAACCTCGAAGGTCTCGCGTGAAAAATCGTCGCGCAGATCGACGCCAAGAATCTCGGCGCCGATGACGGCGTTGAGAGGGCGCGTGCGAACGGCTTGCGGCGAGGCGTGCGCCCCAAGCGCCGAAGGCTGCGAGTTTTCCAATAGATCCTCCCCGTTTTTATTCACCCAAGGAGCCATAGCGGGCGGCGAACGTCAAGCAGGGCGCCGGGGAAAGGTAGGGCGTCGTTGGAAGAGGCGGACGTGCCTTTGCGACAACGACGAACAGGCTGACAACAAAGCCTGGCGAGGCCGGAGCCTGTTATTGCTCAGTCAGAATTCCAAAGCCTGGAAGAGAATCTTTAACGCCAATGCGGCGCAGCGCCCACCAGTAAGTCGCTGTATTGACGCCGATGAGAGGCTTACCAAATTCAGCTTCAATTTGAGGCGTCATAAAACTGACCGCCAGGTTCGTGCCAACATGAATAAAAGCTTCGACGTCTGGAGTTTGAAGGGTTCGAAAACCCTGCATAATTTCTAAACTGGAAAATTGCGCAACCGCAGTGGGGCCTTTAGCTTTCAAGCCATGCATTGCAACTACGTTATATCCACAAGAAACAAAAAACTCCTGGATCAGGGAATCCGCCGGGGGCCAATATGGCGTCAGGACAGCAATACGCTTTGGATTCCCGACAGCCTTTAAGCCCGCCAATATAGCCAGTGATGGAGTGATAAACGGAATGCCGATCAAATCTTCAAGTCGCTTTGCCTCCGTTTGCGCAAAATCAAGGTTTCCCCTGAACGAGTGAATTGAATGTCCGTGAGCAATAACGTGAGGCTCGCATGGCGATAATTGATTGAGGGCTTCTTCGAGATTCCCTTTTTCATTTTCAAGCGCCTGTCGATATAATTTCATGTCGTCATAGGGGCGCTTTGGCAACAACATTCTACTTACGTGGTTGGTTACGCCCCTGGGTCTCATCGCATCCATCTCTGGTTGCACCACGCTGTTTGTGGCCGGCACGATGATCCCGATCTTCGCCCTGCTGGCTAATGCATCAAGACTCCCTGGTTGAACTGAACTCATTTACACAGCTTCCTGTTTAGATTGACCTGATATCTCAATGCTCGGCTTTGGTCGCATCGAAAGCCGGGAACGCTTCACGGAAAGCATCGAGCCAGCCGATCAGGGCCGGGAATTCCTCGCGCCATTCAATCTGTTTACGCCAGTCAAAATATCCCAGAGCGCAGGCAAGCGTGATGGAGCCGGCGTCTGCAATGTGCGGGTCGGGCGCACGCCCGGCAAGGCTGGCAAGCGCCCGTTGCAGCTTGCCGCGTTGATGATCGATCCAGGGTTCGTAACAGAATTCGGCCGGACGGCGCAGCCGCTCATAGGCGATGAGGATGCCAGCTTCGATGAGGCCATTTCCAAGCGAATGAAAAACAAGCGTCTCCAGTCGTCGCTCAGCTGGAAAGAGGCGCGCGCAATCCAGCAGCGTGTCGAAATATTCCAGAATGACGCTGGAATCATAAATTGTGAATCCCTCAGGCGTGATCAGCGCCGGCATTTTGCCCAACGGATTGGTGCGCCGCAGAATGTCGCCTTCCGTCCACGGATCGCCCTTCTCCACACGGATGCGATCGCTCAGGCCATGAATGATGGCCGCTATTTTGACTTTACGTCCAAACGGCGACGTGGCTGTGGAGATAAGGATCATTGCGACTCCAGTCGGACAAACGCGGATGGTGGAATTGGAATTTTGTCAGGTTTCAGACTTTGAAAGGGAGCACGTCTGAAGCGCCATGGTCCGGCGCACCTTTGCGCTGGCGATGTGGCGTTTCATAGTGAGTTCGGCCATTTCAGGGTCCCGGTCGCAGAGCGCGCTCAGAACGCGCTTGTGTTCGGCGAGCGCACGCTGACGCAAGCTGCTGTTGTCGTTCCGGCTGCGATAAAGTCGAAGAAGCGGATAAAGTTGATTGCAAAGCAGATCGATCAAAAGCGGATTTTGGCTCGCTTGTGCGATCCTGAAATGAAAATCCTCATCGGCCTTGCCCAGGGCGTTGTGACGACCCGCCTCGCTGTCCTGAAGTTCGCGCTCGTGGCGCCTTACGCCATCAGCCAATGCTGCAAGCTCGTCGTCTGACATCAGCGTCGCGGCCTCTTTGGCCGCCAGCCCTTCCAGCGTCTCCCGGACCGCGAAAATGCTTGCGAGCATCTGCGGCGTCGGTTCAACAACGCGCGCGCCGTGATTGGCGGAGCGCACGATCAGCCGCCGCTCCTGCAAACGATGCAGCGCCTCCCGAAGCGGCCCGCGGCTGACGCCATAGCGCTGTGCGAGAACAGGCTCGCTGATCTTTGCCCCCGGCGCCAGCTCTCCCCGCAGAATGGCCTCGGTGAGGGTGTGGAACAGCTGTTCGGCCAGCGTGCCGGAGGCGTCGACGTCGCTCATCGCTTCAGGAGCTTGTAGCAAGGCATGGCCCCGATAAGGTTCGCAAGAGAAACTCTGTCGACAGATTAGCTGTAAATCCCAAGAATAAACAAGTCATGCGCTAAATGACGCCAAATCTGTTGACATCATGAGGCTTCAGAATATTTTTAACGCACAGATGCCGGGATCGGCGGGCGACGCGTTGCGTCGTTTGCGCGAAAGAACAGCGTCGGGGAGAAGATATGCCCGTTTCCATGCCCAGAACCATGTTTGACAAGATGTGGAACGCGCATTTCGTCGCGCGGCGGCTTGATGGACGGGAAATGATTTACGTTGACCGGCACGTGCTCCACGATCTGCATGCACCGCATGCTTTCGAGAAACTGGAGAACTCGGGGCGAGGCGTGCGTCGCGCTGACCTCACCTGGTCGGTTCAGGACCATACGGTCGCAACCAAACCGGGAAGAGACGAGACCACCAATCCCGACGGGGCTCAATTCCAGCGGGCCATGCGCGAGGGTAGTCGCAGGAACGGCATTCGTCTGTTTGATCTGGACGATCCCGAGCAAGGCATCAGCCACGTCGTGGCGCCAGAACTTGGCCTCGTTCTGCCGGGGGCGACGCATGCCGTGCCGGATTCTCATGCCTGCACAGTCGGCGGCCTTGGCGCGCTGGGGCTTGGATGCGGCACAAGCGAACTCGAACATATTCTGGCCACGCAGACCATCGCGCTGAAGCGGCCCAAAAGCATGCGCATCACGCTTGACGGGCGGCTTAATCCCTTCGTGGGCGC
>CANJPM010000060.1 GCA_947476075.1 Beijerinckiaceae bacterium
CCGATTGCGTCTCGACCAGCACATACCAGCCGAGAATCAACGTCTCCATTTCGAACGCCCAGGAGGCGCACAGATCCGCCGGCCATTGGAACCTGAAACTGCGGATCCGAAACGGCGCTAGGAAGGAGCCGCGGGCGGCGTCGCTCAAGAGTCTCTCCCAAAGATGATGCGCATAACGCTCCGCGCGGCGGCGTCGCGCCGCATAGCACGCGATTGCTGCATGGTGAGCGCGTCCTCCCGCTTTGTCTTGAAACAATAAGAGAGAACCAAATCAAAGCCAAGCGACATACGACAAAGCCCCTGAGCGGCGCGCCTAAGGAAAAAGGCTCGTTGCATATTCAATACATAATCGAATTCGCAACATCGTCGATTCATAGGGCGCGTGCAGCGCCTCTTGAACGAGAGGTCGCATCTGCGATGACGCGAATATGCGCCGCCTAGGTGTTTAATGCCGGAGAAAAACGGAACGGATCCAATTTGAACCAGTGGGGCTCTTTTGTCCACATGCTTGCAATGTAGTCGTAGGGCGTGAGCCCGTGCAGGGTCTTCGGCGGCCGCGCATGGTTGTATCCGTCTACGAATAGCTGAAGGTGTTGCCTGAGTTTATCGTGGCTGTCGCAGTGGTCTCGATTGACGCTCGCTTCTTTGAAAGTGCGGTTCATGCACTCTACCTGGCCATTCGTCCATAGATCGTTGAGCTTGGTCAGTGTGTGTTCGATCTCGTGCTCGCGGCGGATCTGACCGAAGCGGAGAAACCTGTTGGGGGCCTCTGGCGCTTAATGTTCTAGGGCTCATCTTGGTTCCTTCTTCTTCATGACGACGAGACCAAAACTCTCCTTAAATCACAACCTCAAATCTGCGACACGGGTGCTGACGGGGAACAGGGGGAGACTCGCCCGAAAACTAACTTTAAAACCGGGCCATTTTTCCAATGTCACCTCAGGCATCAAAACCATACTTCAGGGAGGATCACTTTTCAGGGGGCGGTCCAGCTTGTGGAAGCAAAGTTCAAGCGCCTTGCTGAACGGGCGAAGCTGGCGACCCAGAAACTATTTTGATGAGCCTCTAACTCACCTGATAAGGCGTAGCGCTTAAGACTTGCGCATTCTTCCACGCATCCATCAGCAATTCATAAAAGGCTGAATTCGTTTTGTGTACATTCTACGCTCCACTTGCGCTATACTTTGTAATTATTAACGGAAGAGAAACTTGAACTTTGGTTTTTCCCGGTAAGCGGAGATGAGGTTTTCTAACTTCTCATGACGCATATTTCTTGAATCCTTAGATCATCGAGCGTAAGCGGGAGGTGATCTATCGGAAACCATAGCACATGGATGCTTAGCTCTGAAATTTTGAGCTGCCATCAGCGGGTTCAAAAGGGGTGCCTCTATGCCCATCTTTGTCAATGAAGCTCAAGCGCGCGCTTCCCTTTCAATGATTAGCGTTATTAGCGCCTTACGAGCGGCATTTGTAGCGCAGGCGCACGGTATGGTGAAAAATACACCGCGTACGCGCACCAGTCTTCTTGGCAAATCCCTAAATGTGACAGCCGCCTCCGACGCGAGCTCTGGCCGCTATGCGGTCAAGATCTATGGCGGCGGCAATTATCACATTCATCTCTATGACGCTGATCGTGGACTGTTAGCGATTTTTGAAGCGGACTGGCTCGGGCAATTGCGCACGGGTGCAGCCAATGCGCTTGCTGCCTCACTAATGGCTCGAACGGGGTCGCGTCGCGTTGGGCTTATTGGCGCGGGTCGTCAGGCCGTGGCGCAATTGTTGGCTCTGGAGGCCGTTGGGCTGATGGATGAGGTCAGCGTGTTCGCTAGACGGCGCGAGCAGGGCGAAGCATTCTGCGAAGATATGTCAAAAACACTACATGCGCGCCTTAGCCTCGCAACATCAGCGGAGACAGCAATCTCCGACGCCGACATAGTGGTGACGGCGACGACCTCTGCGAAACCCGTCTTCGATCCCCGTGCCATCAAGCCAGGCGCCCATGTCAACGCCATGGGTGCTAATTCGTCGAGCCGTATGGAAATAGATCCTGAACTTATACGGCAATGCGCGCATATTGGGACAGACGATGTCGACCAGGCGCGCAAAGAAGCTGCAGAATTTATAGCGCTCAAAACTGATTTCGATTGGCGGCTTGTGCGTCCGCTTTCTGAGATCGCTAGAGCTGGTGGCGTAGCGCGCAGTGAGACGGATCTAACATTTTACAAATCCCTAGGCGCCGGTATCGAAGATCTTGCTATCGCCTCTCTTTTTTTCGACTGCCTGACTGATGCCAAATCGGCTCAGTAGCAACGCTTATGTCGCCCGATCAGAATTTTCTTTTGACCTTTCTGTGGATGATAGAACCAAATTCCGAACCAATCAGGCCCAGAACGTCTTTTATCCTTATTACGATTGTCGATTATTGTGCGGTCGAGTTGCTTCACGTGTTGGCGTGTAAAAATCTTTGGTATCATACTAGGAAAGAAACTTGCCAAAAAGTAAAAGCTGACGGATGCTCTCGTCTGTAGGCTAGCGTTCAATTTTCGTGGCGATATAAAACGGGAGGAACGACCGATATGTGGAGAGCGCAAATCAGGCTGCTTGAGCGTGAGTTTTTCGTCATCAGCTTGCGTCTTCGATACCTTCTGCTCCCACTTGTCCTTACGTTTTTCTGTTCGCTAACTTTTGTTACTTTGACTGCAGCGCCCTCGTTTGCGAACGAGACCGAAGATCAAGCTTCAGTAGAGGCTTTTTACAAAGGTCGAACTATCAATATAGTAATCGGATCGATGGCGGGCGGTGGCTATGATTTCTATGGCCGCCTGGTAGGTCGAGCTATTGGAAAGTATATTCCTGGAAAACCGGGCGTAACGCCGACGAACATGCCCGGCGCCGGTGGCAATACCGCAGCCGCTTATGTCTATTCCGTCGCTCCTCGTGACGGCTCCACGATAGCCGCATCTTCTTCTGGCGCACTGCTCGACAAGCTTATAGGAGATCCGTCTCTGGTTCGCTACGACCCGCTGTTATTTAACCTCATCGGCAGCGCCAATTCAGAAGTCGCTGTCTGCGTAGTCCGTAAGAGCGCACAGGTTAAAAGCTTTCAAGATGTGTTCGAGAAAGAGATTATCATCGGTACAAGTGGCGGCACCACGCGCGATCTTCCTATGGCGCTCAAGAACATTTTGGGTGCGAAGTTGAAACTCGTCACTGGCTATGCAGGTTCGCGTGAGGTCATGCTGGCGATGGAGAAGAACGAAGTGGAAGGGCTCTGCGGCATTGGATACCAGGCGACTATATCGCAACGGCCACATTGGTTTACACAGGAATCCCCAATGCATGCGCTGGTGCAAGAGACCCTTAAAGGTCAGCCCGAGCTGGATCGTGCGGGATCCCCTCTCGCACTGAATTTTGCGAAAACGCCTGAAGACCGAAAAGCGTTGGAGATCATCTACGCGCAGCTCACCTTCACGCGTCCATTTATGATGGCCCCGGATGTGCCGCGTGAGCGTGTCAGTGCCATTCGTAGGGCTTTCATGCAGGCGTTGAATGACAACGACTTGAACGCCGAGGCCAAGAAACTGAACCTTGCCATAGATCCCATGTCTGGAGAGGAGCTGGAGAGCAAAGTCAAGGAACTATACGCCCAGCCATCTGAGCTCATCAACCGCGTCCGCGCGGCTATCGCGGCTCAATAAGGTCACGGCGAGCGGTGTGATGAAAAATCCCTGACACCAAGCCTTTTTTAGCGTCTGTTAAAAGTATCCGTACAATCATGGCAACGTATTCATCTCATAAAGACACCTATTACCGCTTATTGGCTGATACGGCGCCTTCTGCCAATCAGATTTCTACGCCCTTCACCTCGTCCTATAAATCGCCCATAGCAAGGAAAAAATCTGACACTCGTCGTTTAGAACGTGACTTCGTCTGTGTAATGCACCGCCACTGATTGCACCTACAAGACAGCGAATACAGATCGTCAAGAAGGCGGAACGTTTGCGATAGAGCGCCATTGACAGAACGCACTGAGGGTCAGACAATTACACAAAAGCGCCAGTATAAAAGCGCTCGCCGTAAGCGAAACACGGGAGGTTGATATGTCAACGCGTGGAGCCCTTCTGGCTGCGTGGAGCGTAACGTGCGCGACGCTCATGCAGCCAGCTTACGCTGACCCGGTTGCTGATTTCTATCGCGGAAAGCAAATCTTTCTGGTTCACAGCGGCGGAGAAGGCGGAGGCTATTCCACTTATGCACAAATATTTGCACCGTATTTAGCAAAATACATTCCCGGCGCTCCCCGCATCGTGGTGCAATCCATGCCCGGTGCTGGCGGCATACGCTTGTTGCAACACTTTAGCTCCATCGCGCCGCGCGATGGCACTTATATCGGCCTCGTGCAATCGGGCGCCGCATTCGCCCCGCTGCTGGGTACCGCCAGAACGTTCGAGCCTTTAAAAATCAACTGGATCGGAGCCATGTCGCGGGTCGCCGCCGTTTGCGCTGCATGGCATACGTCAGGCATCGTAACGTGGCAGGATCTCATGGAGAAGCAATACATCGTTGGCTCTAGCGGAGCCGGATCTCTGACTGAAACGCAACCAGCTTTGCTCAACAAGCTTTATGGAACAAAAATAAAAATTGTAGCGGGCTATACCGGCGCACATGACATCTATCTCGCTATGGAGCGTGGGGAATTGCACGGTCGATGTGGAAGCGGCGCTTCTTCTATAGAGATTTCGCGCCCCGGCTGGGTTCGTGACGGCAAGGTGAAAATTCCAGTCCAGTTCGCAGTAGAACGAAGCAGCGCATTACCAGACGTACCGACAGTCTATGAGTTGGCGAGAGACGATCGTGTACGAAGCGTGATGAAGCTGGTGCTTGCGCCCGTCGAGATGAACCGACCATTGTTAACTACGCCAGACGTACCGTCTGCACGTTTGCAAGCTTTACGGAGCGCCTTTCATGCTGCGATTGAAGACCCCGAGTTTCGCGATATCGCCCAGAAGCAACGTCTGGAAATCGACGCTAATCCTGGGGATCGTGTCGCGCAAATTATAGCAGACGCATACAAGCTGCCGCCAGATATCGTTGCAACAGCAAAAGAAGCTATGAGCTTTGGCGGCGGAGATTAGCTGCGCTATGAAGGACCTGCAATGACCCAAGCGAGCACGGATAGCTACTTACCTGATACCGAAGATAGCGTTGAGGCAGTTGATTTTTCAGCAGCGCCAAAACCGCAGACTTTTCGTTTGCGCATCGAATTAATGGATGAAGGCAGCCATCGTTACATGTTGGCCGATACGGGCAATATGAAGATAAAGATCCGTTGCTATGCTGCTGGCGGCGGCGAGAATGCAATGCATGCCCATCATGGCCAAGACCATAGTTTCATCGTTTTGCAGGGACAGGCACGCTTCTATGATCCGCTCGGGCAAACCCGGGAGCTTGGACGCAACGAGGGAATTATGCTACCTTCAGGATGCTATTATTGTTTTGAAAATTCAGGTGATGAGCCGTTGGTGGTTCTGCGTTTTGAATCGATCACTAAAGACGGCGGCGATCCAGAGATACGACTCGGTCTGCATGGTCAGCAGATCAACTCACATGCTCCAGAAAACAATAGAGCGAAAACGCCAAGGATGCGCCCGAACGCGTTCTACGAATAGGTGCACTGCTGCAATTGTCCGCTCACTTGCCGCCCGGCGCCTGCTGGGTCGGCACATGCGATTGAGAGAGTTGCGTCGCCCGTTCAATGACCTCTCTGGGCGTAGCAAAGACGCGCTTTAACAATGCGTCAATTTCTGCTCCGCTGATTGGGTCCAGCTCAACGTCCTGATCTTTTGTCGCCTCAACGAATTCGGGATCCCGCGCCGTCGCCATAAACGCATTGCGCAGGGCGTTAAGTCGCTCCGCTGCAACGTCCGGCGCAGTAAGAAACGGGCGGCTCATCTCTTGGCGTGCGAAGAAAAACTCCATGATCTGACGATCCTGCGGCGTCTTTGCGAAATCAATCGCCAAGGGAACATCAGCAAGGTCGCGATGTTTAGAAAGCGACAATTGCCAAATAGGAATTATCTTTCTGTCGCGCACCCAATCTGGCCGGGCTACGCGAAGGCTGGACCATGATGGACTCGGCCGACCTTCTACCTCCCCGCGCTCCAGCGCCAAGTTCACGTCATTGCCGCCGGGATATCCAGCGATCAACTTGATCTTGGCGCCAAGCAAATTATTCATCAACGCTGGGTAAATTGCGCTATCGGCGCCTGAGCCGGTGCCGCCGACGACAAGCCCGAGGGTGAACAGATCTTGAGCATTTTTTGTTTTAGACGTGTGCCATGCGATTGTTACGTTGACTTCCTTTCCAAGGCTTCCAACCCATCCAAATTGCAGTGGATCGAACTGAATGCCCTGCCCGCCAACGAGGGGCTCGAATGGAATTCCGCGATTGATTGCAGCGATGACTGAACCATCGCGCGGCGCTACGTTGTAAAGCCAGTTCGTCGCCAGCAAGCTTCCGGCGCCCGGCATATTTTGAGCGACCACAGATGGTTGTCCGGGAATATGCTTGCCGATGAACCGAGCCAATATGCGTGCATATGCATCATAACCGCCACCAGCGGAATAGCCTATCACCATACGCAAGCGCTTGCCTTTATAGAAATCTTCGGACGTCTCAGCCACAGCGGGAGGCGTCATCAAAGCGGCTCCCGCTATTACACTGCCGCACACCAGCTTGAATAATACGTTGCTCGTCCTTAAAGCCATTGCATCATCCTCCGTTGCATTCGTGCGACCAGAGCAGTTGCGTGTTTTTCTATGAGACAGTCTTAGACAGCGGGAGGCGGCAAAGTTTCGAGTTCCAAAGCGTATACGGATTCCATTTTTGGCTCGACGCCACGCGAAGCGAGTCGTTGATGGAAAAGATCACGCACCTCCTTCGTCTCATCAGCGTAATCGATTTGATTGCCGCCCAGCCGTCTTGATATCCATGATATAGGTACGCCCTGCGAGTTGCGGATCGACGAATGCTTGAAAGCAAGATAACGAGCAGGCGTTGCGCCGCTGTTAAAATGTTGATGGAACCACGAATTTGGCGGAACGATCAGCGTTCCCGCCTCCCATTCGTAACGCTTGGGCTCTTCTCCATCCGGCCACATCAACGAATAACCCTCGCCCGATAGAACGATTACATGGGCTCCAGGTCCATGGCGATGGGCTTTTTTATAAGTGCCTACGGGGAATTGGGAAATATGGCTCGCCATCGCGCCCCTGGCCATGTTGAACCGAATGTGCCCCCCGCCTGCACCCCGCTCCTTAGCGTTTACGAGCGGAAGATTGACGGCGTCCGGTACGAAGTTGGTGCGCAACAGGAAGCCATCTTGTTCGCCCTTGTTAGAGAAATAATCTGGCTCGCCCGAGAAGCGGTTCTTGAAATCACGAGCCGTGTTGAAAACGAAGTCCTCGTCATCGAACAAGTTCATCAATTGCGGGCAGAAGGTAACGCCTACATAGCGCGCAGGCGTTTGCCCCGAGCCGTTAAAGTGCTGATGCCATGTATTAAGCGGCACGGCGAACATCGCACCCGCCTTCCATTCGAAGGTAATCTTTTGGCCAGCGTCATTCCAGACGGTGGTGGAGCCACGGCCGTCGAGTACAAAAATCATTTCTTCGAATAGTTGGCGCTGCGGAGCCAGCTTGCCGCCTTTAGGTATCTCGCAAACGTAGCAATCATTCGAGCTGCGGGATGCCTCGTGGTTGATGAAAACCCCAGAGCCCCCGCGACGCGCCCAAGGCTTCAACTCTACGTGTTTTAGATTGGGAACATATTGCGCGCTGATGATATCGAGCCCTTGATCGCGCACCCATCGCTCATAAGGCGTGTCCTTCTCGGATGCGAATTTACGCGCAAACTCATCCGACATCAGCGTACGGTCAGCCATACTTTTCCTCCCAAGCTTTGTGCTTCGAATTTTTTTTATGCTAGCGCCGAAAACGCGGCGGAGCAATCGCAGCGATATCCAATAAGTCTGGATGGGGATGACATAGGCCATTCGGCAAAGATTTATTCATAGTTCAGATGAAGTCCTTGGCGCCTCGATACCGTGCTGGCCACAGAGGGCCAGCGCTCGTAATTTTCAATCAGTATAAAAGCGCTTAGTAGCAAAGCTTCAGCGCGATGGCGCTGGAGAAGAAACACGAAGAGCGCTTGTCATAGGCGCCATCATCTCTTCAGTTTCAGCGCTGGCTGCTGCTCTGGCGCAGATGCCAGCCAAGCTCTATCGGTGGAAGACATTGCAGATGATCTAGCCCATTTCATCTCGCACACAGATATCAAAGCCTGAAGATTATACTCAGATAAGTGACGACACCATGCCCGATCCAGCCCAGAGACTTAGGAAAAGGAAGAAAGAACTCATCGTCCGTATCGACAATAGCGAGCTTCGTCCCGATAATTAACGCCCGCCTGGATCTCGGCGCGTCGAAGGTCCCACGTCAGGCTAGCGTTTCTCTTTGCGGATAGGTGTACTTGAGAATTGTCGTTATTCTAGTTGGATAAGCACTCGTCTTCGAGGGCATCATCTGCATTAAAGGATAGGGCTATACTTATATGTGGCCAGGGCGCCAGTGCCTGAGCCCCTGGAAGGAAGAACTTGGCGACAGGCCATCTGACAGAATTACGTAGAGGGCGGTATGGTCTCCGCCGCGTCCGTGGGCGGCAACGGCCAGCCCCAATCATTTGATCCGGTCTTTATATTAGTGGACGATTGGGTTTGTAGCTAGCGCTGGGGTGACCGGCGAAGCTGGTTGGTGTTGCGCAGCCGGCCAGTGGAGAGTCTCTGGTGGAGACGGGTGATATCGCAGCGATGAGTTGGGCCTGATCGTATTGTAGTTATGCCGTCAGCCCTCGATGATGATTTTGCCCCTTTCAGCGTGTAGAAGATCTCGCCATTTGGAAGTTCATCCCGCAGCTTCGAGTTGAAGCCCTCGCAATAGCCGTTCTCCCAGGGGCTGCCGGGCTTATGTAGGCGGTCTTGGCGCCTACGGCGGCCAGCCAAGTCGCGCAAGGTCCGGGCGATAAACTGCGGGCCGTTATCCGAGCGTATGTGCGTTGGGATGCCCCTCAGGATGAAGAAGTCCGACAAGACGTCGATCACATCCGTTGTCTAGAGCTTCCGGTTGCTTTCAGATGATAGTAAGATTTAATCTATCGCTAGGTCGGTCATTTCACAGAACTGTGCGACTCTTTGTTTGAGATAAAGGTAACTGGACGTGGATATAAGTAACATTCTGAAAACATTTTCAGGCTTCGTTCTGTTAAGCATGTGCAGCCTCGCCTCGTCCAACGTGGCGCTCAGTGCGGATAAAGCTCCCACCGCACAATTGGCGAGCGGTTTTTTTGTCGGATTACATGCCGGAGCTGGCGCCGGCAACACGAACTGGATTGATGGTGGCGTCGGCCCGTTGGGTGGGCATGTCCAGAAAGGCGCAATGGGTGGCGTCATTGCCGGCTATTTAATGCCCGCCTTTGACTTGCTCGTCGGTG
Source organism: Beijerinckiaceae bacterium (assembly GCA_947476075.1). Lineage (GTDB taxonomy): Bacteria > Pseudomonadota > Alphaproteobacteria > Rhizobiales > Beijerinckiaceae > Terripilifer. The sequence goes on from CANJPM010000060.1 coordinate 9,548, forward strand.
TCGAGGGTAGTCTTGATTCTCTTAACATCAAGGGTAAACATCTCGATGGTGTGTTCAATCAGCCTGGATGGGCCGGACCTGCACTCGAATACGATCAGAGTAAAGCCAGATGGCTGGTCACCGCTGCTGTCCGCGCAGGCAAAGACATTGGTTCAGGTCATGTCTATGTGAAGGCAGGTCTTGCGCAGCAACGCCAGAACTATTCGCTTGTCGGTTACTTCGCTCCCGGCGTCACTTTCGCTTCAACATCCGTCAACCGTCAAGGATGGTTGCTGGGAGCAGGCGTGGAGCGTGTGATGCAGGTCAATTGGTCACTCTTTGCAGAATATAATTTTGTACAATTCGGAAACACTCGCGAGCATCTGGTATGCGCTCCAGGATATGCGAATTGCAGTGGACCGAGCACTACCTTTGTGCCCATTAAAATCAGTAATGTGGGACAAATGGTAAAAATAGGTTTGAATTACCGCTTCGGTCATTAAACAATGAGATCGTGTTTCTGCGCATCATGTTTAAGCTCGAATGGCAGAGAACCAAAACCTAAAGGTTTCACGTTGTTTTGCGTCTACCTCTCCCTCTGGTCTGCTGCTGTCTGGAGTTATTATATATGAAAGTAGGGAGCCTCCGTTGGCGCTAACTGATCGTCTTGAATTTGTTCAGACCATTTCGAAGACCATCACGTCCTTCACGATGAGCGTGTGCGCCATGTTCGGGTTGGGCTTTGTTTCGCAATCCTTCTGGAAGCCAGTCCAAGTGGTTATTGAGCGCATCGAGATCCCCGCCTCTTTGGAAGAGCGGGGCTACAAGAGCGAGATTGTTGTCAAACGTGTTCTTGATGAATTGAGCTCCTACAAGGCCATGGCTGCCAGCAACCCGAAGGGCGGAATAGATGGCCCTGAGAATGCTTTCTTTAGCAGCATGTCGAGCGAGAAGGAAACGCGGATCGAGGCTAATGTCGGCGGCGTTTCGCTCAATTCGCTTGAACAGGCGGTTCGTCATGTGTTGCAGAAAAATCCTGTCGTTGTGTCTGGTGAGATCCTTCGGGTCGATAAAGATGGCGCGATGCTGGAAGGGCGCCTGCGGATCGCTGACTCCATTGTCTCAAACAGAACGCGGGACGCGCGGTCGGATGACGTGAATACCGTCATCAAATCTCTTGCTTTTGATTTGTTCGCTCATTTCGATCCGCTCAGGGCCGCTTTGGCAGCCAAGCGGCTAGGTAATCAGGACCTCGCTCTGGAAGTTTTGCGGCCGTTGGTGTCCTCAGGAACCCCCGAACAACGAAAGGTCGCGCTGTGGTTGCGCGCAAGCGTTGCAGGCGGCGCTGATCGCGATCAATTCCTGAGCGAGGCTCTTGCCATTGACGCGAAGTTTTTTCCGGCCCTCGTGGCCATGGCGGAGTTCGAGAGCAGCCAGCGCCGTTATGCCGAAGCCATCGCCTTCGCGGACAGGGCCATCGCAATCGATCCGAACAGCCCGCTTGGTTTTAATGCCAAGGGCGTCGCCCTTCGCCAGTCAGGAGATCGTGCGGCTGGTGTTGAGCAGTTCAAAAAGGCCTGCGCCTTGCCGAAATTGACGCCAGGATGTCACATCTGGCTGGGACTCGAATATATGCGCGCAGTCGATGGCAAGCCGGCGTCCAAAGAGGCGCTTCGCCAAGCCTATGTGGAATTTACACTTGCGATCAAGGCCAATCCCCAGGCCGTCTGGGCCTATTCGCACGCTGCCTATGTAGCGACCGAGCTCAAGGATTTCCGTGAAGCCAAAATGCTTGGTGCGCGGGCTGTCGAACTCGACGGCTCCGAGCCCGTGCATAAGATCCGATTTGCCGGCGCCCTGTTTCATCTGGGCGATAGGGTGAAAGCCAAAGCCTTCATCCAGGAAGCGCTAACGGCTTCGCCCACCATCTCCGGACCACGCGCGAACCAATTCCCGGGGGTCAGGCAAATTATAGCCATGATCAATGAAGACGCTTGAGCCTGCGGAGCCATGTCGCTGCAAACTGACGAGATGAAGACACGATGAATAGTCTGACAAACTTCACACTCGTTGTTGTTGGAGTATGCCTCCTTGCGGCGGTTCCCGCCAAAGCCCAGAGTGACGAGTTTCGGGGCTTTGCGATCGACATGTCGCGGCTGTCTCCACAGCAGAAAGCGTTATTGACGCCGTCATATCTGGAACAGATCAATATTATCGAGGCGGCGAATCTGCCTAAGGAAATGCTTGATTTCTTTAAGACGGTACCGACCATCATTGATCCGGGTTTCTCTAAATCGGGGACCCACGCCCTGTACAGGCGTACAAAGGATAATCCTCGGGGACAGGTCGAAAGCGATTTGACTCCGATCGAGCCCGCCAGACCCGTTTTGCTACATGAAATGCTCCATGCCTATGACGCCAATTTCTGGGACTTCAAAAACCCCGTTGTCATTGGCGCATTCAACCGCGCGATCAGCGATAGGCTTTATTCGGCCAAAGCGGAGAAATCGCATTTCCTTGCAAATCCGCGCGAGTTCTTCGCCATTGCCGGGACGATCTATCTTGTGGGTAAGATCAAGCAGGAGCCCTATGACTGCAAGGTGCTTGCCGCACAACAGCCGAAATTCATCGAATTTCTGGAACGTGTCTTCGGATCAAAGCCATATTGCCGACCATCGTAAAACTCATGGGGATGGTCAAGATCACAAAACTTCGCACAATGGGCATACGTAGTCAGGGAAGCATTCATCCATCGCCAATGATTTTCGTCAGACGGACAGGATGAAGCCCAGCTTACTTTGCTGCAAGCTTTCGCAGGCGGTCTTTTTGCGATCACTGTCGGACTGTCGAGCGTTGGGATTGGGCGGATATTGCGCCAGCAATCCAACCCGGGCCCTTCGTTCGTAGGCATGAGCAGTGGTAATATGAAACGGGTAAATCTTTAGAGATGGTCGGCTTAACCGTTGCCCCCTCGCGCGACGCGGCGCTCGTTCGGCTTGCGCAATTTGTTCCGGACGCAGGTGGTCGATACGATGTTGGCCGCAATACCGACGCAGGCCCCGACCATCCAAGCGTCGTGTCCGGGCTCTCTCCCTATTTGCGTCATCGGCTGATCACCGAGCGGGAGGTTATTGCGCAGGTGCTTGCCGTGCATGATCTCGATGCTGCCGGGAAGTTCGTGCAAGAGGTGCTCTGGCGTACCTATTGGAAGGGCTGGCTGGAAATGCGCCCGTCTGTTTGGCTGCGCTTTTTGGAAGAGCGTGATCGGCAACGTGATGCTTTTCCCGCTGGGCGCGCCATCCTCAAGGCGGAGCAGGGCCAAACTGGCATTGAGGGTTTTGACGATTGGGCGCGGGAGCTTGTCGAAACCGGTTATCTGCATAATCACGCGCGGATGTGGTTCGCTTCGATCTGGATCTTCACGCTGCGTCTGCCGTGGACGCTGGGAGCGGACTTTTTTCTGCGTCATCTGCTCGATGCAGACGCCGCCAGCAATACGCTGTCCTGGCGGTGGGTCGCGGGATTGCAGACGGCGGGGAAAACCTACCTTGCCACCGCAGATAACATCGCGCGTTACACCAATGGACGCTTCGCGCCCAAAGGGTTGGCGCGCGAGGCGTTAGCACTTACGGAAGCGCCCTTTGAGGCCGCACAAAGCTTGAAGGAGGCGCCTCGGCATGATCCGGGGCAACCTTCAATCTTGTTGGTCACCCATGATGACATGAATCCGGAATCCGCCTTTGACTGCGCCGCCGGGATCCGTGCAATCATCGTCGCGGCCGATGGTGACTTGCTTTGGGGCGATGGCGCCCGGCGCTTCGTGGATTTGGCCGCGGCGGAAACTGCGGCGCGCGCGGGAGCGCATTTTGGTTGCGGCGCCAATTTGATCGAGAGGCTGGACGCCCAAGCTTTGATGTCTGCGGCCAATGCTGCCGGGGTCAAGCAGATCGTGACTTCCTTCGCGCCGGTTGGCCCAGTGGCGGACGCCCTAGCGGAGCTTACCCCGGCGCTTGCGCGTGAGGGCGTCGCTCTGGCGCAAGTGCGCCGTGATTGGGACAGCGCCTTCTGGCCCCATGCAAAGAAGGGGTTCTTTCCATTCAAAGAGCGGATCCCCGCCGTGCTGCGTGAGAGCGGCCTCATATGAGCCGCCCGCTCAACATTGTCTGGTTCAAACGAGATCTGCGTGTCGCTGATCATCGCCCTCTGGTGGAGGCGGTGAAGCTTGGTCCGATCTTGCCGCTTTATATCGTCGAGCCTGATCTCTGGGCGCAGCCTGATTCTTCGGCGCGGCAATGGGCGTTTGCAGCCGAGAGCCTCCGTGAACTCCAGGGTGAGCTTGCAGGCCTTGGACAGCCGCTGTGTGTCATGGTGGGCGATTCTGTCTCTATTTTTCAAGAGATACACAAGCGCTACGGCGTTGCGAGTTTATGGAGCCACGAGGAAACAGGAAATGGATGGACATACGCCCGCGATCTGGCGGTCTCCGCATGGGCTAAAGCGGAGGGTGTGCCATGGCGCGAGCCGAGGCAATTTGGAATCATTCGTCGACTTAAATCGCGCAATGGTTGGGCCAATGCATGGGACCGCAGCATGGCGGAACCTGTCACTGCGCCGCCTGTTACGCTTCAGCCGATCGATGGTGATTGGCCAACGCACATCCCAACTTTTTCCGAACTTGGCCTCGCCGCCGATCCTTGCCCCTATCGCCAACCGGGTGGACGAACAGCGGCGCTGACGACCCTCGAAAGCTTCCTTGGCGAGCGTGGGCGCGAATATCGTTATCAGATGTCGAGCCCGGTCACGGCGTTTGACGCCTGTTCGCGCCTGTCGCCGCACCTGACATGGGGCACGATCTCGATGCGCGAGGTGTCGCACGCAACTTTGAAGCGCATACGGGCGATCAGCCATTTGAACGATCCGGTTTCAAAGAGCTGGCGCGCGTCTCTGATCTCGTTCATGGGGCGCCAGCATTGGCATTGCCACTTCATGCAGAAGCTGGAGGATGAGCCCCGGCTTGAATTTCAAAACCTCCATCGCGCCTATGATGGGGTTCGCCCCGATATCGCTGACCCGCAGCGGCTTTCTGCCTGGAGGGCAGGGGAGACGGGATTCCCCTTCGTTGACGCCTGTATGCGCGCGCTCGATCAGCATGGATGGATCAATTTCCGGATGCGGGCCATGCTGATGTCCTTCGCCAGCTATCATTTGTGGCTGCCGTGGCGCGACAGCGGGCTGCATCTGGCGCGACAGTTTGTCGATTATGAGCCGGGAATCCATTGGTCGCAGGTGCAGATGCAGTCGGGGACCACGGGCATCAATACGATGCGGGTTTACAACCCCGTAAAGCAGGGCGTCGACCAGGACCCGACCGGCGCCTTCGTTCGCGCCTATGTGCCTGAACTCGCCGCCGTTCCAGACGGGTTTATTCATGAGCCGTGGTTGTGGCCGGGTGCGTCCACAATAGCCTATCCGCAGCCGATAGTGGATCATGCAGCAGCGGCGAAGGCGGCCAGAGATGCGCTCTACGCCCTTCGAAAAGGTTCCGGACATAAGGAAACTGCACGCAAGATCGTCGCAAAGCACGGCAGCCGCAAGGCGGGCATACCCATGACGGGACGCAAGACGAAGGCGGTGGGCAAGACAGAAGGCAAGACAGAAGGCAAGACAGAAGGCAAGACAGAAGGCGCACTACAATTTACGCTTGATCTGTAATGATTACTCAGGCGGCGCCACGACGGGCAGGCCGGAGCAGGGTCTAACCAGCGGCGTCTCATGCTCGATCGCAGCATGTTATTGAGTGCGGGCGGCGTCTTATACTGCTATGCTTGCAAACAACATTTAAGATATCCAAACATTATCGTCTGTTTGTTGCTTATATGTGTTGCCTGCAAAGGAATTAACAAATGTCAATGAATCCTCTGAAAGCCATCGTATACGCTTGGGAATACGTATTTAATCACGAAGTGAGTCCGCTTCGGCACATTCCCGATGTAGCTGTTCGTCATTATGTGCTGCAGATTCTGGGGTTCATGTGGGCAGTCAGCTCTTCAATCGCAATTGGAAGCTATGCATTTTTCGCTGCCAGCGTCATTGGGCATACAGTGCTGATAGCTGCTGCCGCGATCACTGTGGTCACATGGACCGCTGCGTCCAACAGACCCAGTCTGTTCACCGGCTTGGGCCGTCAAGTCGGTGGTGAGCATGAATAACGTGAAGTCCCCCTGAGCATAGCTCGGGCTCGTGATGCCGGGATGATCACCGACCCGCGTATATTCCGCCTGATCACCCTGATCCGTCTGGCTCTGTCGCCGCCAAGGGGAGCAGGCCGCATCAGGCTGGCTATAGGCTTTGGCATTGTGTGCCATGCCCTTTTTGCTCTCGCCGTGCTGTCAATGATTGTGGCGATGTTCCATGGCATGTCGGAAAGCCTGGGACGCGTGACATGGCCTTGGGCGCTTCTGGCGAATGCGGCCCTGATCGTGCAGTTTCCGCTGATTCATTCAGCACTACTGACGGGCAGGGGCAGAGCTTTGCTCGCCCGAATGGTTCCCGGCGGACATGGAGGCACGCTCGCCACCGCGACCTATGCGATCATCGCGCCCGCAAGCTAGCCGGTCTGCGCTGTTTGACGCTGGAGGTTCGAGAGACTGAAATTGCCGCTCTTGTCAGGAAGGGGCTGCTCCGCGCAGAGAGCCAGACCGATGACAACGCAGTCCGGGATGCCTTTTATGCGCTTCTGGATCGAAGTCTGAGCAATTGAATGTGACGTGTCACAAGATCAACGGAGGCTGTTATGGTTTTTTAAAGAAAAAACCTTGTCA
>CANJPM010000061.1 GCA_947476075.1 Beijerinckiaceae bacterium
ACGCACAGGCGATCGTTCGCCTTCAGGCCCGCGCGATAGGTGCCCATGTTGCGCACGCCTGTCTCAGGGTCTTTTGTGACGCAAAGCGTCGCCGTGAAATAGGGGGCTGAGTCAAAACCGGGCGTCGATATGGGAATCGGCAAAGTCGACAAACCGCCGCCGGGTTTGCGCAAGTCGTCGCCTTGTATGACGACTTCCTGGCATGGCGGGTTCTCGATTTTGATCGGCTGAATGGGCGCCGAAATGCCCTTTGTCCAGACTTCCCCAATATCCTCGACGGCTACGCCCATGCCGGTTGCGTAGATTTCGGGCGATGCCGCCAGCGCGCCAACGATGACGGAGGTGTCAAACTGACGCCCATCCGCTCCATGTACGTTGGTGAACAGAAATGCTCGCCGCGCGCTGTCGGCGAGGCCGCCCTGAAACTGCCAGCGAACGAGCGGGTGAAGATGCGTATCCTTGTTGATCGGGGTGTCGATGACCGTGAGCAAGCCCTTCTCGCGGAGTCTCTCGATATGTTCACGCAAATCTGCGGGGGCTTTGTTCTGCTGGCTTTTAGTCATGACGTGTTCGTCTTCCCAGGTTTGATTTATGGAATTGAGCCTCGTTCGCACGCGCGCCGTCATAAGCGCGCTCTGAGCAAGCGGGATGGAATTTGTGTGTAGCAAAGCCCGAGCACCCTCGAAGCCACGCCCGGCGCGTCCCCATTGATCCAGCGCTGACGTTTAGATCGCCTCCATGCTATTCAGACGCCTCTCTGAAAGGAGACCCTGCATAGACTGCCTTGGGGCAAATGCTCTGTCAATTTATCGGGGCCGTCGACCGCTTTGCGCTATCTTTGCCGGAGCTGCTTCACGAGCGGGGCCAGCGACACATCGTCAGGCAGCAGGACGGCCAGGCGTTGCGCGTGCCCAAGCGCATTTGCAAAATCCCGGGAGATTAAAGCAATCCGCAGCAGCGCCCGAAGCGTGTCGACGTGCGAAGGGCTATTTTGCAAAATCTCGCGCAGTACAGGAATCGCCTCGCTCGTTCGACCCATGAACTCGAGCGCTATGGCGTAGACATAGGCATAGCGCGCTTGGGTCGGCTCAAGTTCATATGCCTGCTTCAAGGCGCCAAGGGCGTCCTCATAGCGCCTTGCGCGTATCATCGCCAATCCAAGGGCATGATGGGGCGCAGCAGCGAGAGGCGCCTGAACTATCGTCTTGCGCAAAAGCTCTTCCGCCTCGGCCTCGCGCCCAAGGGCTCGATAAAAATCAGCCAGATCGACGCGCGGTGAGATCGACGCGTCAAGATTGAGGGCGGCAAGATATTCCGCTTCCGCTTCGCTCGCTTTGCCTTGACGTGCGTAAAAACGCGCCAGCTTTGTGCGGGCGTCCGCGCGATCGGCGTTGAAGCGTTCGGCTGCGATGTATCCTGCCGACGCAATCGCGAAAGCGTCTTGCTCAAGTTGATTGGCGCCGGCCGGAGCGCCTTCAGCCAGCGCGTAGGCGGCTTGAATGCGAACTGCGCGCACAGGATCCGACAATAGCGCCGCCCCATGGTGCCAGCGCAAATTGTGAGGAATCGCTTCAAGGTGATCCAGCGCCGCAATTCTAACCATAGGATCGGCGTCTTGCAGCGATTGCGCTGCATGGGCCAGCGTCTCGCGCGATGCTCTTGGCTTGAGCAGCGTCAGCGCGGTGGCGCGCGCAAGAGAGGGCGTTTCGTTGCTTCTGGCGACGTCCAAAAGCAATTTGCGCGCGTCTGGATGATCCATCGAGGCGGCGTGGAATGCGGGCGCGTAAGTCTGGAAGCCCTTGCGATTTGGTCCGAACCATTTCTCTATCGCTGAGGCGGCCCATGCGGCGGGCTTGTCTTTGTGGCAATCGTTACATGCGTTGGGGGTTCCCAGCGATAAGGACAGATCAGGACGTGGAATCCGAAAGCTGTGGTCATGGCGCATGTCAACGACCATGTACGTGCTGGATGGCATGTGACACGAAATGCAATCTGGCTGTCCCGCAGAGGCTTTATGTCCACTGTGGCTAATTGCGTCGAACTTTTCAGGAAGGTGGCATTGCGCGCATACCGCGCTGCCGTCGGCTCTCAACCTGCCGCTATGTGGCTCGTGACAATCGCTGCAGACGACACCCCTCGCATGCATTTTACTTTGCTGAAACGACGAAAGATTAAACACTTCTTCACGCCCCTGGCCGTCAAAATCGAACAGATCAGGCATAAGAAAAGTGGGACGATAAAAATCAGCGAGCGGCTTCCCGGGTCGCCAGCCTTCAGCAAACTGGAGGCGGCGCGTATGACAGACGCCGCAGGTGTCCAGCTCGCCGCCGATGGGCCGCGCAACGCCGTTGACGGGGCTGCCAGTGACAGGGTCAGGCGTCCAGTCCGGCGTTGCGCGCCTCGCTGCGACGCTGCCGAAACCTTTTAATTCAACAACAGCCTGCTTCCCTTTATTTGCCCAAGCGATATGCCCGGATGCAGGACCGTGGCAGCTTTCGCAGCCGACGCCGATCTCGGTGAATGTAGTTGAAAAGCGCTTTGTCTTGTCATCATATTTTTTCTGCACGTCGGTTGAATGACAATCAGCGCACATGAAGTTCCAGTTCTGCTGCGCACCGGTCCAATGCAAAGCGTCGCCGGAAGGTATGGCCTGATCGGGATAGAGATGAAACCAGCGTTGACCACCTGCGCTTGGCTGCCGCGTATCCCAGGCAAAAGGCAGCGCTTGTACACGCCCGTGTGGAAAGCGCGTCAGATATTGCTGTAAGGGCTCAACGCCAAAAGTATACGCGACCTCGAACTCTGCCGAGACGCCGTCCGCGCCTTCTGTCTCCACAAAGAAGCGTCCGTCTTTTCGGAAAAATCGTGCACGTGAACCAAAATGGTCGGCGCGCGTATTGTTGAAATCTCCTGACACGCTTTGATCTGATGCTGTTTGCATAGCCTTGGCGTGCTGCGATCTACGCCATGCATCAACTTGGCTCGCATGACATTGCGCGCACGCATTTGATCCCGCATAGCCGATCGAGGCGTCGATAGTCAGCTCGCCGGTTAACGCTGCCGGAGCGTCTGGCTGTTGCTGGCCATAGACAAGCCCAATACAAAGAAACGCTGTGGCGCAGATGAGACATAATACAAAATTGCATAACGGCGAAAGGCCGACGTGCGTCCTTGTTTCGTCAGCCGGCGAATGCATGATCGTTCCCTGCAAAGGCGTATCATAGCCAATGCCGCCAGGTTTCTGTCTGGCGGCTGTTGTGTTGTGAGGCTATTTATCGCCCGCGCCGCGCATGATCGATTGCATGGCGTTATCGAGATTGAAGCTGCCGGGTTTCTGCCGGATTGGAAATTCCTTGAAGCTTTGTAGCCACTGGCCAACATAAGCTGCGGCTGGAGCGACCAGAAAAACTCTTTCCATATACCAGCGCTGATACCCCATCGCGTTTTCTTGCTCTGCACGCTCAAACGGATCCATGCGCAAATTCGTGAGCATTGGCGCACGCAAGGCCTCGAAGGGCGCTTGCCACACGCGAAGACCTTCAGCGTTCTGCTTCAGGAATGTTGCTTTCCAGTTATTGTACCGCAGCGCTGCGATTGATCCGTCATCGGTCCAGTAGATGAATTCCTTGCGTGGCCATTGCCCTCCGCCCTTGAGGCTTGGCAGGAGATTGTAGCCGTCAAGATGGACCTTGTAGGTTCTGTCGCCTACGGTCTTGCCACGAAGAAGCTCATCTTTGACCTCCGCTGAACCGGCGGCGGCGAGCAGCGTCGGCATCAGGTCTTCATGCGCGGCGATGTCGTTGATGACGACGCCGGGCTTGATGATTCCGGGCCAGCGCATAACCGTGGGTACGCGATAGCCGCCTTCCCATTGCGTATTCTTCTCGCCTCGAAACATGGTTGTTCCGCCATCTGGCCAGCTGAACGTCTCTGCGCCGTTATCGGTTGAATAGACGACGATGGTGTTGTCCTCAATTCCTAGTTGTTTCAGCTTGGCGAGCAATTCGCCGACCATTGCATCATGCTCCACCATGCCGTCAGCATAAACGCCAAGGCCGGTTTTACCCTCCGACGCAGCTTTGAGATGCGTGAAGATGTGCATGCGTGTTGAGTTCCACCACACCATGAACGGCTTGTCGTCCTTGACCGCCTTCTCCATGAAGGCGAGCGCCTTTGCGTTTACCTCCTCGTCGATTGTCTCCATGCGCTTTCGCGTCAATGGTCCTGTATCTTCGATCTTGCCGCCCGCGAAACTATGGATGACTCCGCGTGGACCAAACTGCTTTTTGAACGCAGGGTCGGTGGGGTAATCTGCGTTTTCTGGTTCTTCCTCAGCATTCAAATGGTAGAGGTTGCCGAAGAATTCGTCGAATCCATGATTGGTTAGCAGCATTTCGTCCCTGTCGCCCAGATGGTTCTTGCCGAACTGGCCAGTGACGTAACCCAGGGGCTTCAACAGGCCTGCGATGGTTGGGTCTTCAACACTCATGCCTTCGGGCGCGCCGGGCAGGCCGACTTTAGTCAAGCCGGTGCGGATCGGAGATTGGCCGGTGACGAATGCGGCGCGGCCAGCAGTGCAGCTCTGCTGGCCGTACCAATCGGTAAACACCGCGCCCTCTTTCGCGATGCTGTCGATGTTGGGCGTTCGATAGCCCATTATCCCGTTGTTGTAGGCGCTGATGTTGAACTGGCCAATGTCGTCGCCCCAGATGACCAGTATATTGGGCTTCCTGGCGCCAGTTTTTCCGGGGGTCGCCTGTTGGGCTGTCGCCGTTTGCGCAATGAACATTGGCGCGATGATTGCTGTTGCTAATGTCATCCATGGGCGCATGCGAGTAACCTCCAGTGCGACGAAGCTCCCTTGCGCGTTCCGCGTCGAAGTGGACGGGCAAGCGAATGCAAAAAATGTAGATTGAGAGTCGGCGCCTTGGGAGGGATTATCGGGATGACAGCCTTTTGACGTTTCGTCCGAATGCGCAGATTGCATGCAGAGCGCAACAATTGACGTCAGTTTGTTCCGCTATAGGCGACGCCTACGGTGGCGGGTATATTCTGTTGTTGTCATAACGCGGGGCAGGGCCGATTTTCAGCTTGGCAAAAGCCCCGGGAAAATGTCATTTTTAGAAACAATCAAAAAACAGGCGGTCGCGCCGGCTTTTAGGCCGCAGTCCGTGCAGGAGGAAACAGGAATGTTGACCGTTGAGCAGAACGAGCGTCTGACACAGGTCGGAGCAGGAACGCCCTGCGGTGAGCTTATGCGTCGGTATTGGGTGCCCTTTGCCGCCTTGTCGCAACTCGACGACAACCCGGTGCGCAAAGTGCGTTTGCTGGGTGAAGACCTCGTGCTCTACCGCGACAAGAGCGGCCAGCTGGGCCTCATCGGCGACCGCTGTCTGCATCGTCGCGTCGACATGCAATACGGCATTCCCGACGAGTGCGGCTTGCGTTGCCCCTATCACGGTTGGCTCTACGATGAGACCGGCGAGTGCACAGAGCGTCCGATGGAATCAACTCCGCACGGGAAGATTGGCCGCAAGCTCGCTGGCTATCCGGTGAAGGAGCTTGGCGGGCTTATCTTCACCTATATGGGGCCATTGCCCGCTCCTGCGCTTCCGCAATGGGACTTGTTCGTTTGGCCAAACGCTGTGCGCCAGATCGCCTTCAACGTACTGGATTGTAATTGGCTCCAGTGCCAGGAAAACACGGGCGACCCAACGCATAGCGTGTGGGCGCATGGAGAAATGTTCCGCTACGTTCTTGAGCGTGACAGCATGCTTGAGCGCGCGCAGAGCGTCAACCACACAATTCACAAGCGCATGAGCTGGGGCGTCGGCATCAAGGAGCTTTATGCGCGCCCGACGGAATATGGTTTCGACAAGGGCGTGGTGTATTCTAAAGCCTTGGGCGCCGACGAAGATCGCACGGACCGCCATTCCACGGTGATGTTCCCCTTCTACACCCAGACAGGGCGGACGGGATCACCGCGCAGCGAGTTCCAGATTCGCGTTCCGGTGGACGATACTCACACGTTACATATTTGCTATCAGGTTTACGCAGGACCGCCGGGCGTGGAAGCGCCAAAGCAAGACAACGTTCCCTGGTATGAGCCGCCAACGCTTGACGACAAGGGGCGCCCGATCCTCGATTACGTTTTGGCGCAGGATGCTATCGTGTGGGTTGCGCAGGGGCCGGTAGTTGATCGCTCGCAGGAATTGCTGGGCCGCACCGATATACCAATCGTGCTGTTGCGTCGGCAGCTTGAAGAGCAGATCGCGCGCGTTGAGCGTGGCGAGGATCCGATGAATTTCTTCCGTGAAGATGCAGGGATGTTGTTCGGCTCTTGTGAATCTCCGTATGAGGGTTGGGCTGCGCCAGATTGGGCTACGCGAAAGTTGTTCCTGAGCCAGGGATTCCGCAAAATGTATCATAAAGGCTTTGGTACTGACGACGCGGATCGCTATGGCCCCGCGCTTGAACTCGTGAAAGAGCTTCACCAGCGCGTAGAGAATTTCGAACTCGCCGCACAGGGCGAAGGACAGATAGAGCCAGCAAAATAGCGTTCTGTTGTTGGATCGCATATTTGCGAAAACGCCCGGGCCAAAAAGCCCGGGCGTTTGTTATTTCGAATGTAGATGGGCTGACAGGAAAACTCAGCCGCCGCTTAGCAATTTCTTGATTTCATCCTTCAGGGATTGCGGCGCGTCCGCGAGCTTGTTCAACATTTGCAGCGCTTCGTCTGGCCCAACAGGGCTGACATCGATTTTTAGTTTGTTGGCTTCTTCCAGGAAGACCGGATCTTTGCACATCGCCATCAGCGCGTCTTGCATGGCCTTTGCGCGGTCTGCGGGGATGTTGGGTGGACCAACGATTGGGCGCGACAATACATAGGGAATTTCCGCCAGCTCGATGAGCTGAAGTGAGACGGCGTCCTTTGCCTTTTCCCGCGCCGTTGGAACATTTGGGAAGTCAGGGTGGCGATTGGCGCGCGCAAATTGCAAGTAAGGCGTCATAATGCTGTCGGGCTTCATCCACTCTGGCTTTGTGGAGCTGACGGCGGACTTGCCGATGAAGCGGCCTTCGATCTCGCCGCGCTCGAGCGCCAGATTGATTGCGTTGCTGTCGGGGTATCCTGTGATCACCTTGACGTTCAGGCCGATTGTTGTGCGCATCAAAACTGCGACGTCGGTGTCGGTGGATCCTTCTGCAGTGCCGCCCAGCAGCAAGGCTGGTCCGCCCGGAGCGCTCGCTTCCGCCAGCGATTTTGCTTTGGCGTCGCGCCGCACCCAGAGCATATAGGAATCATCCTGCGCGCTGGTTGGAGAGCCAATCCATGTAAACTTGCGCGCGTCGAATTGAACGTTTGTATTTCCGCCGAGCACGCCGAGCATTGGCATGTTGCGTCCAAAAGTGGCGAGCGCCGAACCATCCTTTGGGGCTGCGTTATAGATATGATTTGCAGCCCGCAGACTGCCCGCTCCGGGCATGTTTTGAATGATGATGTTTGGTGAGCCTGGAATGTGGCGGCCCATGTGCCGCGCAACCGAGCGCGCGTAAACGTCGTAGCCTCCGCCGGCGCCGTAGCCAACGGTGATGGATATTGTCCTGTCTTTGTAAAATTCTGCAACTGATTGCGCTTGAGCCGAATTTGCTATTGCGAACAGGGCGCCAATGCACGCCCCGTAAATAAGCTTTTTCATTGTCTCGCTCCCTGCAATTTTTATTGCCGAGAGTATAGAATTTATGTCCAGGTTTCACAACAAAACTGTGCGCCCGCCCCAACCGTGCTCATGCAATTGATTTTGCGGCTCGGTCAGTGCGTTCTTTATGACGTCTTGGCTGGTTGTGCCGCTCAGGCGGGTTGCGCTCTCCAACGCACCCTGATCGAACGATTGTTCAGCTACGACACAGAACCTTCTTCCATGTCGAATTCTTTGAGGCGTAACCAGTTCAGCGTCTTTCCCGCTAGCTGCCTATTGCGCCGTTGCCGTTGAGGTCCTGATTGTAGGCCGTCTCTTTGTCGGCAAGCTCAAGAGTTTTGATTGTGCGCGGTTTGCCCTCGAAGGCGCCGGTCAGACCGATGGTGTATTCGACGTACTTTGCTTTGTCTGCGGCCCCGGCCCGGGTTACGAGTTCATAAAGGCCGGTGTTGTTAATACGCACGGCCAGAGGCGTTTCTTTACCGCTAACCCATGATTTGCCCTTCTTGGTGATCTCAACGGCTCCGGGCGCAATGTTGCCGCCCAATTCAAGATTGTCTTCGCTGAGCCAAATACCGCCGGCGGCCATACGATAAAGGCCGGCAGCTCCGCTGGGGTCCGCCGCGTCAAAGATGCCTGAGATACGGTTCCCTAAAAGGCCGTCATTATTAACGTCCTGCTCGAACGTATTTTCAAGATCGATGACAGTGGCCGTCGTCAGTTTATCAGGCTTTTTGGTTGTGTTTCCCTCAGCATCAAAATCTTGCAGGAAATATTTGGTCTTTGCGCCGGTTCCTGTTTTGAAGGTCACCTGATAGCCGGTTTCGGTTTGTCGAACGGCGACAGCTTCGGCCCCCTTGCCTGGGCTCCAGGATTTTCCACTCTTCTTCAGCAACACATTCGCACTCAAAACGTCGCCTGTTACGGCGGGCGCTCTGCCGACGGATAGATCTCCTGATTTTAGTTTGTAGAGGCCAACGCCATAGATATCCGAGATGATGGCCTCAGCTGTGCGATTGTCCAGACTCGTATAATAGTCGAAGCTCGCGGAGGCGCCTGCCTTTAGCGTGCCGGTGTCCCACGTCATAGTGATGCCTTGGTCTTGCCTGCTGGTGGTGTTGAGGGCGACGGGAGTATCATAAGCTGCCGCTTCGTAGGGATTAGCATTGGCGAAGCCGAACGCGGACGCCACTGAGCGAGGGTCCGTTGAAAACAGGATGATTGGACTGCGTGACCCATTAAATGCGGTGTAAAGAGGATCCGATCCGGAATAGGTTTCAGCCTTCACCGCCGAATATCCCTCGGTTTCATATCTTCCAAACACGGTGTTATCGGTGGAATATGGGCCGCCACGATCCTTCGTGTTGTCGGGATCGAAGCTGCGCATAAAGCGTGCTCCATCCCAATTGTCCGACGTTTGATTGGTGATCGTAACGCGGTTGTTGAACCAGAGGCTGTCCTGTTCGAAGCTGATTTCCTGGACCACGGCCATCGTAGCGTTTCCACCCACCATCCAGGTTGTGCTGACGCGCGCTCCTAGATTGCGGCCCTCCGAAGTATTTTCAACGACAGTGGGCATGTTTTTGTGGCCCCTTAATGCCGCGTTAGAGTTCGCCAGCGTGTTTGCACCAAGCCTGTAGCCAACAGCAAAGCGTTCTTCCGGTGTGCCGGGCATGAAATAGTCGACGCTAAGGTTTTGTCCGACGTCGAAACCGTCATGGTCAGCCGACATGCCGATCTGGTTTCTGGTGGTTCCGTAAAAGCCCGCAGGTTTATTGCCTTCCGTTCCCATGCTTCCCCAGGCGCTGATGCCCAGCTCGATATATCTGCCGCCCAGAAATACTTCCCCTCCAACCTTTGCGCTGCGCGCAACAAGAGTTCCTGTAACCGGCTTTTCAACCGGCGCAGTGGGATCGACAACCTGCACCACCACATTCCCGAGCTTGCTGTCGGCGTTGAAGTCCGTCCCATACAGCACCTCCCGGTCCAGCAGAGCCGCCGCTGTCGTGGTGATTGCTTTATCCAGCGCGACCCCGCCCTTGTCGAAGGCCTGGTAGGTGTATTTCACCTTGGGGTCTACGCCTGTTTTCAGAAGCACTTCGTAGCCAGCATCCGTCACTTGAACGCCTATCACCTGCGCCTTGCCAGGATTCCAGGCCTTTCCTTTGGACGTGAGAGCGATGGCCGTATTCTGCGAACTGTCGCCGACCGCTTTTGAAACGCCGTCAATAACAAACTTGCCGCTCGTTAGGGCATAAAGTCCTACTTCTCCCTTCACATCCGCGCCGTCAATGATCGAAGCTACGACGTCGCCAATTGAAGAATCTCCGTTGACGTCCTGTCCGGCCTCAACCTCAAAGGCAAGCGTTTCTGCGGTTTTCAGCGCAAGAGCCTTGCTTGAGACAAGCCCGGTGTCGTTGAAGGACTGAACGGAATATTTGGCTTTCTCGCCTTCTCCCGATTTCATCAAAATTCGAAATGCGCCGTCATCCTCGACTAACGCCACCGGCGTCATTTTCCCAGGATTCCAGGGGCCTTTGCTTGATGAAACAATGAGGGCGTTGTCAGGAAGTGAAGTCCCGGATGACAGATTGGCGGTCGAAACCGCGTAGCTCCCGTTATCAAGCAGGTAAAGCCCAAAGGCGCCGTCGCCATCGTTTGCGTCAATAACGGTGGTGATCGAGCGTGCCTCCGCCGCTGCGTTCGCTTGGGGCGCAACACGATTCAAAGCCGTAGGAGCCGCCGCGACCGAGGGCATGAGCGTTCGCGCTTGAACCAGTATCGAGTTACGCACTTTCCATGTTACATAGCCCGAAGAACGGCCAGATTGCGGAAAGTTTTAACCCTGCGACGGTGCGCCTCCGCCTGTTGGCGGGGAATAAAAAAATAATAAAGCGCTAAAGCTTTTGTTCGAACGACCGTTGCTTGGCAGTTGCAAGCTATGTGGTAAGTCGCTGATGTTGCTTCCCGCGCGGTTCACGTATCCGGGCGCCTATCTCCAATGAAGACGCTGATTGCAAGCGTAGTCAGGACGATCAAGCTCATCTGGGTGCTTTGTCTTCACGGTTTAGCGGGATCTTGGCTGATTCCATGACGAGGTTTTCGCCTGGGTCGCCGACGCGTGTCGATTCCCTCGAATAGGCTTCAGCGCTGCTGCGTTGTTGCTTCCCCAATATCGCGGCTGCGGCGATAGCAAGGGTAAGGCTGGCGACGAGTGCAAGAAGAAAGGCCTTCATGCGTTTGTCCCTCTTCGCTTGGAGCTATTGCAAGCGTCTTGCTCAACGCTGTCGCTGAGACTTTGTTCGCACAAGCGTTTAGGGCAAAGGAAATCTTAAGCTTGGCCAAATGTAGCTTGCTGCTGCAGTCGTGGTGCGGATCGTTGCGCCTAATATGGCGAGCAGGCATTGCTCGCCATAGTTTCAAAAATTGATATTTAGTCTTCAAATTTGATCTTCAGCGTCGAGATCGCGGAGTTGCGCGTCATCTAAGTATCGTTGCGGAAGTTCGGGTCGGTAATGAATTTAGCTACAATCAAACAGGCTTTCGTCTTGTCTCCAGACGCTTGCGAATATGCCTGAAAACAAGCCATTTTGGCGCGCAGAGAAGCGTTAGTGCTTGGCTTGCGAGCATTGAAGTCGGCATCTGGCGCCAAGTGTGCGACGTTCGGCGATATGCTTGACCTGTCCGACGCCGCTACACTAGACTTAAAATTATCAAGCAGCGTAAGGAAACGTCATGAAACCACGCCGGTATGGTCCTTTCCCCTATTCTGCAATGATCGACAGGCCCAAGAAGCGTTGGCCAAATGGCGCGCGCGTTGCTGTGTGGATCATTCCCAACATCGAGTTTTTCGCTCTTGATGAGCAGGTTCCGGCAGCCGCAGGCGGCGGTGGCAAGACGCCTGACGTTCCCACATGGTCTGTGCGCGACTACGGCAATCGCGTTGGCGTCTATCGTTTAATGGAAGTGATGTCGCGCTATAGCGTGCGCGGAACGGTCGCTCTCAACAGCGAGTTGTGCGGCGAGCATCCTCGTATCATCGAGGAATGCAATCGTCTGAATTGGGAATTGATGGGGCATAACGAAACCAACACCAAGCGGCTCAATTCGGTTCCCGTGGATGAAGAGGCGGGTCTGGTCAGACGCACTGTCCGCGATATTGAAAAGGCCAGCGGGCAAGTTGTTAAGGGGTGGCTAAGCTCCGGACTGAGTGAGACCTGGAACTCGCTTGAGCATTTGGTGGACAACAATGTCAAATATGTTGCTGATTGGGTGAACGACGATCAGCCGTATCCGATGACGCTTGAAGACGGTCGAACAATTATGTCGATCCCTTATTCGTTAGAGCTGAACGACAAGCCTGCGTTCGACAAGATGCACCGTACGGCTGAACAGTTTGATATGATGATCCGTCGACAGTTTGACGTTCTTTGGCGCGAAGGCGCCGATCAGGCGCGCGTGATGGCGATCGCGCTTCATCCCTATATCATCGGCGTGCCGCATCGCATTGGGGCGCTGGATAGCGCGCTCAAGTATATCTGCGGCCATGAGGGCGTTTGGCTGGCGACCGGATCGGAGATCGCAGAGGCCGGGCGCGAGCTCTGGTCAGCCTAGAAAACATTGTGATCGCTTTGTCTCATTCGAGGATACCAGTATGATCAAGTTTAATCTCCAGTCTTTGGCCTTTGTCGCAGTTTGCGCCATTGCATCAGCGCCGGCGGCGAACGCGCAAACCAAGATCTCAATTGGCGAAGTTGGTTCAGGGTCTTCGACGCATTGGCCGCTTTACGCTGCAATTGAAAAAGGTTTTGTCGCCGAAGAAAATATCAAAATCGAGTGGATCGCGATTCCCTCAAGTTCCGCCGTCATGCAGCAGACCGCAGCCGGCTCTGTCGATATTGGCACTGGCGGCTTGGTGGATGCGTTGCGGGCAGCCGACAAAGGCGCTCCTGTGCGTTTGATCCGCATCGAGTCCGGGCCGTCCCCGTATCAGGTGTTTGCAATTCCCAGCGTCAAAACATGGTCAGATCTTGACAAGAAGACCGTGATGATCGGCGGCATCAAGGACATCACGCGTATCTATTTTGAAGATATGGCGAAGGGCAACGGCCTTCGTCCCGGGCAGACGGATTATATTTTCGCTGGAGCAACGGCTGCGCGATTTGCGGCTCTGGCGAGCGGCTCAATCGCCGCCACCATCCTTACGCCGCCTTTCAACTTTCGCGCCGCTCGCGAAGGCTATACCGATCTTGGAATTTCGGCGAACTACACGAAGTCGTTCCCGTTCACAGGTTATTCAGTGAACGTGCGGTGGGCGCAGAACAACAAGCCTGCGATCAAGGGCCTGCTTAAAGCCTATACGCGGGGCGTAGACTGGTTCTACGATCCAAACAATCGCGCCGAGGCGATTGCAATGTTGGTCAAGAATTTGAAGGCCGACCCGCAAGATATCTCCGAGACGTACGATTTTTTCACGAAGATCAAACTCTACGATCGCGAGGGAGGCATTGAGGCAAGCGGCATCGATGAATTGCTGCGTATCCTTAAGCAACAGGGCGATCTTGATGGCTCGACAGAACTTTCGCGCTTCTACGACGCTTCACTTATCAAATAGGCATCTCAATGAGCCAGGCGTCTGGAATATCTGCGGTCGGCAAGCCGAAAGCTGAAAACTCTAATTGGTGGTCTCGGAATAAATGGGCTTTTGGCTCGGTGTTTACCGGCCTCGCGCTATGGGAGTTTAGCGCGAGGTTTCTTGTCGGGAGCAAATTGTTTCTGGCCGCGCCCACTCAGGTGATCTGGGCTCTTGGTCCGTTATGGAATAGCGGCGAGTTGCAGGTTCATATTTATACGAGTTCGCTTGAGTTCGTCGTTGGGTATTTTTCAGCCTGTCTTATCGGCGTTTTCTTCGGGCTGCTGATGGCGAGTTCGCCCGCTTGCAAGCAGGCTATGCAGCCTTGGGTGTCAGGACTTTATGCGACGCCGACTGTTGCATTGGCGCCGCTGTTTATTCTTTGGTTTGGCGTGGGCATTTTTTCCAAAGTGGTCGTTGTCGCGCTTCTGGTCGTGTTTCCGGTCATCATCAACACCGAGACGGGTCTGCGACAAACGCCGCTGCAATTGGTCGAGACGGTTAAAAGCTTTGGCGCATCGCGGACCCAGATTTTCTTCAAGGTCTCTTTGCCCGCAGCTCTTCCGTTCATCTTCGCGGGTCTTCGTCTGGGCATTGGCCGCGGGTTGATTGGCGTGGTGGTGGCTGAATTGTTCGGGGCCCGTTCCGGCCTTGGACAATTGATCCAGCAATCGGCTGAAACATTCAACATGCCGGCTCTGTTTGCCGGCGTCACCATACTCGCAGTCGCCGGGATTGCGCTCACAAGCGCTTTTGTTTGGCTTGAAAAACGCCTTATCCCCTGGGGACAAAACTGATGGCCGTTCCGCAGAAAGAGGAAGCTCCCAAGCTTGTTGTTGAGGGCATCAGCAAATGGTTTGGCGATCTTGAAGCTATTCGCAGCATTAACGCCAGCGTAAAGCGGGGTGAATTCGTATCGATCGTAGGACCGTCTGGCTGTGGAAAGACGACGTTCCTGCGTATTATTGGCGGCCTTGAATCGGCAAGCGGAGGGAGCGCCCATCTGGACGGGAAGCTGATCGATGGCCCCGGCCGTGATCGTGGATTTGTGTTCCAGCAGGATAATCTTTTGCCGTGGCGCAATGTTCTTTCCAACGCCGAAATCGGCCCCGAGATTGGCGGCGTGAAGAGCCCGGAACAACGTTCGCTTACGTTAAAGCTGTTAAAGCTCGTCGGTCTTGCGGGCTTCGAAAAGTATTATCCCCGGCAGCTTTCGGGCGGCATGCGCCAGCGCGTCAATCTTGCACGCGCGCTCGCGGTCGACCCCGATTTGTTGCTGATGGACGAGCCTTTTTCCGCGCTTGATGCGCAAACCCGCGAGATCATGCAATCGGAATTGTTGCGCATTTGGGAGGAGGGCCGCAAGACGGTCCTGTTCGTGACGCACCAAATCGACGAAGCGGTGTTTCTGTCGGACCGTGTGTTTGTCTTCGCTCGCCGTCCGGGTCGCCTCGAGGAGATTATTGATATTGACCTACCTCGCCCGCGTGAGCTTTCGTTGAAGCGTACGCCCGAATTTGTCGCTCTGGTCGACCGGATCTGGAAGCTGATTGAGCACGACGTGCGGGCCTCTGTGATTGAGGAGCACGCCTGATAAAACAGAGGCGCTGATGTTCATACTTTAGCGCCTCTGTTTTCGATATGCGATCAGGCTGGAGCGCGGCGCGCGTCCCTGATGGCGTCGGTGGCCGTTGTTACATGCGCCCGCCCTTGCTGACGTGCTGCGCAAACGCAAGATGCTGATCTCAGCTCTACGATTTTGCGCTGCTTGTGCCGCCTTCTGTCATCTGGAAGGCGTCCGGACGATTATCAAACTGCATGGCCGACAAGTGCGCCGATGGCGGCCGTGGCGCCCATCGCGATAGCGCCCCAGAACGTCACGCGGATCGTCGGCTTCAATATTGACGCGCCTCCAACGCTTGCGCCCAGGGCTCCGAGGATCGCCAGAAACACAAGCGAGCCACCGGACACCAATGGCGCCACCAATGTCGAGGGCGACAGATATGCAATCGCCAACGGCATCACCGCTCCAACAGAGAATGTCGCCGCCGATGTCAGCGCCGCCTGTATAGGCCGTGCGACGACATGTTCAGCCAGTCCCAATTCATCGCGGGCATGAGCTGCGAAAGCATCCTTGGCGGTCATCTGCTCCGCCACTTGCCGCGCAAGCGCAGGTTCGACCCCGCGGGCGACGTAAATTGCGGCAAGCTCGGCCAATTCAGCTTCGGGATGTTCCGCAAGTTCCTTTCGCTCTCGCGCCAGATCTGCGCTTTCGGTGTCGGCTTGCGAACTGACAGACACATATTCGCCCGCAGCCATCGACATTGCCCCGGCGACAAGACCGGCGATTCCCGCCACGAGGGCGTCGTTCGCAGACGAGGAGGCGGCAGCGACGCCAACCACAAGGCTGGATGTGGAGATGATCCCGTCATTTGCGCCAAGCACGGCGGCGCGCAACCAGCCTATCCGCTCAATGAGATGATTTTCACGATGAAGTGGATGGATCATCTGCGCGCCCTGCTTGTCTGTGAATGAAACCTCAGCATACGCTGCTGATTATGCATCAGGTAAGCTCAGAGGCCAAAGGTTCAAGTGCGCCGGCATAGGCCGGTGCTTTGGGCCACGGTCTCGCGTTCAATTCGAGGGAACTCAACGATGACCGGGCTCATCCCAGAACGCGCTGGGCGATTCCGATATAGGTCGGGATGCCGATGAGAATGTTGATGGGGAATGTGACGCCGAGCGACAGTCCGAAATAGAGCGATGGATTTGCTTCCGGCAAAGCAAATCTCAGCACAGCAGGAACTGCAATGTACGACGCGCTTGCCGCCAGAACCATGAGAAGGCCAGCATCGCCTACCGACAAACCGGCAAGGCTTGCAACCAGAAGGGCCAGCGCTGCATGGGCAATCGGTCCCAATATGGCGTAGGCGAGGAGCCAGGGCGACAAGGTTTTGACTGCTGGGAAATTTTTTGCGGTCATGATGCCCATGTCGAGCAGGAAGAA
>CANJPM010000062.1 GCA_947476075.1 Beijerinckiaceae bacterium
ATCGCTCATGAAGGTTCGCCTGATCGGCACGATCTTGTTGACGAGTGCTTGGGTGAGCGGTTCGGGACGATGCATGGGTGCGCCTTTGACAGGTGACGATCCTGATATTTTGTGGGGTGGCGAGGGGTGAGAGAAGCATCAAGCGACTCAAAATGAGTCACAGGCGCCAGTTCGAGCCATTGTGTGGGTGGCGGATGCTGGGGGGTGGAATGGGGCTGTGAGCGTTAAATCGGCGCGACAGCGCGGCGCAAAGTTCAGCGTTTCAGGTCGCGGTAGAAGTTTTCGTGAGGGCCAACGGCTTCGAGATAGATCAGGCGAATGCTGTCGTCGCAGGTATATCCCAGCAGATAGAGCTGGCCCAGACAGCGAAACTTGAACACCTTCAGCTCTGCAAGGTCGCCCTTCTTCTTCTCGCCAATGTCGGGGTTCTTGGCGACTTCAACGACCGCCAGATCGACCTCAAGCGCGACATTATCTTGCAGCTTCTTGTATGTGCGTGCAAAGCGCCGTGTTTGGCGTATCTGCCAGCTCACGCCTTATCTGCCGAGCGCGGGGCAAAGGGCAGGCTATCTTCACGCGGCTCAGCCATGCTCATCAAGCTCTCGGCGACGAAGGATGCTGGCAGGTCCGGGTTATCGAGCGCCGCGCGACCGACCTTGGCCCAGAACTCCACCTGTCCTTGAACCGTGCGAAACTCACACTTGGCTGCAAGACGGGCGGCGCTGACCAGATTTTCGTCGATGCGTACTGAGATGGTGCTCATGTCAGTCCTCTCTCAATCATTAAACCGACAGCTTGTACCACAATTGTAGTCAATTTGTGGCTGAGGTCAATTGATCATGGAGCCAGCAGCATTTGAAACGCGCCATTGGAGGCCAGCCAGAGCCTATGCCCGCATATACAGACTGCACCCCTGTTGGCGGGAGGCCGGGGGGGGGGTATTGGTAGACCCGTCTTCTGGATGTTGCGGCGACCATTGTGCCGGGCTGACCTGCGATCATGCGGCGTTAGTTTGACTAAGGCGTCCTGCAAACGGTGAGCGTAAAAACAACGTCTGTTGGTGCGGAAATCATTGGTCGCGCATTGGGAGTGCAACGGGCCTGCGTGTAACGCCTTGAAAGGACTCCGCTTGTGCGACCTGCCGTGATTGCCGAGTCAGCTACGAGCCAGACATACCTATGCAAACGGTTCTGGAGGCTTTCCCGGCGTCACGTCGATCATGGCCTCTTGCGCCTGTCTGGCCAGCTTGCTCTGCTTTGCCCGCTCAGCCAGTTCTTTCAGGGCCTCCAGATGCCAATAAGCCGGGCTGGCTTCAGCCGTCACTTTGGCGTCAATAGCCTGCGGAGGTTTGCCATAGCCTCTGTCGAGCAATGCGACGGCTGCTGACACCCTTGCAGATGGTGGAGCATCCTTGCTGGTGGCGACTTCGCGCAGGGTATCCAGAGCCTCCCCAGACCATTGGCGGGCCTGTTCCTGCAAATCGCCAATCACCTTCGGCCTGCCGCCCGGATTGCCGCTCTGGCCCTTTTGCCAGCGTGAAGAATGCGATGACGTCGACATCTGTAAGCATCCTGAACTGAGGGTGTAATTATACTACCACACTTCACGCTTTTAGTGGTGGTGAAAACCCATCAACACCGGGCAAGCTGCAACCACCACCACCACCCCCACACCCCCTAAGGGGTGGTGGTGGGGTGGGTGTCAGGTTTGCTCGGCGGCTGGTGAAGATCGATATAACTTAATCCGTATCACCGCAGAACAGGCGTTCTTGAGTTTCCGTCTTGCCGGGTTTTTTCACTCTGCGCTTCTGGATGACTGTAAATTAGCTTGCAATAAGGACCCCCTCAGGGGCGGTTTTCGCGTGCAATAGGGACCCCCTCTGACGTGTGTCAGCGTCCTTCCCATGGTTTCGATTGGCGTGGACAAGATCGGCGAAATTCGACGCGCCTATGTCGAGCAGTACCGAGCGATCAAAGAGATTGTGCGGACGCTCTCTGTGTCGCAGCTCACGCCACGGCGTCTAACTTTTCCCAGCCCCTTATCATAACCTGAACCCTGCGCACGATCACATCAGGGTTATTAGATTGTATAGCTTCGTTGAGCTTGTCCCTAGCCTTACCGAACAAACTGGCAAGCTCCGGCTCAACTAACGCAGGCAATCTCCCCGCACCCCACTTCAACTCCATTTTGCGCGCCAATCTATCCAAGGGTTTTAATGCCTCAGCAATACCGCTCCATTGATCGGCAGGCGCTAATTCTACGTCCGCAGCTTGTGCTTTCTTTTTCATGTTCCCCAATCCTTCTAAAAGTCGAGATTTGGGCAACCGGGCAGACAAGACACTCTCTAGAGTGTCTTTGTCCTGCCCATTGCCCAATTTTTTCTGTCCGGTGTTTGTCCTGGGGTTGCCCGGCACTTGCCCGGCTTTTGTCCCAACCTTGCCCAACCCCTAATTATAACTTGCCCGTGACTTTAGAAGCCCAAAAACACGCCTTTGGACTAAGTTTTTAGTATGCTCTGATTGGTTATAAACAGCTGCGCAAAAGTGAACCGAGCCTGCCAAGCCGGTCTCGATACCTTTGGCCGGCACGGGGGATGGAAGGATTTTCACAGTGGCACTCTATGCTGGGATAGGGCGTGCGGTGATGGTGGACCAGAAACGCTGTAGCGTCGCCTGACAGGAAGACGAAACGCCCCACCTGATCATGCCAAGCGCATCCCTTAGCAAAGTGGCACTGCCTTGAACTCATGGCAGTGCCTTGGAAACCCCGGCTGCCTATGCGACGTGCTTTTGCCGGCTACCAACAGCGCGCTTGGGGGGGACGCCTGCAGCCGATTGGCGTTGGGGAGAGGGCCGCCTCAGAAAAGCCAACGCGGTCGGATCTGCGTCCAGTAACCTCAAGGCGCTACTGATGGCCCGGCTCGGGAGCAGGTCGCCACTTTCGTATTTCTGAAAAGCGCGGGGGCCCCCACCGATTAATTCACCAGCTTCGACCTGCGTCAGGGCGAGCTTTTTGCGTATCCGGCGCATTTCTTCCGCTTCCAGCAGCCCCTCATTGCGCGCCTTCAACCGGTTAAGAGCGCGATCTGACACTTTCATATCCTCACCGGTATGAATGCTCTCATCCGACTGATCAGAATACCAGCCGGGCATATCAAACACGATACTTTCCTGCTTGTAGCGGAGGGTCATTGGGCGGACATCTCGGCGCATAGGGGCGCCGGTCTGGGGACAGGTCGGGTTATCCATTGTCCTTCTCCTTAAAAGACAGCAGCAGAAACTCGGTGACCACATCAGCTGTGAATTTCACGTAGATGGTCCCGGCAGGGGATGAGACATGGTAGACATCTTGCCAGATGCGATGATCGGCGAGTGAGGTCATGGATTTGTAGAGTTGGTTTCGCTGCATAGTTTGAATTGTTCGGACTATGTCGGCTCTGCCAAAGCCAATTGCCGCCGCGCCGCTGATTGCTGAGCGCGTAGCGATGAGGCGGTCTTCGCTGCTAAATGCGGCCTTGAACGCTTCGAGGTCATAGGTTGGTTTGCGCTTATCCGGCATGATCTGAAAAGACACCACAATGGTGTATTAGTCAATGTCCTGATCGTGTAGCGGCCATCTGTGCCATTTGGTCCGCCGATACCACTCGATCTTCATCTCAACAATAAATGTGTCGCGAAGCAATTTCATAGTGTCGCGATGAACGCCCCGAGAGCGCGTTTTCAGCAAAGCTCCCGAGCGATTGCCTCAGCTAGACTTTTAGTGCGCCGCTTCAACGCAGTCCGCCGTGGCCCTCGTTGGGCGCGTTCCCCGATATTGGAGGTCCTTGAGGCATAAGAGCGCTTTTTAGCCTGTTGTAGGGCAGAAAACTACGCTGTGAGGCAAATCAAAGCCGGTTCATTGATCAGGTTGGCACCCGCTGTTTAACGGGGCAGGTTAGTAGTCACCCACTCTCTTGCAATCATCGCTGAGAAGCTAACCGCAGCGAGAGATCAAGACCCGCAAGAAGCGCGCACACTGCGTCGATCGTGGGTACAACTACGCCATGTTGTCGTGCAAAATCCTGCACCTGCCCCATGAGAGCATCCACTTCCAGCGCGCGGCCAGCTTCCACGTCCTGCAGCATCGACGGCTTGCCTCCAAATCGCCCCCGCGCCGGGCTGACAATGGATGATGGCATGATTTCAGAACGCAGATCGCAACCATCGGCTGCCGCTACGTTCAACGCCTCCTCGATCAGCTTCATAGCAAGCTTGTCGAGGCCCGTTACGTCGGCAATGTTCTTGCCGGCGAGCCGCGTCAGCGCCGCTATCGGATTGCCGCTGATGTTGGTCATTAGCTTGCGCCAGACTTCGCGCCGAATGTCAGTGGCGATTACGCCCTCCATTCCCGCAGCGTTGATGATAGCAACGACCCTTGCAGCGCGTTCTGAATCTGGGTTGCGCGGGTCGCCGATGGTCCAGCGCTTGGCGCCAGAGTGGACGATTACGCCCGGTTTGACGACCTGATTTGATGAATTGATCACGGCCCCAAGGGCTCGTTGCGGCCCAATATTGCGCCAGAGAAAGCCGCCTGGATCGACGCACTCAAGATGGCCTTCATCTGCGCGTCCCGTACGCCACCACCATGGAATTCCGTTCATTGCGAATAGAGCGCTGCCAGCCGGCGTCAGGAGACGTGCTATTTGGTCCGCGACGGCAGGCTGGGCGGGCGCCTTGAGGGTGACGATGACAATATCCTGCAGAGGCAGGCTGTCAGAATTATCGACCGCCGCAACTGGGTGGCCGGTTATCTCGCCGCCTTCCGTACGCAGCGTGATGCCGTGCGTGCGGATCGCTTCAAGTTGTGCGCCGCGCGCAACAATCGACACCTCCGCCGCGTTACTCGCAATCATGCGTGCTGCCGCGTGTCCGCCGACCGCCCCTGCTCCAAATATGCAAACTTTCATCGCTGCTTCACCTCAACCCCATTATGCAACGCGAAATTCCGCGAGGACATCCTCGTTCACCCGTATGCCAAGGCCGGGGCCGTCAGGCACGCTCAAAAAACCGTCGCGAGGAATACCAGCTGCGCCGATAGGCGATTTAGCAAGGTCCGCATAGTAGAACTCGGCCAGGCAATCGGTTTTCATGGCCGCGATGAGGTGCAGCGCTGCGACAAGCCCAGGGCCATGCCAGGGTGAATGCGGCTCCGCCTGCACACCCCTTTCCTCGGCCATCTGCAACGCTTTCCAGCATTCCGTAATGCCGCCCATCTTGATTGGGTCTGGCTGAATGACGTCCACGGCGCCGGCATCCAGAATACGCTCGACGTCAAGCAGATTGCCGAGATTCTCACCGGCCGCTATTGGGATCTGCGTTGACGCGCGCAAGGACGCAAGTGCCTTGTAATCGTCGGGTGGAAACAATGGCTCCTCGAGCCAGGTCAGGTCACATGGCTGGAGGAGCCGGGCCATCTTGATCGAAGTCTGCAGATCCCATGTGCAATTGGTGTCGAGCATGATGGGGTAATCGGGACCGACAGCCTCGCGTGCCGCAAGGACCGTCTCGACTGTGCGTTCATGCAGTTTGATCTGGGTATAGCCGCGCGCGATGACGTCCCGACATACCTTGCGAACGTTTTCCGCTGTGTCGAGGCGCATCAGGCTGGCGTAGGCCGGAATGCGCTTGCGCAAGTCCGACGACCCGAGCATGCGGTGTATAGGAAGACCGCATGCTTTGCCCGCGATATCCCAAAGAGCAATGTCGACGCCCGAGAGCGCAAAAATGAGCGGCCCATTCCTGCCGCTGCTTTGTACGCGCCGGTGCAGTTCTAACATCAGGGAAGAAATATCGTCGCACTCGCGTCCCAACAACATAGGTGCAACGACTTTTTTAAGTGCAAAATGGGTGACTGGACAGCAGGCGAACCCAAAACATTCGCCCCATCCGCTCAAGCCTGCGTCGGTGTCGACGCGGACGTAGACGGAATCAAGGGTGGTGCGAACGCCTCCAGACCGCTGCGAAGGCTTCGGCGCGCCATGCTCAAACGGCATTGCGATCAGATAAGCTTCGACATTCGTTATTTTCATTGTTACGCGCCTGTCATCATTTCTCGGTGCCGAGCAAGAGGCGCGCTCGCTTCACCTGTTCCTGTGGCGAGGCATAGAGCCGCATGATCAAAGCTTCCACCTGCGCGCCCGTGAGCGGGTTTAATTCAAGCTTCTGCTTGTCTGCTTCCGCAATAAGGGCAGGGTCCTTCATGGATGCGTCGAATCCTGCGCGCAGGACCGCTATGCGCTCAGCAGGAACGCCGACCGGTGCAAAGAAAGGCCTTCCCATCTGGTACTTGTCGAAGATGATGGAGACGGAGGCGCGATCCTCCTCATTCTTCAGGAGGTCCGAGAGAAGCGGCGCGTTGGCGAGATCGGGATGTCTCTCGCGCCCGATCTGAAGAAGGATCGATATTTCTTTGTCACGCTGCAGATTTGGCCGAAGCGTCTTGACCGTCGCATAGGCCATGGAGGAGGCGTCAATCTCACCGCTTTCGAGAGCGAGCAATTGTGCGGCTGTACCCTTGTAGCCGGTGATCAACTTGATCTTTGTATCAAGCAGTTTGTTCATTATGGCGACGATGAGAGATCCGTCGGTGTTCGGGCCCGATGTGCCAACCACGAACTCCTTCGCCAACATGTCTTCAGCCGAACGAATTTTGCTTTTGTGCCAGCCGAGCATGACGAACGTATCTTGTGCCGCAGTGCCGAGCCAGTTGAGCTTCGTTGCGTCAAAATTCGCTGCCCTACCTTCGGGCGACAGGAGGTAAAGCAAGCGTTCGAATGCAACGCTCGATTGTGGCGCCCCGATTGATGTGCCGTCCCTGGCGCCGACATTTGCGAGCGCATTCGCCATCGTGATGCTGCCTGCCCCCGGCTGGTTCTGGACGACGGTGACCGGGTTTCCTGGAATGTGCTTTCCAATGTGGCGGCCAACGAGACGCGCGTATGCATCGTAACCTGAGCCGACATCCGATCCGACGAAGATTGTTATCGTCTTGCCTCGATAGAATTCGCTGTCCTGCGCCTTCGCCGGGTCCAACATCAATGCGGTTGCAAAGAGTGCAGTGCACACAAATTCGCGCATCCTCAGCCCCAATTTGATGTGGCTTGAGCGCGCAACAGACCGAAACAGATTGATCCGCATTGTATTTCTCCCAACGTGAACCGCTTTTTTATAATTGTAACAACAGAGCTACGAAGGCATGCCAGTCCGCATATAAGGTGTCACACATTGTCTTGCGCCGCCTCAAGTCTGTCAAACTAACCCCAGAAACGGGTCAATGCATAGCGGGGTTGCGCGTCATGCGCCTTATTGAGCATACTTTACGCCCGCCCATGCATCGCGACGATCATCGCCTCTTCTTCGATGGACAGGCCCCATGAGTGCACATCGATGGAACCAGTATAATTCCACTCCCCTACGATGGCACATGGCTGCGGCCTCCAACCGCTCCCATAGCGAGAATAGTAATTTACTCCCCGAATTGTGCGTCGGCCTCCTCGCATGGCGGACATCTCATTATTAGCATTTTGCTTGACTATAAAGCTGGTGCGCCCTCGGGGTAGTGGGGTGCGTCAACATCCAGAGAATTGATTTAAGCGGCTTTCGCAAGTTTCTTTGACGCAGCTTTTTTAACGCGGAGATTAGATTTTGTTGCATCCTTCCGCTTTTTTGGAGCGGCGATATTGAATGTTATCTGCAGTCCTGCCGCAGCTGCGGTATTGACCAGTGCGTCATGGCTGAATTCAGCTATCTTACCCTTCAGCAGCTGGTTGAACCGGGGTTGAGTGAGCCCAAGCTTTTTAGCAGCCTGAGCCTGTGTCAGACCGCTGTCCTTATGCCAATTGACGATTGCAGCGCTGGCCCGACTTCTCAGCAGTAAATTTTGTGCTTCTTGAGGCTCAAAACCCAAATCAAGAAATACATTTCCACTGCCTTTTGTGATCAAACTCTCAGACATGGCTGGATCTCCAGGAGACGAGTGAACGAAACCGAGCTGCAGCTAGCTCTAGATCTTTCTTCGAAGTCTTTTGTGTCTTCTTCTTGAACGCGTGGAGCACTTAAATGGCTTCCTCGTATTTCGCTACGTAAAGCACTCTGTACTGATCCCCATGCTTTATGCGCAGTTCATTGACCCCTAAGCCTATTGTTTTCATCGGCTTCCAGCTGGAGGGCGATAGCCCTTGCTGAATGTTGTCCTGCTCGACGCCTATGGCCACCCTTACGTCTCGCGGGAACTCACGGACGACATCTCGGCTGTCCGCAATCCAATCGACGGCTTTTGAAAAGCTACGTTCCATTTTCAATGTTTATTCCAATAACAGTATAAAATAAATCTTGACGACACTCTGTTGAAGCTTGGCCCTGACGCCCGGTAGTCGCCTCATCTTGGGGTTGATATTAAGCGGCGATCTTGTGGCGCTGCTAGCGTCGATGTTGGATAGTCTGGCGTTTGATCCTTTCTCGCTGTTTTTTATAATGGCTGCTGCCCTGCAGAAGTAGGCGTCGGCTGTCGTTGCGCGGACATAAAGGTTTGGGCGCATCGATCATAGCGGGTGTGGATGCGTCTCCGGTCTTTGAGGTAACCTGAACTTGCCTCCGCTCAGCGTCTTCCTTAGCCAAGTTCGAACATGCGACGAGTGGCTTTCTTCGGCAAGCCTGTGTTCCTCGAATGCCCTTGGGTTCATGTAACCCTGCACTTAGTGAAGCCGCCGCCTACCGTCCCTCAGCCTGCGCATTCAATCAATTGTGGATAGCCTGATCCGAAATCCCGAGCCCCACGCTATGGCGCCAATAGGCTACCCGGCTCGTACAGGGCGAACTGCCCCTAATTTGTAGTCAAGCTTGGATCACGCTCAAACGCTGCGAACCCTGCGCTACCCCATCGCCTCGTTCAACAATCTGGGCGACCGCGTCCCCGTGAACTCTTCGTTGGTCCTGCCTTTGAACATCTCAGCCTCCTTGCTCAAAATCAGGGAAGAAGGCATCTGCAAATCTAGAGGCTACCCAACCTGAGCAAAGTGGGCTCGCTCCAGCGTTAGCATTTCATGGACAATTATTTCAGAAGGCTCAGCACGACTTTAGATTCATTGTTGGCCTGGGCGAGCATCGCGGTTGACGCTTTTTGCAGGATTTGCGCTTTACTGAGCTGGATAGTTTCAGTGGTATAATCCGCATCTAAAATGCGTGATCGCGCGACCACAAGATCGACCCCGCTGGTCGTCAATACCGTCATCTTAGCCTCAAGTGTGTTCTGGAACGCGCCGAGTTTTCCAAGCTGCAGGTTCAACCTTTCAAGCGCCTGATCGATTCCCACCAGAGCGAGGTTCGAGGCCTCTTGTGAGAGGATATTGAGCGTTCCACCCATGAGATCTGATTGCTCGCCTTGACGCGAAAGTCCATATTTTGCGGCAGTTGCGCCACCCGCGAAATCATCTATGCGAATCTCCGCCCCTGTCGTCGAAGTGAGTTCGAGCGTGCCATAGCTGGTTATGCCGTTGGATAATAGTTTGACCGTTTGGCCGTCCGTTGGTAGAGCGCCGTCATAGTTTACACCATCCACGCCACCTCCATTACCGATCGTAGCGACGGGCGACGTGTTTGCCTCCAAAAACTTCAAATTGAGGGCTATCATTTGTCCCTTGACGTTGGGTTTTCCATTCAGCGTAATAATCCCGTTGGGTCCATTTGTAGCAAGAAATGAAGCAGAGAGCGTGGTATCGGCATTAATTGCTGAGGCTACCCGACTTGCGACATCACCCGCGGACGTAGATCCAGCCGTTACAGAAAGTTTGGTCCCGTTGATGGTGATAACCGCAACATCTGTGCTTTCGATAGCGCCTTCAAATTTGAACTGTGCCTGGGGTGCAAAGGTGACGCCATCAATCGTTTCTATTTTTTTGATAAAGCGATTAGATGTCTGAGAAACATCTTCGACAGTTATATTTTCTCCGCTAGACGATGAAAGTATGAGGCTGCCTTTTGTATCAGAGCTCGCGACTACAGCAGAAGGAAAATTAGCGTTTATCGTCGATACGAGCTGATGAACGTCTGTCGCGTAAGTAATATCAATTTCTTTTCCGTTAATGCGGAATGAACGAGTCCCATCTATCATATTGTGCTTTACCAAAGCGCCATTAAAAATCATCTGATCATCTGTTCCGGTCGTTGGAGGCGGCGGATCAGCGGCAAAATTTAAATTATGAATAGCATAATGATCATTTACTGTTGCAGTTGCATACTGCTCGATGATTAGCATCGTATTAGCGGTTCTTGCGGGATGCCCAGCAGGCAAATTGATGGTCTGTTGCGTCCAATTCACAAGAGCGGGATCATTCCATGGTAGAGTGTGTAGCAGAGTACGTGTTGCTCCCCCATCGAGTGAATAGAAGAACCTTACGCTTTCATCCGGGTATGGATTTCCTCGATTACGCGCAGGATCAGGCGTTTCTCCGCCATTGCTATTGCTTCCACGAATTGCCTCAAACGTAATCTTATTTTGATCACGAAGATCAAGGGAGTTAAAGATAATGCGGCGATCTCCGGACGTGCCTGAAGCACCGACGCCAAAGGAAATATAATTGGGTCGTCCAGCGAACCCGCCGACGGTTCCAAGACCAGTCCCGGCAGCTTGAAAGTCAACGTTCTGTGCGGTCCCGCTCAGAGACCCTTCCGTCCATGGATCGACATTCCCAGTAGCTCGAGCTGCTAGAGTGCGGCCAGTGAATGCCGAGAGTTGCGTCATCAAAATGCCGGGCTTCCCAATGACCCGAAGATCAGAGATAAATTCTTCTCCGGATCGACGAGCGGTCAGTTGAAGCGTGCCATCCGCCAGCCCTTCCGCTTTGACGAAACTTGCCATTGTTTGGTCTTCATTGATGATGCTAGCTAACCCAGCTGCAAGAGCAGATGATCGCTCTCGAGCGCTGACGTGGCCTACTAATGCTGTTTCGAGCCGAGCCCCTAAAATAGATTGTGTTTTTTGTGCGACACTTGAACCAGTTTCGTACTTATTGATAGCTATCTTATATCCATTGATGATAACTTCGTACTTATCGTCATTATCCGAGCCAGGATAGACGGCGTACGTCATAGTTTGTTGTTCGGCCAGTTTGGGCCGATAGGTAAAATCAAGTTCTATTTTAAGTGCTGTCGTACTCTTGGCCGTCACCCCGGTCTGCGCTGCTACAAAATTGATAGCGTTCGCCTTTTGACTTGCTGTCACTCCGTTTGGCGCCGGAATGACGATTCCATTTATTAGCAGCTGATCATCTGGTCCCAATGAACTGTTTGTAACGGAAGTTCCGCTCAGACGGGTCGATCCGTCAGAACCATTGAACCCGAGTTTCTGTAAGTCCGAAATGAAGCCGATGTTTGCTGGCAAACCATTAGCGCTGTTTGCAGGAGCGACCTTGATCTCTTCCTGGGACAAGTTGCTGAGTTTTATGAATCCCTGGTATGTGCCTGCGCTCGAGAAACCGATTTTCGAAGGGCTTGTTCCTCCGATCGATATCTGGGCGCCAGTATTGTTTGTGAGTGATATTGTACCGTCAGAATTTATGATGGCCAACACGCCACTTGCGTCTCGATTTATGTTTTTCAAAAGTTCTGTCACGTCGGAGGCGGCGCCAACGGAATTCCCATTGATGACAATGTCGCCAGCGCCAAACGTTCCAGATGTCGGTACTGAGCCCTTCACAAAATTGTACGCGGATGCGATTACATTATGGATGCCGACTTGTGTATTTATAGCAGAAGCGATGACGGATGCTGCATCTGTTGAGACGAGTCCGGCCGCGCCGCTTGTCGATGTCCAGTTCTTTCCATTCAGAAGAATAGCGTTGTGTTGCAGTCCCGAGGGGTCTCCTACTCGACCCGACATTAGTTCTCCCTCTGGTGCGAAGCCTCGCAATCCAAGAGCTTTTGTGTCGGTTCGTTCGTTTCCAAGCGCCGTGGTTTCGTTAACTTGGCTTCCAACGTGAAATGCCGTCGACTGATCCGTCTTCAGCATGTTTATCCCATTGAAGGTGGTCGTCTTAGCTATATTGTCGATCTCCGATAAAAGCTGAGAAAATTCCTCATGTAGTGCTGCTCTGTTGCTGTTCGATAATGTGCCGTTCGCAGACTGCACTGCAAGCTCGCGCATTCTCTGAACGAGGTTTGTGCTTTCCCGAACGCCAGCCTCCGCGGTCTGGGCAAAGGAAAGTCCATCATTAGCGTTGCGGATAGCCCCCATGACGCCACGAATGTAGCTCGTCATCTTCTGGGTAATCGCGAGACCCGCTGCGTCGTCCTTGGCGCTGTTGATGCGAAGGCCCGTGGATAAACGCGTCGTAGAGACGTCGTTCAGCCGTCCGGCCGAAGCGAGAGCGGCAGTCGACTTGAGTGCGTTTAAGTTTGTTGAAATTACGCTCATTGAGCCAAAATTCCTTCCTAACCAGAAGGACGGCTATCGGGTATAAAACTTTATGATCCGAAGAAATGGTCGACGTTTGTGGTCGGTTTGATACTAAACTGTCCCAATCTTTCCCATCAGGGATAGCTGGAAAATCCTAATCCAGGCGCTCCTGATAGGGCGCAATATGATCAGTGATTTAGTTTAGGTTACCCGAGCAGTAGGTCGGTTTTATGATGAAGCAGGGCGGAGGGGTGCGGTCGTCGAGCTCTGCCGGAGTGCAGGACTGCAATCGGTTACCCGGCTTCCACAAGGTGAATCGCCTCCCGCTTGTAGTCAAGCTTGAATCACGCCTGAACTGTTCTCGATATGCTATGTCCTCCAAAGCTGATAATACTCAATCAGCCTTGGGAGACGTTTTTCTAGGGCAAGTTCGCACCTAAATGGGGACTGGCCAAAATTTTAGGGTGTAAGACAGTATAAAAAGACGCACTTTATTGCAGTTGAGCTCAACGTCATGTCTTTAACAGGGCTAGCACTGTTTGCGGTGCCTGATTGGCTTGTGCCAAGATAGCGGTAGCAGCCTGCCGAATGATCAAAGCCTTGCTAAGCTTCGTTGTTTCTTGTGAGTAGTCAACATCAACAATCCGCGAGCGGGCCGCAGCTGTATTGCTGCTTGCGCTTGTCAGGTTACTAATTATTGAATCCAACCTGTTTTGGGTTGCACCCAGCTGAGCCCGCTGTAAGTTCACTGTATCTAATGCAGTGTCGATTGATGTTAGTGCCCGTTGAGCTGATGGCTGCGTCAAGATTGAAAGGGCTCCACCAATAGCTTCGTTCGAGCCACCCTGCTGGGCAAGACCCAGCCTCGCTGCAGAACCGGTGACCTTGTCCTCAATGCGTATTTCCGCACCTGTCGCTGATGATAGTGTGATGCGGCCAGACATATTGATGCCATTTTGGTGCAATGTTATTGTCTGCCCGTCAACCGGGCGTGATCCGAAGAAGCCGCCCCCACCATTGTTCCAGGCAGCACCTGCCGCCTCAAGAGCACCGAGAGCTTGAGGGAGTCGTTCAAGGGTATTCACCCGAACGTTGTAAAAGGTGCTAGGTGTCGCGCCGGATAGGTTAATCTTGTCAATATCCGCGTTAAGTCCAACTGCCGCAGTCATGCCGGGGTTGGAGGTATTGATAGCGGTTGCGAGGCCGATAGCTACACTATTCGCTGAAGTAGAAGCTGCTGTAAATCGTGCGACGGTTCCATTTACATATACCTCAAACACATCACCAACCTCGATTGTACCCCCAATTTTTACTTGACTAAGCTGTATGGCTGTTTCGCCGGCTAAAGATGTAACAGACGAAACGAACTTGCCCGGGCCTTCAGCAAAGTTCTCTACCTTGATGTCTTCACCACTAAGCGAGGTTAATATGAGGTTGCCCGAACTATCAGATGAGGCAGCGACGCCCGGTACCGAGTTGACATTAATAATTGACACCAACTGCTGGCTATCAGAAACACCTGTGACATCAATCAATTTACCATTGACCCTGATATCATCTGATCCATCGAAGACGTTCTGTGTTGTTGTTTGAGACGTGTAGATTATTGCGTCAGAACCTGCTCCATCGGTTAGATGGATGTCTACCGTAAAAGGATCTCCCGCTCTAGCTGCGGTAAGAACAAGATCCCCTGAAGCCGTCGAAGTAGCAGCGACCATGCTAGCAGCTGTAGTATCGGCATTTATAATATCCTTCAAAGCAAGGGCAAGTGCAGACGACTTAGTCGTAGTACCAGCAGCAGCTGCCGTTACTGCTGCAGCAACATTTGCCCCCAATATACTTGCGATTGTTTGCGATACCGTACCAGCAGTTTGGGCCGGAGCAACATCTATCTTGTAACCATTTATGACAATCTGATATCTTTCTGTTGCCGGCGCGGCGCCAGGAAGAACAGATGTTGTTGTCACCTGTTTAACGGCAGCGCTTGGGCGGTTTGTGAAATCAAGAGCCACTTTTATTTGTGTGTTAGCCGAGGCACCTACACCGGTCCTAGAGAAAATCGAGTTAATAGCAGCTGCTTTTGATGAGGCAGACGCTGAAGAGGTGATGCCGACTTGAACGCCGTTTATTCGTACGTCTTCAGCAACTGTAATTGCTGTATTAGAAACGCTTCTTCCGACAAATGCCAAGCCGTTAGTGCTTTCATTCAAGCCAATTTGCGAAAGGTCGAGTAAAGTTCCTCCACCGCCTGTGTGCCCATTTGCTGTATTTTTTGCTGTCACGGTGATAGGTGTTATATCCAAGCTTTCAAACCTAACAAAACCTCGGTACGTTCCAGCAGTAAATCCTGCCTTTTGCTGCTGTGGTGCCGTTGTACCAATCCCGTTGGCAGCGATAACTATATCGGAGCCAGTGTCATTTGTAAGAGCAATCGTGCCATCAGAATTCAAGGTAGCGGTGAGTCCGCTAACGTCACGATTAATATTTGATACTAATTCCACCACACTTGCTGCAGCCCCAACAGCCGTTCCATTTATGGTGACATCACCAGCGGTAAACGTAGTCGCTATAGGTGCTACTCCAGTAACCGCATTAAAAGCCGTTGCCTTTACGCGGTGATTGCCAACATTGGTGTTAATTGCAGCGGCAGTTGCTGCTGCAGTGTTGGCTGCAATTGCCGTAGCCATTGCGTTTTGCCCGTTAATTAGGATGTCATCAACGGCAATTGTGCTAAGATTAATTGTATTGTCTGATTGAACCCTACCTGTGGTCAGCTGGCCTTCAATCCTAAAGCCTTGAAGGCCTAACGATCTGGACGAAACTGAATTAATAGTCATGGCAACAGTTTCCGCTGAACGATAACCTGTCTGCAGCGTGAGGCCCTTGACGCTTCCGTCTAAAAGATTCATCCCATTGTAACTGGTTGTCTTCGCAATATTATCAATCTCGGCTACGAGCGCCGAAAACTCAGACTGTAGTGCAGTACGGTTAGTCGTCGACATCGTACCGCTTGACGCCTGGACGGAAAGCTCACGCATGCGCTGCATCATGTTTACAACTTCGCCGAGCGAAGATTCCGCAGTTTGGGCGAGCGACACTCCGTCGTTTGCATTACGAATAGATTGGAGCAGTCCTCGGATCTGGCCTTCCATCCGATTAGCAATCACTAGTCCAGCGGCATCATCTTTTGCGCCATTGATCCGAAGACCTGTAGAAATGCGCATCATGGCCGTGTCCAATGCGCGCTGATTAAAAGCCAAGCTTGACTGAGCCTTCGACGCATTAATGTTCGAATTAATAACAGTCACAGCGCAAACCTCATTCGTGAAGTAGCCGCGATAGCGTCAAAAGGAACAAGTTGGACCGTTTTGTTTATTCGCCCACCCGAGGGCAACTACGGTTCCTGAGATTTATTGTCTTCCCACTAAAGTTTTAGGAGGCACATCCGTCTTTTGTTTCCAAATTTATTATATTGTTGTCCTTAAAAAAGCATTAAGGGGCTGCATCAAGTTTGAAGTGCAACGCCCTGCGGGATAGCGTTTTTGTCCATCCGGCAGCCTTTCAAACGTACCCCTCCGCCGAGGGCCGCCTGGCTTTAAACGCTGATCATCTTGATAGATGCAGCAAGAGTGGGTCGATGATCGTGTCCACTTATTACAAGTGGACACTAAGGCGATGTCTTTGATCATTGATGGTGATGGAGCGCCTGCTCGGCGTAAGCGGAGATCCTGGAGCGTTGAGGAAAAGCGGCGGATTGTCGGCGAGAGCCTGGCGGCTGGCGCTTCGATCGCGGGAGTTGCACGCCGCCATGACCTCAACGCCAATCAACTCTTCACATGGCGTCGGCATTTTGGGGCCGAACCGCAGGACAGCGATCCGAAGGATCTCGCGCCGATGTTGC
>CANJPM010000063.1 GCA_947476075.1 Beijerinckiaceae bacterium
AGCCCGTCGACGCCGCCCCCATCCCGCTCAACGCCGCAAGCCTCGGCGGGTTGATGTCGTTCCTGATGATGCTCGCCATGCGCGGCAAAAGCGGAACGCAGGTCGCGATCCGCATGGCGTTCGCGTCGCTCATGCCAAGGCGGCGTGGGATGGCGTGATCTATAGAAAGCTATTTTCCGGCGCTCAGAAAAGCGCGTAATTTAAGGAGTGAAATTATGTTCAGGAAACTTGCCCCCATAGCCTTCGTCGCTCTCGCCCTGACAACCGCCGGCGCCGCGCAGGCGCAGACAGCGCTGACCAACGGCGTTTCGTTGAGCTCAGCGGCGCCGGCAGGGTCTTACTCCACGCTTGATCTGGGCTCGCAAGCCGGAACGGGTTGGGTGACGCAGATGCCGATGAGCCTCAACTACGCGGGCGTGAACGTCAATTTGTCGTTTACAGGCAATACAGGAGTTGCAGCGTCAGGAGCAGCCTGGAATCCAACGCCCGGCCAGAATTTTCTGGCCGTTTATGGCACCGCTACATTGCAGTTCTCAAGCATGCAATCATTCTTCGGCGCTAAGTGGTCTACGCCAGACGAGAATAACATACTGAGTTTCTACAATGGCTCTCAATTGCTTGCCTCCATCACCGGCGAGCAATATCGCAGCATCGCAAATGTTGGCGCTCTCGATCTTGGCAGCCAGGCCTCGTTTAACTTTTCTGAACTGGGCTATGATCGGGTTGTCATTTCCACCGGCGTGGAAATCGGCAGCATCACCTTTTCCGCCCCAGCCCCCGAAGCCGCCCCCATCCCGCTCAACGCCGCAAGCCTCGGCGGGTTGATGTCGTTCCTGATGATGCTCGCCATGCGCGGCAAGGGCGGCACGCAGGTGATGGTGCGGATGGCGTTCGCGTCGATCATGCCAAGGCGGCGCACGCTGGCGTGATCCAAAACACAATTACATTTTCGTCAGTATTTTTATTCATGGAGTAAGAT
The DNA here is from genome assembly GCA_947476075.1 of Beijerinckiaceae bacterium. Classification (GTDB taxonomy): domain Bacteria; phylum Pseudomonadota; class Alphaproteobacteria; order Rhizobiales; family Beijerinckiaceae; genus Terripilifer. The sequence goes on from CANJPM010000063.1 coordinate 980, forward strand.
TATGTTTAGAAAACTTGCCCCAATCGCCATGGCCGTTTTCGCTGCAATAGCCGTAAGCAGCGGCGCCAGCGCCCAGTCAACCTCATGGTATGTGTCACCAAACCAGACGCCCACTTATGAGGGGCTGACGTCGCTTAACTCCGTGGTCGACTCGGCGGCGACCTTTTCGAACTTGCCGCTGGCTTTCAGCATCGGCGGGACGGTGGGCCAAATTTCCTTCGTGGGCTCGGCGCTCACCGCCACTGGCAGCGGCATCAAGAACGCAGACGCATCAAATTACTCAGGGACTTACCTCGTGGCGGGAAGCGGCTCGGTCGTCCTCGACTTCAACGCCCAGCAGAAGTTCTTCAGCATGCGCTGGGGCAGCGTAGACGCCGTAAACGTACTCTCGTTCTATAATGGAGACCAGCTTGTCCAGAGCGTAACGGGAGCCCAGGCTATGGCGGCCCGGACAGCGTTGAGTTCAGTTGCATCATATGACGCCGGGTTCTCGTTCGGCGAAGTCGGCTTCACGCGGGTAGTCGCCACCGGCGGCACCACCGGTTTCGAGTTCGGCAACATAGCCGTCGGCGCCGACGCCATCGCCGTCGCCCCCATCCCGCTCCACGCCGCAAGCCTCGGCGGGTTGATGTCGTTCCTGATGATGCTCGCCATGCGCGGCAAGGGCGGCACGCAGGTCATGCTGCGGATGGCGTTCGCGTCGATCATGCCGAGGCGGCGCGTGACGGCGTGATTGTCAATTCAACAATAAACGAGGCGCCTTTATCGGCGCCTCGTTTGCCTACACGTCCCAACGCTCCGCCGCGCTGTCGTCAACGTCTTTGGCCTCGACCCATTCGCCAATACTGCCGTCGCGGGGGTGTTCTTTCTTCCAGAACGGGGCGCGGGTTTTCAGATAATCCATGATGAATTCGGCTGCTTCAAACGCAGCGCGACGATGCGGCGAAGTCGCGATCACCAGCACGATGTTCTCTCCCGGCAGCACTTTGCCATAACGATGAATGGCGGTCGCGCCCAGCAGCGGCCAGCGCTGCGCAGCCTGCTGCGCTACGCGGAGAATCTCGTCTTCCGCCATGCCTGGATAATGTTCCAGCTCCAGCGCCTCCAGCGTCCCCGCCTCGTCGCGGCACAGGCCCGTGAAGGTGACGACTGCGCCGACGTCGCCGCGCCCCTGCGTGAGCGCCTCGATCTCGCGCGCGACGTCGAAATCCTCATGCTGGATCGCGACCCTGATTTGCGCGTCCATCTCAGCCGCCTGTCATGGGCGGGAAGAACGCAATCTCGCGCGCGCCTGCGATGGGCGCGTCGTGCTTGACGTGCTGGCGGTCGATGGCGGCGCGGATGACTTTCGCGTTCTCGAAGGCGTAGGCGTATTCCTCGCCGCGCCCGCTCAGCCATGCGATCAGCTCGCCGACATTGGTGACGTCGCTTGGCGGAGTCAGCGTCTCATCGGGGCGCCCGATGCGCTCGCGCACCCATGCGAAATAGGACAGTTTGAGAGCGCTCATGTCGGCTCCTTCAATCTTCGTCCGTGATGTGTTTAAGCCCTGCGCGCATATAATCCCAGCCGCTGTAAAGCGTCAGGAGCGCTGCGGCCCAGAGCAGCGTCAGGCCGATGGTCTGCGTATGGGGCAGCACTTTCTCGCCAGCGGGGCCAGCGATGAGAAAGCCCAGCGACACCAATTGCAGCGTAGTCTTGTATTTGGCGACCTGCGTCACCGGCACCGACACGCGCAGGGCGGCCAGATATTCGCGCAGGCCCGACACCAGAATCTCGCGCGTGAGAATAATGAACGCCGCCCAGAGCGAGGCGCCGGTGATGCTGTCGTGCGCGGCCAGCATCAACAGGCACACCGCCACCAGCAGCTTGTCGGCGATGGGGTCCAGCATCTGGCCAAGAGAAGATTGCTGCGACCAGACGCGGGCGAGGTAGCCGTCGAAGAAATCGGTGATCGCCGCCACCGAGAACACGGCCAGCGCGCTCCAGCGGGCCCAATCGTCCTGCGGCCAGAGCAGCAGCGCGGCCACGACGGGAACCGCCGCCACGCGGCCATAGGTCAGCAGATTGGGCAGCGAGAAATTGTGCGATTTGGGTCGTGTCGGGGCGCTGGTCATAGCCCGATGGAACAGACTGGCGCCAGCGCGTCAACCCCCTCGGAGCACGCTCGCGCCGCCCCTGCTTGAGCTTTGCGCGCGAAACGCGAACACGCTCAACCTGCTGGCGCGCTGGCGGCAAATTCGGGATGGGCGAGCGCAAAGGCTTCGAGCCAGCCGGTGAGCGCAGGATTCTCCACCCGCCAATCCACCTGTTTGCGGAAATCGAGATAGCCCAGAGCGCAGGCGATTGCGATGGTCCCGACGTCAAACACACGCGGATCAGGCGAGCTGGCCTCAAGCGCAGTCAGAGCGCGCCGCACTTTTTGCCGCTGATGCTCAACCCAATCGGCGTGACGCTTTTCCTCGGGGCGATAGCGGCCCTCGTAGATAATCAAAATGGCGGCGTCCATCATGCCGTCGCCGAGCGCGGCAAAGGTGAGAGCTTTGAGCCGCAAATCCCAATCTGCGGGCAATATCTTGTCGTCGCCCGCCATATGGTCGAGGCATTCGAGGATCACGCGGCTATCGTATACGCGCCTGCCGTCGTCCAAAACCAGAAGCGGAATCTTGCCCAGAGGATTGTCGCCGCGCAGCGGATCGTCCGGGTTCAGCGTATCGGTCGCCACAATCTGCATCCGCTCCAGCAGGCCCAGCCGCATCGCCGCCATTTTCACCTTGCGCCCGAAAGGCGAGGCGGAGCTTGTGCGCAACAGCATGTTCATTCTCCGCCTTTGGCTTCCGAGCGCCGCATCCACGCGACAATGAACGGCAGGCTTAGGTTGATAAGAAAGTAACGACCAAGGTGATGCGTGGCCACGAATATCGGGTCAGCGTCCAGCACCAGAGCCAGCGCCACCATGGCCTCCTGCCCGCCCGGCGCATAGCCGATGAGCGCGGCGCCAAACGGCACGCCGAGCCATTGCGACGCCCCCCACGCAAACGCCACCGACACGACAAGCGCAGCGCCAACGGCAAGCACCGTGCCCACGATAATGCGGAAGAACAGGCTCCAGTCGAAATCGACAAAGCGCGACCCGACCCATGAGCCAAGCAGGATCTGCCCGCCATTCATCAACCAATTGGGCGAACGCCCCGTCGCTATGCCGCTAAAATGGAGGCAGGCGGACGCGACGATGGCGCCAAGGATCATGCCGCCGGGCGCGCCAAGCTTTGTAAACAGCGCGCCAATTCCAATGCCCGCCGCCATGACGACGGCCACCATCAGCGGCGAATCCTGCGTCGGCGCCGCCAGAGCGACAGCAGCCCCGCCCTGCTCCCACACGATCACGAACGGCAGCAACGTGACGAGAAATATCACACGCGACATCTGCACCACGGCGACCTTGGCGGCGTCCGCGCCCATCGTCATCGAGACCGAGACAATATAGCCCATCGAGCCCGGCACCGAGGCCAGCAGCGCCATGGACGGCGCCCAGCCCATGAGGTAGCGCCACACGAAGGCCGAGGCGAGCGTCATCGCCACAACACACAATGCCATCAGCGCCATGCTGGCGGGATAAGCAGCTATATGGTCAAGCGTATCTGGGCCCACCACCGAGCCAATGGAGACGCCGATCGAGGCCATGCCCAGCACCCGCAGCGCCCCGGAAACAGGCGTGGCCATCCCAAACGCCGACAATGTGGCCACCGCCACCACCGAGCCCGACATCGCCCCGCCGGGAATGTTGAGGAGAAGAAACAAACCCGCGCCCAAAGCGCCCGCGCCCAGAGTAAGCGCCTCGCCGAACACTCGTTTCAGGTTGAAAGGTTTGGAATCGCCACTAGCCATACGCACCGCTTACGCCAATTTGGCCTGCGGTAAAATAGCGGGCCTGGACCGCGCGCACCCTTGGCGCCAAAGAAGCCCGCAAGGACCCCCGCGGTCCAGATTGCGTCTAGGGCTTGGGCGCACTCGCGCCTGTGGCCGCGCCCCGCGCTTTGTCCATCAACATCGTCGCAGCTTCCACGCAAGCCTTCATGCTGTCCTGCGGGTCGCAACGAACCGCCATACTGGCGTCGCCGCTGCGCAGGAAAAACGCCGCCCCGCGCGCCGCGCCGCGCAATCGGCCGCCCATTTCGCCCGGGTCGCGCATTTCGCCAAGGTCGCGCAGCAAATCCTCGACGCCGCCGTCACGACCCCGCCGGTCGCCGCGATCCGGCGCGCCCTGGGCCAATGCGGCCGCGGCCGTCAGCACGAGACAGGCAGAAAAAAGTACGAGTCGTTTCATTTTGAAAACTCCTGTGAATGGACGAAACCCGGATCAGGCGCACGCCTGATCCGGCGCAAATGCTTGCTAATCGCGGCAAATGCGCCGCCGCACCATCGCCGTCACATCGCCATCCTCGGAGCGCAGAATTCTGGTGCTGAAAAAGCACCGTCCCTCGCCGTCGCCGTCCGGACGCGAAGCCATGCGCTCGCGGACGCGCTCGCGAATGCGCTCACGCAAGCCTTCGCTTCCCTTGCCTTCGCTTCCCTTGCCTTCCCCACGCTCGCCCTCATCGCCAAGGCGCCCGGACAGCCGCTCGCGAATACGCTCGCGCTGTTCAGGGCTTAGCCGCTCCATCATGTCCTGCCGACGCTCGCGACGCTCGTCCATCATGTCCATCATATGTGAACGACGATCATGGCGATCACGCATGCCCTCCATCATCGAGCCCCGCATTTCACGGCGAGATTCGATCCCCTCGCGCAAAAATTCGCGCAGGTCTTCACGGCTGATGCCTCCGCCTTCTTGCGCGGAAGCTGCCTGCGGAATGAGCGGAAGCGCCATTGCAAGCGCAAGCGCGCCCATTGGCAAAAGCGAAAGCGTTTTCATGAAATGCTCCTTGGCTATACCTGATCCATCCGACTTTGACGCCTTGAAGCGCAAAGTCGCGAGCTGGTTATTGATCGGGCAAGGAGCCTCTTCATCTATGCGGAAGAGGTAAGAGCCAAACGCTTTTGCGCGCGTTCAGCCTCTGAAATAATCGTAGACGAGCTTTGCGGTTGCAGCATTTACGCCGGGCACTTTTTCGAGATCGCCAAGCGCTGCGCGCGAAATCGCCTTGGCCGTTCCAAACGCCTGCAAGAGAGCGCGCTTGCGCGCAGGTCCGATGCCGGCGATGTCGTCGAGCGGGCTCTTGACGAAATCCTTCTTGCGTCGCGCGCGATGAGTTCCAATGGCAAAGCGATGAGCTTCGTCGCGCAGGCGCTGCACGAAATAAAGCGCAGGATCGCGCGGCGCGAGCTTGAACGGCGTGCGTCCTTCGATGAAAAATGTCTCGCGCCCGGCGTCGCGATCAACCCCTTTGGCGATGCCCACAATGGCGATCCCCTCGACGCCCAGCTCAAGAAGAACCTGTCGCGCAATATCAAACTGCCCCTTGCCGCCGTCGATCAGAACAAGATCGGGACGGGAAGGAAATTCGGGCTTTGCGCTTGCGGGCGCGGCAGGATCGACATCGGCTTCCTCTTTGGCCAAACGCGAGAAGCGACGCGTCAATACCTCGCGCATCATTGCATAATCATCGCCGGGCGTGGTTTGCGCATCCTTGATGTTGAAGGTGCGGTAATGGCTTTTCATGAAGCCTGTTGGGCCAGCGACCACCATCGCGCCGACGGCGTTCGTGCCCATGATGTGCGAATTATCGTAAATCTCCACGCGCAGCAGCGGCTTTTCGAGGCCAAACGCCTGCGCCAGCGCCACCATCAGCCGTTCCTGCGCAGACGTTTCGGCAAGCCTGCGCCCAAGCGCTTCGCGCGCATTTTTCCCGGCATGCTCCACAAGCTCGCGACGCTCGCCGCGTTTGGGAAAAGCCACCTCGACCTTGCGGCCCGCGCGCATCGCCAAAGCTTCCTGCAACATCGCGCGGTTTTCAACCTCATGCGACAACAGAACGCAATTAGGCGCCGGCTTGTCCTCGTAGAATTGCGCCAGAAAAGCGTCAAGCACTTCGCCCGCGCTCAATAAGCGGTCAGCGCGGGGAAAGTATGTCCGATTGCCCCAGTTCTGATAGGTGCGAAAAAAGAAGACTTCGATGGCGAACTGGCCCGCGTCCTCGACGATTGCGAACACGTCCGCCTCTTCCACCGTCCGCGGGTTGATGCCCTGGGCGCCCTGAATAGCCGACAAAGCCGCGATGCGGTCTCGCAGGCGCGCAGCAGTTTCAAACTCCAGCGCCTCAGCCGCAGCGTTCATCTCGTCCGCCAACGCCTCGCGCACGGCGCGGCTCTTGCCAGACAGAAAGTGCCGCGCATCAGTGACAAGTTCGCCGTAAGCCTCGTGCGAAATCTCGCCGGTGCAGGGACCAGAGCATCGCTTGATCTGATACAGAAGGCACGGCCGCGTGCGGTTTTCGTAAAACGAATCCGTGCAGGAACGTAAAAGAAACGCGCGCTGCAAAGCGTTCATCGTGCGGTTGACCGCCCACACATTGGCGAACGGGCCGAAGAAATCGCCCTTGCGATTGCGTGCGCCGCGATGCTTGGTGAGTTGCGGCGCGGCATGGTCTGCGCTGAGCAAAATATAGGGAAATGATTTGTCGTCGCGCAGCAGCACGTTGAAGCGCGGCTTCATTTGCTTGATGTAATTGGCCTCAAGCAACAGCGCCTCTGTCTCTGTGGCCGTGGACACGAAGACCATCGAACAGGTGAGCCCGACCATGCGCGCGATGCGGTTGCTGTGCCCGGCCTCGCGCGCATAGGAGGCGATGCGCTTGCGAATGCTGCGCGCCTTGCCGACGTAGAGGACCTCGCCCGCCTCGTTCAACATGCGATAGACGCCAGGACCTTCGGGCGCGTGCTTGAGATTGGCCCTGATGACCTCGACGCCGCGCGCCAGGGAAGCGGGCGGAACGTCCTCATCAAGTTCAACCGGCCCAAGCTCCAGAACGGGATCGGGAGATTCTTCTTCGGCGTCCCCGAATTCCTGCGACGCAAACGGCTCCGCCGCCCCGGCATGGGCAGGCGAATCGGGAGCTGGCAAATCGGGGACTGGCGCGGCGATGCGGGGCGGACGGCTCATGATGGCTATTTAAGCCTACGCCCCGCATGACGGAAGCTCTTATCAAGCAAACACAGGCGCCGCCTCGCGCTGGACCGCACGCAGGTTCCGCGCTAACCCTGCCTCTTGCGCGAGGATTGGGATAAGCGGAGGGGACATGGTCAGCATTCATCTCCGAAGCGCCCTGATCGCGCTCTGCCTTGGCCTGAGCGGCTGCGGCGAGACATTGCCGGGGCTCGTGGTCGCCGCGCCGGAGGCGGCGGGACAGAAGGCCGGCGCCGATCTGGCCGCCGCTGCGCCCCGGCTGACCGCCCAACCCGGCGTGAGCCCCTCAGGGGCCACAATCGCCTTCATTAGCCTCGACGGCCTCCCGACCGCGGCTGCTGGACGCGTCCATTCCGCAATGTCGCGCGCCCTTGGCGCCAGCGACGTAGCGACGGCGCCCTCAGCCAGCGCGAATTATCTGGTTCAGGGCCATTTGAGCGCCTGGCGCACAGACAAGGGCGTGGCGATCTCGTGGGTCTGGGACGTTTACAATTCGGGCCGCCAGCGCCTGCACCGGCTGGAAGACCAGATTGAAGCCGCCGCTGCGGGCTCCGATCCGTGGTCAAGTCTTGACGGGGCTGCGCTGGACCGCTTTGCAGCGGACAGCGCGCGCGAGCTTGCTGCTTTTTTAAGCAACACCCCGGAAGCAGCTGCCGCCGCAAAGACGCGCCCGGCTCTCTCAGCTGTGCGTTAAGCGCGCAGCGCAGTTGTCGCATGACGTCAGGCTTGCTAAGGAGCGCGCAAGTAGCGCCTTTAGGGCATTGAGCGCCAACGCTTTTGGCGACACGGGGACAGGCATGGCTGGTTTCAAGATTTTGGCGGGGAATTCGAACCGCTCGCTCACTGAAGCCATCGCCGCCTATCTTGGACAGCCACTTACGCGCTGCCAGGTGCGACGCTTCGCGGACATGGAAATCTTCGTCGAGATTCAGGAAAACGTGCGCGGTGCGGACGCTTTCATCATTCAGTCGACATCCTTCCCCACCAACGACCACATGATGGAGCTTCTCATCATGTGCGACGCCTTGCGCCGCGCCTCGGCCAAGCGCATCACCGCCGTGATCCCCTATTTCGGCTATGCACGGCAGGACCGCAAACCCGGTCCCCGCACGCCAATCTCGGCCAAACTGGTCGCCAACCTCATCACCCGCGCCGGCGCCGACCGCGTGCTGACCGTCGATCTGCATGCGGGCCAGATTCAGGGCTTCTTCGACATTCCGGTCGACAATCTGTTCAGCGCCCCGGCCATGGTGTCAGACATCAAGGCCAATCTCGATCTCAAAAACGTGATGGTTGTGTCGCCGGACGTGGGCGGCGTGGTGCGCGCCCGCGCGCTCGCCAAGCGCATCGACGCGCCGCTGGCCATCGTTGACAAACGCCGCGAGCGCGCTGGCGAATCGGAGGTCATGAACATCATCGGCGACGTCGAGGGCAAGAGCTGCATTCTGGTCGACGACATCGTCGACTCGGGCGGCACGCTGTGCAACGCCGCCGAGGCGCTGCTGGCCAAAGGCGCGCGCGACGTCTCCGCCTACATCACCCATGGCGTGCTCTCGGGCGGCGCTGTGGCCCGCGTCTCGGCCTCCAAGCTCAAGGAGCTGGTGCTCACCGACACGATCGAGCCCACCGCCGCCGTGCGCATGGCGCGCAACATCCGCGTGATTTCGGTCGCGCCGCTGCTGGGCGAGGCGATCAGCCGCACGTTCAAGGAAGAAAGCGTTTCAAGCCTGTTTGATTGACGGCTGAACCCGATTGGGACCGCGCGCGTTCTGGCGCGCATTTTCGGCCGCTGGCGAGAAGCGCACGGCCCAAAGCCTCCGCACTTGAACCCACCTTCCCGCCCGGCTATAAGCCGCACGCGCGCCGCTCCGACACCCCTGGAGGCGATGGCGCGCTTTTTACTGTAAAAGGAACATCGACATGGCAGCGAACAAGCAACTCGCGGCCACGGTGCGTTCCGGGACCGGCAAGGGGGCCGCCCGCAGCATTCGCCGTGACAACCGCGTACCTGGCGTGATTTACGGAGGCGGTGAAGCCCCGCAACCGATCAGCCTGGACTACAAGACCCTCAACACCCTGATCTACGCCGGCCATTTCCTCACTACGATCTTCGAGATCGATCTGGGCGACGGAAAGAGCGAGCGCGTGATCCCCCGCGATTATCAGCTGGATGTCGTTCGCGACACGCCGCTGCATGTCGATTTCCTGCGCCTCAAGCCCGGCTCCAGCTTGCGCGTGGACGTGCCCGTGCACCTGAAGGGCGCGGACGTCGCCCCCGGCGTGAAGCTCGGCGGCTCGATCAACCTCGTCGTGCAGACGATTGAGTTGCGCGTGCCTGCAGACAACATTCCCGAATCGATCAGCGTCGACGTCAGCGCAATGACCATCGGCGATTCGCTGGTGATCTCGGAAGTGACGCTGCCGGAAGGTTGCAAGCCGATCATCGCCCGCGACTTCACTGTCGCCACGCTGGTCCCGCCCGCCAAGGGCGACGAGCCTGCCGCCGCAGCCGCAGCCGCGCCTGCTGGCAAGGGCGCGCCCGCCAAGGCCGCAGCCAAGAAGTAAGACCCCTGCTCTCCCCCGCTTATGCGGGGGAGAGTTTTATCGCAGCTTCAAAAGGCCGCTATGCCGCTCTTTGTCGGATTGGGAAACCCCGGCGCGAAATATGCGCACAACCGGCACAACATCGGCTTCATGGCGATCGACGCCATTGCGCGCGAATTCAATTTCCCCCCTTTGCGGAAACGATTTCAGGGTCTGGCGAGCGAAGGCTCCATCGGACCCGCGCGCGTGCTGCTGCTTGAGCCCCAGACCTATATGAACGAATCCGGACGCGCCGTGGCCGAGGCCGCGCGGTTTCACAAGATCGACCTGTCCGACATAATTGTCTTCCATGACGAGCTTGATTTGCCGCCCGGCAAGCTGCGCGTGAAAACGGGCGGGGGCGATGCCGGGCATAACGGCCTGCGCTCGATCACCGCGCATCTGGGCAAGGATTATCGCAGAATCCGATTGGGCATCGGCCATCCGGGCGACAAAAGCATGGTCCATTCCTACGTGCTGAACGATTTCGCCAAAGCGGAACAGGCCTGGGTTTCAGCGCTCTGCGACGGGATCGCCCGAAATTGCGCCATGCTGACCAAACGCGACGATGCAGGCTTCCAGAACAAGCTGCATCTGTTCATGGAGACCGCCGGCTTTGGCGACGTGAAGAAAATCGGGGATGAGCGGAAGGCTTGATTCCGGACTGTGTACATAGCGTCGGGAGGCCTGCGGCCCCACCGATACAAAAAAGGCCCCGTTTTCACGGGGCCTTTTGCGTTCAGTAAACCAAACCTAGTGCGCGTCGGCCCAGATGCGCTTCTTGGTGAAGTACAGCAGTCCTGCAAACACGAACAAGAAGATCATGACGTTAAGGCCAGTGCGCTTGCGCGTCTCGAGCTTGGGTTCTGCGGTCCACATCAGGAAGGCCGCCACGTCACGCGAATATTGCAGCACGGTCTGGGGAGAGCCGTCGCTATACTCAACCTGCCCGTCGGACAGCGGCTTGCCCATTTTGAGCATGTTGCCGGGGAAGTAGGCGTTCCAGTTCGGATCATCCTCCTTCGTATAGCCGTTGAGCAAGGCCACCACATAATCAACGCCATGCTCCTGATAAGCGACGCCCGGAAGAGCGTCGATCAGGAACATCGGGAAACCGCGCGAATAGGAGCGTGCCTTTGCGATCACCGACAGATCCGGCGGAACTGCGCCATGGGTCGCCGCCGCTGCGGCCGAATTGGCGAACAATTTCGGGAAGCGATCAGACGGGCGACCGTCGCGCTCGACCGGCTCGCCCTTGTCGTCGATGTCCTTGATCTTGTATTCGGCTGCAAGCGCCTTGACCTGCGCAGCCGTGAATTCAGGACCGCCGGGCTCTGCCAGATTGCGGAATGACATCAGGTTGATCGAGTGGCACGCGGAGCAAACCTCGCGGTAAACTTTGAACCCGCGCTGCACCTGCCCGCGGTCAAACTGGCCAAAGGGACCTGCGAACGTCCAGTTCTGACGCTCAGGCGAGGGGCCCGCCCCGGCGGCAAGAGCCGGGGTGATCGAAGCCCCCGCAAGAGCGAGCGCCAGACAAATCGACTTGAAGCTTTTCATGGTCATGTCCTTAAGCTCGCTCATTCCGCCGGCTGCAATCTGGCGCCGCCCTGCGGCAGCACAGAATCCGCGATCGTCGCGGGCACCGGCCTGGGCGTTTCGTACATGCCAAGCAAAGGCAGGATAACGAGGAAGAACCCGAAGTAATAGAGCGTCAGCAGGCGCGAGGCGAGCACGTAGCCGCCCTCCGCCGGCATGGCGCCCAGATAACCAAGGCCGATGCAGGTGAGCACGAAGACAATGAAGAACACACGGTACACCGGGCGATAATTGGCCGAACGCACTTTCGAGGTGTCGAGCCAGGGCAGGAAAGCCAGGATGGCGATTGAGCCAAACATCGCCATCACGCCGCCCAGCTTTGAAGGGATAGCGCGCAGGATCGCGTAGAACGGCAGGAAATACCATTCCGGCACGATATGCGCGGGCGTCACCAGCGGGTTGGCCTCGATGTAATTGTCCGCGTGGCCAAGATAGTTGGGCACGTAGAAAATCCACCATGAGAAGAAGATCAGGAACACCACCAGCGCGAACGAATCCTTCACCGTCGCAAACGGCGTGAAGGGAAGCGTATCGCGCTGAACGTTCTTGACGTCGACGCCGGTCGGATTGTTCTGGCCGGTCACATGCAGCGCCCAGACATGGAGGACAACCACGCCCACCAGCATGAACGGCATCAGGTAATGCAGCGCAAAGAAGCGGTTCAACGTCGGGTTGTCGACAGAATAGCCGCCCCACAACCAGGTCGTGATCGCCTCGCCCACAAGCGGGATCGCGGAGAACAGGTTAGTGATCACCGTCGCGCCCCAGAAGCTCATCTGGCCCCACGGCAGCACATAGCCCATGAAGGCGGTGGCCATCATGATCAGGAAGATCACGACGCCCAAAATCCAGAGCACTTCGCGCGGCGCCTTGTAAGAGCCGTAATAGAGGCCGCGGAACATGTGAATGTACACGGCCACGAAGAACATCGACGCGCCGTTGGCGTGCGAATAGCGCATGAACCAGCCCCAGTTCACGTCGCGCATGATCTGCTCGACGGAGACAAAGGCGTAGTCGACATGCGGCGTATAATGCATCGCCAGCACGATGCCGGTGATGATCTGGGCCACGAGCATAAAACTGAGGATCGCGCCGAAGGTCCAGAAATAGTTCAGATTGCGCGGCGTCGGATACGCAATGAAGGAGCTGTGGACGAGGCCGCCGAGTGGAAGCCGGCTCTCAAACCAGCGGCCAAGGGCGCTCTGTGGGACGAAGGTCGAAGGTCCGCTCATGTGACTGTCTCTTCTGGCGGCGAGTTACGGGGCGCGAGGCGTGGAAAGGCGAGAGCTTGCGCTCACCCGATCCGCAACTTCGTGTCCGAAAGGAAATCATAGGTGGGCACTGCAAGATTCAACGGCGCAGGCCCCTTACGGATGCGTCCGGAGGTGTCGTAGTGCGAGCCATGGCATGGGCAGAACCAGCCGTCATATTCACCCCGGCTGCCGGGCGCGCCCAGTGGCACGCAGCCCAGATGGGTGCAGACGCCGACGACTACCAGCCATTCGGGCTTCTTGACGCGGGCCTTGTCTGCCTGCGGATCAGGAAGCTGGGCGAGCGGGGTCGCGACCGCCTCGTCGATTTCTTTCTTCGTGCGATGACGCACGAAGACCGGTTTGCCGCGCCATTTCACCGTCAGGCTTCCACCCTCGGGAATGGAGCTGACGTCCACTTCCGTGGAGGCGAGCGCCAGCGTTGAAGCGTCGGGATTCATCTGGCTGATCAAAGGCCATGCAACGGATCCGGCGCCTACGGCGGCTACCGCTCCGGTGGCGATGAAGAGCATGTCCCTGCGGGTCGGTTCGACCGTAGATGGATTGGCCACGTCTATTCCCCCATCCGTTTGTCCCGCACGGTCCCGCCCGGATGCTGGACGGGAGCGACGCGCATTTCGCACGTCGGTCGGGCCGAGGTGTCATAATATCTTGCGTCGACCAGGTGAATGCGACGGATCGCCACCTGCCGTCAGAAGACGGCGCAAGCCGCCGCTCTTGCGGTTGAGCGCGCGGTTTTTCGCACCGATCCGAACGCTTGTCCATAGCGCCGCCGCGCAATCAGTCGTTTAAAGGCGCCAATAAAGAGCCCAATTGGTCTATGACCTCAGCGCGCGACGCGCGGGAGAGCCCGCGCCACGGGTTTAAGTTTCTGGAGCGGGCGATGTCCGAACTGACTTTAGCGTTGTTTCAGCCTGATATTCCGCAAAACGCCGGCACAATGTTGCGCGCTTGCGCCTGCCTTGGCGTCAACGCCGCAATTATCGAGCCTGCGGGCTTTCCCATCTCTGATCGGCATTTCCGCCGCGCCGGCATGGACTACCTCGACGAATTGACGATCGATCGCCACGTTTCGTGGGCCGCTTTCGAGGAATGGCGGGCGCGCCAGGGACGCCGCCTCGTGCTGCTGACCACAAAAGCCGCGCAGCCCTACAGCCGATTCGCCTTTTCGTCCGGCGACATATTGATGGTGGGCCGGGAATCTTTGGGCGCCCCGGAGGAGGTCCACGCCGCCGCAGACGCGCGCTTGCTGATTCCGATTCGTCCGCCCGCCCGATCCCTCAACGTGGCGTTCGCCGCCGCCATGGTCTTGGGCGAGGCGCTGCGCCAGCTTCGCGCCGACACATAAAAGAAGTCTCAGCGCTTCACGGCGCTCGCCGCCGATTTCGCACCGGGCGGCATCAGGCGGATTTCACAAGTCCCGTTGACGGGAATCCGCAACTTCACGACCTCTCCCGGTTTGTAATAATGGCAAATCCGGTTCCATCGATCAGAGGAAATGGTGCTGCCCACAAAGATGCCCTGTCCCGTCAGGTACAATTGCAGATGAGCCGCCCCGACGAGCCAGCCTCCAATCAGCATTGCGATTCCCGACACAGAATTCATTTCCGGCGCGCCAATTCCTTAAAAGGAAAACTTTGGCGAGCATAAGCGCCGCTAATTTATAAAATCTGAATGGTCAGGCTAAAGATATCAGGCGCGGCTGGCTATAGCGGAAACTAGGCGCCAAACGTCCAGAGCTTGTGGGCGACGAAGCTCCACACGAGCACCGCGCCCGTCGTCGCCAATTGCGCGAGCAGATAATGCAGGCCAAGCCAGCCGTGCAGGACCGACATAGAAAAATAGGTCAGCCCGAACCCGACGCCCGCCACCAGAGCAAACCGCCAGCCCGCTTCCGCATGTGGCCGATCACTCGCGTAAGTATGGCGCCGGTTAAGAACGTAGGAGACGATCCCGCCGGCCACATAGCCCACAAGCGTGGCGGGCTCCGGCGCCCAGCCGCCCGCTTCGACGAGCCCGATGAGCGCGCCAAAATGGGCGATTGCGGCGGCGACGCCAACGACGACGAACAGGGTGAATTGGCGGGACAGGGTCACGGGGCTTCCTAACGCGGCGACGGCGCGCTGTCACTGTCTATAACTTGATCTTAACTTTTAAACGGCACCGTTCGGCGATGTTGCGCAATCCGGCCGGATCATACGTCGATGAAGAGCCTCGCCCGCCCCGGCGGGCGCTCCGTTCTGATATTGGGCGCAGGGGGAGTGTGCGACCTGCGCTCCGCTTCGTCCGGGACAAATCGGGCGCCGCCGCGCTGGAATTTGCGATGGTGGCGCTGCCGTTCCTGGCGATGATTCTCTGCATTATCGAAGTCGGCGTCGACTTTCTGTTCTTTTCGCAAATCGATTACGCGACACATAAAGCCGCGCAGGAAAT
>CANJPM010000064.1 GCA_947476075.1 Beijerinckiaceae bacterium
CACAAATCTCAAGTCATTGATAAATATATCAAAATACGGACTTTTGCGCCCATGCCCTCTAAGGTCGCAAGTGGGCGATCAACATCGATGATAAACGGCAGAATGGGAACGTTTTAAGCGCGAGACGCTGCAACACGTGGACACAATTGGCGAATCAAGCGCGAACGACTTGCCGACAAATCCGGGAAGGCACGGACATCTGGCCAGCGTCTGAGCGCGAAAACGGCGCACAATGCGTGGGAAACAAATACCGGAAAGGCTGAGGGCGTCAAAAGCAGATCGAAAACGAGCTGCAATAGACGGAAAAGAGCCCTGAAAAGAAAGGAGGCCGCTTGCGATGCAAGCGGCCCCAAGTCGTAGGGAGGAAACGCCCAAGAAGGGCATCGGCGACAGCAAAGCCATCGCGCAAACTCAATGTGCTGCGGCGCCGCACGAATTGCAAGAGTTTTTTTTGCACCTGCGAGCATCAAATACTTAAATCTTCGTAAAGCTCTTTTAAATCAATGATCTCGACTAGGGTGCGGATCTCGGATCCGGCTGTAAATCAGACCAGCGATCACGATTTCAAGCGCCAGAAAGCCAAAAACAAGCTGGTACGCCTCCGGGGGATAGGCTCGCGCGCCGCCAATGATCTGGGCGGGAAACAGCGCGATCAGCGCGCCGGTTGCGATCTGTTGCAGGAAAACGCCGCCAATGGCGGCAATATTGGTCAGCGACAGGCCACGGCCAATCAGACGGGCGGGAAACAGCGATTTACTATGGGCGGTCAGCACCGGCGAGAAGCCAAACGCGAACCCCAGCGCGATCACGAACGGCAACACCGCGCCCTGCGGCAGCGGACCCAGCGCCCCATAGGCCAAGAGCGCCGCCGACAGGCCAGCCCCCATGAGTGCGGGGATTTTATAGCTGCCAAACAGCCGGTCGCTTGCGCCCCAAAAAAACAATCCGGCGATCTGCGCCAACACCATCGCGAAAAGCACGCCGCCGCGCGCCTCGACGGTCATCCCGTAAACGTCGGCCAGCCAGGGCCCGCTCCAAAGCCCCAGAATGGCGGCGAAGGCGGGATAGGTCGCCAATTGCATCAGGAAAATGCGCCAGAACCCCTCAACGCGGGTGGCGGCGACCACGCCCTGCGCCAGTTCGCGCACGCTTTCGGCGTGCGCCAGTCTGGTGGCGCGCGCCGCCACGCTCTCGCGCACCAGCATGAAAACGAGCGTCAACGCCACGCAGGCGATAGCCCCCACGATGACGAACGCCACGCGCCAGCCCATAGAGGCGGCCACCAGCGCCAACGGAGCCGTGGCGGCCAGAGCGCCAAAATTGCCGCCGCCGACGTGCAGCCCGGTGATGGTGGCGAACTGGCGAGCGGGAAAGCGAGCGGCGTAGAGCGCCAACGGCGCCATCAGGAAGCTGGAGCAGCCCAGCCCGATCACAAGCCTTGCCGCGACTAGATCGCCAAAATCGCGCGCCAACGCGAAATAGGCGGTGCCGGCGATCATCACCAGTGCGGTCGCGAGAATCGCCGCACGTGCGCCAAACCGGTCAATCGCCATGCCGAGCGGGATTTGCACCGCCGCAAATGACAAAAAGAAAATTGACGCCAACAGGCTGAGCGCGCGCGCGTCCAGATCAAATTCACGGGCCAGATCCGGGCCGATCACGCCAATGGAGTTTCGAAAGAACTGACTGATCATGTAGATCGTCGTCAGAACCGCCACGAGCACGATCGCGCCGCCCGTCGCAGACTTATCCGACGTAACCTCAGGCTTGTCCGGGGAATCGTTTTTTGGAAGGCTCGCTTCGCTCATGTGGCTCATGTATGGATCATCAAAGGGCGTCCAGCCGCTGGAGCGCCACAATAGCGGAACGAAATCCGAATGAAACCCGTCGATCTGGCTGCTTTCGTCGAAGAACTGGCGCGCGTTTCAGGCGAAGCCATCCTGCCGTTTTTCCGCACGGCCCTGCACGCGGTCGACAAGTCGCAAGGCGGCGCCTTTGATCCGGTGACGGAAGCCGACCGGGCCGCCGAAGTGGCCATGCGCCGCCTCATCGGCCGCGATTTTCCAGGCCATGGAATCGTCGGCGAGGAATTTCCCGATCATGCGCCCGATTCGGAATTCGTCTGGGTGCTCGATCCCATCGACGGCACCAAGAGTTTCATTTCCGGCATGCCCACATGGGGCACGCTGATCGGGCTCACCCATAACGGCCAGGCCTGCTACGGCATGATGCGCCAACCGTTCACGCGCGAAACCTTTGTTGGAGATTGCGCCGCAGCCACGTGGAGAGGCCCCGGCCTCGACGGGCGACAAACCGAGCGCCGCCTGCACAAGCGCGCCTGCGCCACATTGTCCGACGCCGTGCTGATGACCACGCATCCATCTCTGCTGGTGGAAGACACGCTGGAGCCGTTCCGCCGCGTCGAGGATAAAGTGCGCCTCTCGCGCTACGGCGGCGATTGCTATTCCTATTGCATGCTGGCGGCCGGCCACGTCGATCTTGTCATCGAGAGCGGGCTGAAGCCGTTCGACATTGTCGCCTTGATTCCCATTGTCGAGGGCGCTGGCGGAATCATCACCGACTGGACCGGCGGCCCCGCGACCAAGGGCGGCGCGATCATCGCGTCAGGCGACGAGCGTGTGCACGAACAGGCGCTGGCGTTGCTGGCCAAGGGCTAATCTGAGTCTGACGGTCAGTTAGCGCTCCCATGAGCGGCCGCCAGCTTTTCCGCCTCGTCCCGTGAGCCTGGAATAAACGCGTCAAACGCAGCCCAGAAGCGATCGCGGATGGCGTCGCGCTCGCTCAAAATCTCATGTTCGGATTGCTCCAGCACAATCACGGCGCCCGCCTTCAGCCGATGGCCGAAGCGCTCAATGCGAGGCGTTGAGACAACGCGGTCAGCGCCGGCGGCAAACATCAGAATCGGGGTCAGCACCCGGCGCGGATATTCGGGATCTTCGAATTCGTCGATAAGCCGGAACGCTGCGCCCACCCAGCCAATCGTGGGATCGCCCAATGCGATCTGCGGACAGGCGACGATCACGTCCCCATTGCGCTTGTAGCGCACAGGGTCACGCGTCAGCCTGTTGCCCTTGAAGGGGCGCGTTTGCAGCGACGTGCCGCCGCCGCCGGGCACGAAAGCGCCCCCAAGCCCCAGCACGTCGAGGATATCGGCGAGCAAACGCGCGGCGCGCGGAAAACGCAGACCGCGAATGTCGATCAAAGGCGCCAGCAAGACCAGCCGCTCAAATGGCGAGCGCCCGCCATGCGCCTGGTGGATCAGCACCGAAGCGCCCATGGAATGGGCGAGGCCAAACCATGGCCTGGGACAAAATGGCGTCAAAGTCTGATCGACGATGGCCTCGAGATCGCGCTCATAGACAAGAAAATCGTCGATATGGCCCTTGCGGGGATGGGCGATCTCACGTCCCGACAAGCCCTGCCCGCGCCAGTCGAAGGACACGACGCAGAAGCCGCGCTGCAACAACTCGCCGATGGTCTCGAAATATTTCTCGATGTACTCCGCCCGCCCCTGCACGACGACGATTGTTCCGCGCGCCCGACCTTCCGGATGCCAGCGCGCGACGCGGATCGGCAAACCGTCGGCTGCACGCACGCGCGCCACCACCCCGCCCTCAGGAGCGGGGTTTGCGGGCGAATCGATCAGATCCAGCAGCGGCACAGGCGCTCCTTCAAGCGTTTTTAACCAGACGACTCGCGGCGCGGCCGACAAAGCCGAACGGATTGTGGAACGCTTCAAGCATTTCAAAATGGTTTGCGCTCTGCACGACGATCAACTCGACCTGTTTGCCCGCGTTCTTCAAGGCGGCTGCAAACTCCTGCGCCTGCCGGATGAACTCGGGCGATTCCTGCGTGCCGTGACACACGACGACCGGGCAATGAATGCGATCAAGATGGCGAATGGCGCTGAGATCTTGCACCAGACCATCGGTGAACTTCACATAAAGCGAACGCTTGGAGCGGCGCACAGGCTCCAGTTCATACATGCCTGACATCAGCAACACGCCGGCCAGCGAGCTGACGGGCAAACCATAGGGCGCCCAATCGTTCGTCAAGACGCAGCTCGACAAATGCGCGCCCGACGAATGGCCCATTACGAAAATGCGCGCCGGATCGCCGCCAAGCTGAACGCAATTGCGGATGATATGGGCGACGCCCGCCCGGACCTGGCCCGCCATGATTTCCAGATGGCCGTCGACGGGATCGATATTGGTGAAATCAAGGATCGCCGCATGCGCCCCCATGGCCATGATCGGCTCGGCCAGATGGGCGAACACCGAGGCGTCGCCAGCGCGCCACGCGCCGCCGTGGATGAAGATCACGATCGGGGCCCTGTCGGCGCCGCATGAATACAAGTCGAACGCCTCAATCGGCGTGGCCCCATAGCTCACGCGCTGACGCTTCAGCCTGGCGTAGGCGTCGGCGGCCGCAGCATTGCGACGCTCTGCCACGACGCCCTGATTGGGCGCCCAAACCGTCTGGTCATAGGCTGCATCCAGCGCGCTCTGGTCCATATCAAGCCAGACCAGCGGTCCCCTGGCGTTCTCATTCAGCGACATTGTTCATCCCCCTTTGATGGGAGTTAATTGACAGACTTATGCCGCTTCCCGCAAGGGACGCCGATACTTCAAATGCCGCCGCCGTCGGCGTTATAGTCGCGCCGCTGATCGAGATGGCGCTGCGCACGGGCGCTCGCCCGCCGGGCGCCCGTGCGAACGCTCGCATCCAGCACTGCGGCCGCCACGCCCGCCAGCACGCTGCCGGACAGCCACGCCACAAGTCCGAACACGAGAGCCGCGCCAGCGCCCTCGCCAGCCAGACGGCGCATAGATCTGGCGCGCTCCTGCGTGCCAGCCACGCCAATGCGCCGCTCCAGCGACAGCCACCATTGCGCAAGTCGCCATTGAGGAATCGCGGGCTCACCGGGCGTGGCGCGTTTGGCCAGCGCCGCATCGTTGACGAGGCCGATGGCGACCGTCTCGTTGGTCAGCCTGTCAATCAGAATAAAGCCGCCCAGATCGCGATTTCGCGCGTAATCGGCAAACACGGCGGGACGATCCAGCGCCAGCGTCACAAGTCCCACCGCGTTCATCGGCAAACTTTGCGCAGGCGCCGGCGCATAGGTGGCGACATCAATGGCATGATGCAGCGCCTGCACCTGCGCCTGGGTCTGGAAGGCGCCAAGTTTGACGAGAAAGCGCTGGCCTGCAACAAGCGGCGCCTCAACCGCCCAGAACATATGGGCGCCAAAAGTGAGTCCATGACGCAGATTTGCGCCCTCGCTGACAAGCACGTCGCCACGCGAGACGTCGATCTCGTCCTGCAAGGTCAGCGTCACAGCCTGTCCCGCGACCGCCTCATTCAGATCGCCGTCATGGGTGACGATGCGCGCAACATTGCTGCGCTGGCCGCGCGGCAAAACGCGCAAACTGTCGCCGGGGCGCACGGAGCCTGAGGCCAGCGTACCGGCAAAGCCGCGAAAATCGAGATCAGGCCGA
Source organism: Beijerinckiaceae bacterium (assembly GCA_947476075.1). Taxonomy (GTDB): domain Bacteria; phylum Pseudomonadota; class Alphaproteobacteria; order Rhizobiales; family Beijerinckiaceae; genus Terripilifer. The sequence goes on from CANJPM010000064.1 coordinate 5,520, forward strand.
TTGACCCATTGCACCGGCATTAGAAAACCAGCATCCGCGCCCGGCGCCTCGCTCGCATCCACGCTCTCCAGAAACTCCAGCAGCGTCGGGCCGCAATACCAGGATGCACGATCGGAGCGCCGGGCGACATTGTCGCCGTCACGCGCCGACACCGGAATGGCGGTCACCGAGGCCAGATCGAGACTCCTGGCCGCGATCTCGAAATCGCGCACAATTTTGCCGAAGATCTTTTGATCGAAATCGACCATGTCCATTTTATTGATCGCCAGCACCACATGGCGCACGCGCAGCATCGAAACGATGAAGGCATGGCGGCGCGTCTGCGTCAGCACGCCCTTGCGCGCGTCCACCAGCAAGATTGCGACGTCGGCAGTCGAGGCGCCGGTCGCCATATTGCGCGTGTATTGCTCATGGCCGGGCGTATCGGCGACGATGAAGGAGCGTTTTGGCGTTGCAAAATAACGATAGGCGACATCAATCGTGATGCCCTGTTCGCGCTCCGCCGAAAGACCATCGACCAGCAGCGCGAAATCAAAATTGTCGCCCTGCGTGCCGAATTTTTTTGAATCGCGATCAAGCGCGCCAAGTTGATCGTCAAACACGGCGCCGCATTCATACAGCAGCCGGCCGATTAGCGTCGACTTGCCGTCATCCACCGAGCCGCAGGTGAGAAAGCGCAGCAACGAATGAGTTTTTGCAATATCGCCATTGAGAGATTGAGCGAAAACAGGAGCGTTCATCAGAAATAACCTTCCTGCTTTTTTAGCTCCATCGAGGCGGATCCGTCATGATCGATGACGCGGCCCTGCCGCTCGGAGACGCGCGAATGTCGCATCTCATGGATGATCTCATCGAGGTTTGCCGCCTCGCTCTCAAGCGCGCCGGTGAGCGGATAGCAGCCGAGAGTTCGAAACCGCACCATGCGCGTTTGCAGACTCTCGCCATCGCGCAATTGCATGCGCTCGTCGTCGGCCATGATGAGCGCGCCATCACGCTCGACAACGGGCCGCGGCGCTGCAAAGTATAGCGGCACGACAGGGATTTCTTCAAGCGCGATGTAATCCCACACGTCAGCTTCGGTCCAGTTCGACAGAGGAAAGACGCGGAAACTCTCGCCTGTTTTCTTGCGCGTATTATAAAGTCGCCACGGCTCGGGACGCTGGCCTTTGGGGTCCCAGCGATGCTGGCTTGAACGAAGCGAAAACACGCGTTCCTTTGCGCGCGATTTCTCCTCGTCTCGCCGGGCGCCGCCAAACGCCGCGTCAAAGCCGTATTTGTCGAGCGCCTGTTTCAGGCCTTCGGTTTTCATCACGTCCGTGTGCACGCGCGAGCCGGATGCGAACGGGCTGATTCCAGCCTTCACGCCCTCCTCGTTGATGTGCACGATCAGATCAATTCCAAGCATGCGCGCAGTCTCGTCGCGAAACGCTATCATCTCGCGAAACTTCCATGTCGTATCCACATGCAGCAGTGGAAACGGTGGTTTGGCGGGATAAAACGCCTTCATCGCCAGATGCAGGAGCACGCTGGAATCCTTGCCGATGGAATACAGCATCACCGGCTTCTCGCAGGTGGCGACAACCTCGCGCAGGATGTGGATGCTTTCAGCCTCAAGTTTTTGCAGATGGGTGAGTTGGCTCATCATAAAACCGCCTGATCGCCCGAAGCGCGCGCGAGCTTGCCGTCGGCGTCGACGTGCAGCCCGCATTCCTTGTCGTTCGTTTCGGCGCTTTGCTCCCACCACCAGCGCCCGGCGCGTTCGTCCTCGCCGGGCGCAATGGCGCGGGTGCATGGCGCACAGCCGATAGAGAGGAAGCCCTGCGCATGCAGCGCGTTGATTGGAACATCATTGCTGCCTGCGAAATTCACCGCCCTCTGCCGGCTCCAGTCGAGCAGCGGATTGGCCTTGATGAGCCCGCGCGCCGCATCAAAACTCACATAGTCCATGCCGGCGCGGTTCTGCGATTGATCGGCGCGCAAGCCTGTAATCCATACGTCGGCGCCCGCCAGCGCGCGCGCCAGCGGCTCAATTTTGCGCAGACCGCAGCAGGCGTGGCGATTGGCGCTCGAGTCGCGAAAGCCGTTGATTCCATGCTCGCTGACCCAATCCTCCAGCGCCACGCGCCGGGGATAGAACGCCTTGATCTTCACTCCATAGCGCTGCTCGGTGGAAGCCCAGACGTCGTAGGCGTCCGGAAACAATCGCCCGGTGTCGAGCGTAACAAATTCAATATCGAGGCCGCTTTGCGCAATCAGATGTGTGAGCGCCTGATCCTCAAGCCCAAAGCTCGACGTGAAAACGTTCCGGCCCGGCGACGCCGCGCGCAGGGCGGACAACCGGGCTGCCGGATCGAGGCTTGGGAAGGATAAATTGAGCGCGGCGGCCTGCGCCGCGCGATCTCCCGGAGCGACAGACATGGAAACCCCTTTTTGATGCAATAAACTTTACATACTTTAGGTGGGAATAATGATAAATTCACAAAAATGAATAGATAGAATTATAAAAATACAAAAATAAAATGCTAATAATCGGGTCCGGATCGCGCATGGCCTAAACTGCGGATTCAAACCCCCTTGCGCGCCGCTTGTCCCGTTCCCACCTCTTGTCTGCGCGGGCCTTCGGGACGCGCACAGCGTTCAATCATGTCGCTTCAATGGAGGATATGTCATGCGTCACTTCGATCTTGCGCCCCTTTACCGTTCCACGGTCGGGTTTGATCGACTCTTTTCCATGCTCAATCAGGCCGCTACCGGTGATGCGAGTGCAACCTACCCGCCCTACAACATCGAGCGGACGGGAGAGACCGCCTACCGCATCACCCTGGCTGTCGCCGGCTTTGCCGAGGCTGATCTGAAAATCGAGACCAGGGACGACACCCTGTCCATTCGCGGCTCCAGAAATTCCGGCGAAGAGAGCGCGCGTCCAGAAGTGCTCCACCAGGGCATTGCGGCCCGTGCGTTCGAGCGTCGCTTCCAGCTCGCCGACCACGTCTACGTCACCGGAGCCTCGCTGGAGAACGGCCTGCTCCACGTAGACCTTGTGCGCGAAGTGCCCGAAAGCGCCAGGCCGCGCCAGATTCCCATCGGCGGAACCAAAATGCCCGAGGCGCGGGCGGCCTGAGAACCTGAAACACGAAAGGGCGCCACCGGCGCCCTTTTTTCCTTGCGGAAAAATCAGGCCGTTTGCGCGATCTCGATCACACGGGCCACGTCCTCGTCAGGGGTCGAAAACGATGCAATCAGCCGCACAAAGCTCTCATCGGGCTTAAGCGCGAAGGTTGGGGCGAGGCGACGGGCCGGCCAATCGTAATAGCGAACGCCAGCAGCCTTCAGCGCAACGTCGATACGCTTTGGCAATATGGCGAAAACTTCGTTGACCTGCACCGGCCAGGGCAGACGCACACCCTCCACAAGCGACAAGCCGCGCGCAAGTGTTTGCGCATGGGCATTGGCGCGAGCGGCCAGATCAAGCCAGTGGCCGTCGGTCAGCCAGGCGTTCATTTGCGCCGCCAGAAAGCGCCCCTTGGACAGATTATGCCCGCCGCGCTTGCGCCGGAACGCAAAGTCTTGCGCCTGCTGCGGATTGAAGAAAACCACAGCCTCGCAGGCGATTGTCCCATTCTTGGAGGCGCCCAGCGACAAGACGTCAACGCCTGCGCGCCACGTCATGTCGGCAGGTGAACAGCCCAGCGTAGAAATGGAATTGGCAAAGCGGGCGCCGTCCATATGCACCTGCAATCGCGCCTCGTGCGCGATCTGCGTCAAGACAGCGATCTCATCCAGCGTATAGAGCGTGCCGCTCTCGGTGGCCTGCGACAGCGAAAGCGCGCTGGCCTGCACCTGTTTAACGAGCCCGATTGGAAAGGCGGCCAGAGTCTCGCGCAAAGCATCGGGCGCGATCTTGCCCCTGTCCCCTGATACGCCAACCAGCTTGGCGCCGGCGGTGAAAAACTCCGGTGCGCCGCATTCGTCGCCCATCACATGCGCGTCGCAATGGGCGAACACGGCGCCCCATGGCGGGGTGAGCGCGGCAAGCGCGAGCGCGTTGCTGGCGGTCCCGGTCGCCACCAGAAACACCGCGCACGGACGCTCGAATAAAGCGCTGAGGCGCGCCTGCGCCTCAAGCGACCACGGATCGGCCCCATAGGCGGACGCAAAGCCCGAATTGGCGACCATCAGCGCCTGCATCACCTCAGGAGAGGCTCCGCTTGCATTGTCGCTGGCAAAATCCATGTCGCTCTCCTGACGTCTATCTTACTGCAAGATGCGCGCGGGGAGGCGCGCGGTCCAGATCCAGATCAATATCCAAAAGCTGATGATCTTTTTCCTCGACGGAACCTTGGGCGCAGCGCAATAAGACGCTCGACTTCTGATTGGAACATTCAGTGCTCGGCACAACTCGTCATTTTCTCACGCGCTCCAATGATTCGCCGTTTTTGCTGCTGAGTCTGACCGCCCTGTTTTGGGCGGGCAATGTGCCGGCGGCGCGGCTGTCGGTTGGCGAAATTTCCCCGATGACGATCATCGTCGGGCGCTGGGCGCTGGCGAGCCTGCTCGCCTTCTTCTTCTTGCGGAGCGTGACGCGCGGGGAATGGCGCGCGCTGCTGGCCCATTGGCGCTGGCTTGCTACGCTTGGAATCACGCTCACCATTTCCAACACGCTGGTGTTTCACGCCGCCGCCCACACCACCGGCGTCAATCTGTCGATCCTGCAAGGGGTGACGCCAGCGCTTGTGATTCTGGGCGCTTATTTCATGTTCGGCGCGCCGATTGGAATCGTGCGCCTGATCGGACTCGCGATTGCGCTTTTGGGCGTCGCGGTCGCAGCCACGGCTGGCGCGCCGGAAGATTTGCTGCACATGTCGCTGAATTTCGGCGATGGTCTGCAAATTGGGGCCTCGGTGCTTTACGCCGTTTACGCGCTGCTGCTCCGCAAGCGTCCGCCGGGCTCGGCATGGGCTATTTTCGGCCTTGTCTCGGCCGCCTCGTTCCTGACCTCGCTGCCCTTGCTGGCATGGGAGGCGAACGCTGGCGCGACGTTTGCGCCAAGCCTCAACGGCCTTCTCGCGCTCGTATATATCGCCGTGTTCACGTCGCTGCTGGCGCAGATGTTTTTCATGCGTAGCGTCGAGCTGGTGGGGCCAGGCCGGGCCGCGATTTTCCACAACCTCACCCCGGTTCTGGGCGCGCTGCTGTCAGTTCTGCTGCTGGGAGAAACGCTGGCGCTCTATCATTTCACGGCGCTGGGGATGGTGCTTGGCGGGATTTTCCTGTGCGAGCGCTTTGGCGCGCGCGGATAAAAAAGGGCTGCGCGCCTTCCAGCGTGCAGCCCTGACTTCAAGAGGCGCGCGGAGACGCGCGCCGTCCAGTGTGCGCTTTAGAACTTGAGCGCCTTGGCCTGTTTCACGCCGGGGATGGCTTGAATCTTTTCAATCGTGCCCGCAGGCGTCTCGCCGTCGATCTGCACCAGCGCAATCGCCGAACCGCCGGGCGCGTCGCGACCCAGTGCGAAGGTGGCGATGTTGACGCCCGCCTCGCCCAGCACGCCGGCGAAGCGGCCGATGAAGCCGGGCTTGTCCTCGTTGGTCACGTAGATCATCGACGGCGCAAATTCTGCATCGATCTTGATGCCCTTGATGTCGATGATGCGCGGCTTGCCGTCGTGGAACACGGTGCCCGACACTGAGCGCGTCTGGCGTTCGGTCTCAACCGTTACGGTGATGAGGGATTCAAAATCGCCTTCCGCCGCACGCGTCACTTCGTCGATCACCATGCCGCGCTCTTTGGCCACGATCGGCGCCGACACCACGTTCACGTCCGACAACATCGGGCGCAGGAAGCCGGCGATGGCGGCCGCCGTCAGCGCCTTTGTCTTCAGCTGCGCGACTTCGCCCTCATACGTGATCGTGAGCTTCTTGACGCCGGTCTCGGTGAGCTGGCCCGCGAACGAGCCAAGCTTTTCGGCCAAAGCCACGAAGGGCTTCAGCTTCGGGGCTTCTTCGGCCGTGATCGAGGGGAAGTTGATCGCGTTCGAAATGGCGCCGCGCATCAGGTAATCGGACATCTGCTCGGCGACCTGCAACGCCACGTTTTCCTGCGCTTCCGAGGTGGAGGCGCCAAGATGGGGCGTGCAAACGACGTTGGGCAGGCCAAACAGCGGATTGGCGGTCGCCGGCTCATCGGAGAACACGTCGAACCCGCCGCCGCCGACCTGACCCGACACAATGGCATCGCGCATGGCCGCTTCGTCCACCAGCTCGCCGCGCGCGCAATTGATGATGCGCACGCCCTTCTTCGTCCTGGCGATGTTTTCTGCGTTCATGATGTTGCGCGTCTGCGGCGTCAACGGCGTGTGCAGCGTGATGAAATCAGCGCGCTTGAGCAGTTCGTCCAGCTCCACCTTCTCGACGCCAAGATCGCGTGCGCGCTCGGGCGAGAGGAAGGGGTCGAACGCAATGACGCGCATGCGCAAGCCCACAGCGCGATCGGCGACGATGGAGCCGATATTGCCGCAACCGATAATGCCCAGCGTCTTGCCGGTGATCTCCACGCCCATGAAGCGGTTCTTCTCCCACTTGCCAGCCTGCGTGGAGACGTCGGCGGCGGGGATTTCGCGGGCGACCGCAAACATCATCGCAATGGCGTGTTCAGCCGTGGTGATGGAATTGCCGAAGGGCGTGTTCATCACAATGATGCCCTTGGCGGTGGCGGCGGGAATGTCGACGTTGTCAACGCCGATGCCCGCGCGTCCAATCACCTTCAGGCGCGTGGCGCCTTCGAGCAATTTGGCGGTCGCCTTGGTGTTGGAGCGAATGGCCAGACCATCGTAATTGCCGATGATCTCGGCGAGCTTTTCTTTGTCCTTGCCCAAATTAGGCTGGAAATCAACTTCGACGCCGCGATCCTTGAAGATCTGGACGGCGGCGGTGGACAGAGCGTCGGAGATGAGAACGCGGGGCGCCATGAGGTTAATCCTTCAACGTGTGAAGCAAAACAGATGATGATGGGTTAAGCGGGCGCGCGCATCTTGGCGCGCAGCCCGTGAACGAGGCGATGCTGAGGCGTTAAGCCTTCAGACCGGCCTTCGCGTTGGCGAACGCCCAGTCGAGCCAGTGCGTGAGCTGCGCGACGTCGGCGGTCTCGACCGTGGCGCCGCACCAGATGCGCAGGCCCGGAGGGGCGTCGCGATAACCGTCGATGTCGTAGGCCGCGCCTTCTTTTTCGAGCGCCGCCACCATCGACTTCACGAAAGCGGCCTGCTCGTCGGACGAGAGCGCGGTTATCGCGGAATCAACGACCTTCAGGCAGACGCTGGTGTTGGAGCGAATGTCCGCGCTGACGGCCAGAAAATCCACCCAATCGGTCCTGGCGACCCAATCGGCGATGGCCTTGGCGTTTGAATTGGCGCGACCGATCAGCCCGTCAAGACCGCCGATGCTCTTCGCCCATTGCAATGCGTCGATGTAATCTTCCACGCACAGCATGGAGGGCGTGTTGATGGTGTCGCCGACGAAAATGCCCTCAATCAGCTTGCCGCCATTGGTGAGACGGAAAATCTTCGGGATCGGCCAGGCGGGCGTGTAGCTGGCCAGACGCTCGACGGCGCGCGGGCTGAGGATGATCATGCCGTGCGCGCCTTCTCCGCCAAGCACTTTCTGCCATGAATAGGTCACGACATCGAGCTTGGAGAAGTCCATCGCTTGCGCAAAGCAGGCGGATGTGGCGTCGCAAATGGTCAGGCCCTTGCGGTCGGCGGGGATCCATTCGGCATTGGGTACGCGCACGCCGGAGGTCGTGCCATTCCAGGTGAAGACGACGTCATTGTCGAAGTTCACGCTCGAAAGGTCCGGCAGCTCGCCGTAGCCGGACTTGATGACGCGGGCGTCTTTCAGCTTGAGCTGCTTGATCGCATCCGTGACCCAGCCTTCGCCAAAGCTTTCCCACGCCATCATATCGACGCCGCGTGCGCCCAGCAGCGACCACATCGCCATTTCGACGGCGCCGGTGTCGGAGCCGGGGACGATGCCGATGCGGTAATCGGCGGGGACTTTCAGCACTTCGTGGGTCAGATCAATCGCGAGCTTCAGCTTCGCCTTGCCGACTTTGGCGCGGTGCGAACGGCCCAGCGGGGCATCCGACAAATTGTTAAGGGAATATCCGGGGCGCTTGGCGCAGGGGCCGGATGAAAAGTTCGGGTTCGCAGGCTTGTGCGCGGGCTTGTTCATTGCATGCCATCCTTTCAGATGAGCGCCTCCCGTTGGGGGGAGGTGTCCCGCCGCGGTGGATACGCCTGTCTGGAGGGCTCGTCAAGATGGGCGATCAAACCTGCCCCAACCCGGTCCGCCTAGCGTACGGACGACCCCTGCTGGAACGCGAACCGCACGCCCATGCGCACATCATGTGAAATCGTCGAAAAGCGTTGCACGGCCCCCGCGCAATTTGAAGTGCAAGAAATTGCGCCAAGGCTGGAGCGTCCGCGATCAAGATAGCGATAGCCCAGCTCCACATGTACGCCCGGAACGGCTTCATAAGCCACGCCCGCCATCGCCGCCCACGCCAAAGACCAGCGAGAAGCGCCTGCGCCAGAGGCGGTCTCAGCGTTCCCCACATCGCGCACATGCGACGTCTGGTTGGTGGCCGCGCCAAGGCCCACGCCTATGAACGGGGTCATGCTCATCCACGTGATCGCTTCAAAATAGGCGTTGGCGAGAAACACGCCGCTTTGCGCGCGCGCCGAATAGGAATCAACGCAAGCGACTGGCGCACAGGAATGGCTCGTCCGCGCTTCATATTTTGCAGGCAAGCGATGTTCTGCGCTGACATCGAGGCGCACGAAATCATTGAGGCGGTAGCCAAGGCCAACGCCATAAAAAGCGGACTCGCCCGGCTTCGACCAATCGCTTTTTACGCCTGCGGGGAGCGTTCCCAAACTGGCTTCAGGCTTTGTGGCGAGCCCGCGTCCGGCATCGCCGCGCAAATACCAATCGGAGATTTTCGCGGATGGACCAATCGCCTTGCCCAGCACAGGTGCGGGAGGGAGGACGTCAGCGGCGAAGGTGGAACCGCAGCTGAGCGCGACAAAAGCCGCAGCTAAAAAGGGGGCGTTAAAGCAGCCCATAAACAAACCTCAACAGACGCAAACAAGGACTGTCGAGACCATGGCGCAGAGAGTTTAACGCACCCTTAACCTTAACGCGCGATTTTTTGTTCGGTTAAAAGAAGCGCGCACTGGAACGCGCGCGGTCCAGATTGAGCGCGCCTCTTACGCCACAGACGGCGCCCGCTTCAGCGCCTCGCAGATCGAGCCGACCACCTGATCAAGCAGGCCCGCGTCGTCGGCCTCCCCCATCACGCGGATCACCGGCTCCGTACCCGATGGACGGATGAGCAGACGCCCGCCGCCGCCGAGGCGCTTTTCGCCTTCGGCGATCGCCTTCACGACGCCCTCGGTCAACGCAGCCTCGCGCGAGACGCCGCGCACGTTGCGCAAGATCTGCGGCACGGGATCGAACACATGGCACACTTGGCTGACGGGCTTGCCTTGTCGCTGCACCACAGCCAGAACCTGCAACGCCGAGATCAATCCGTCGCCGGTGGTGTTGTAATCGGACAAGATCACATGGCCCGATTGTTCGCCGCCCAGATTGAACCCGTGCTCGCGCATATGCTCCAGAACGTAGCGGTCGCCAACGGACGTGCGCGCCATGCTCAATCCGATGCCGCCCAGATAGCGCTCCAGACCCAGATTCGACATCACGGTTGCAACGATGCCTGGCTTGCTCAGGCGTCCGTCCTCGCTCCAGCTTTGGGCGATCACGCCCATTAATTGATCGCCGTTGACGATCTGCCCCAGCTCATCAACCAGCAGCAGGCGGTCGGCGTCGCCATCGAGCGCAATGCCAACGTCGGCGCGCACTTCGCGCACTTTGGCGATCAGCGCTTCAGGCGAGGTCGAGCCGACGTCGTGGTTGATGTTGAACCCGTCGGGCTCGACGCCAATGGCGATCACTTCCGCGCCCAATTCCCATAAAGCTTCTGGCGCCACGCGATAGCCTGCGCCATTGGCGCAATCGATCACCACGCGCAGGCCCTCAAGCGACAAGGCGCGCGGTAAAGTGAGCTTGGCGAATTCGATATAGCGCGCGCGCACGTCGTCCACGCGCCGCGCCCGCCCCAGATCGCGCGAGCCGGCCAATTGCGGACCAAGATCGGAATCCATCAGCGCCTCAATCTCGCGCTCGACGTCATCGGAGAGCTTGTAGCCGTCCGGCCCGAAGATCTTGATGCCATTGTCCTCGAACGCGTTGTGCGAGGCTGAAATCATCACGCCCATGTCTGCGCGCATGGAGCGGGTGAGCATGGCGACCGCTGGCGTGGGCACCGGGCCAAGCAACAGCGTATCAATGCCGACCGAGGTGAACCCCGCCACCAGCGCGTTCTCGATCATA
>CANJPM010000065.1 GCA_947476075.1 Beijerinckiaceae bacterium
CCATTTCAGACGCCATCACTACGATGTCGTCGTCAGTGACGAGATAGCGCGCAGGGCGCAGGCCGTTGCGATCAAGCGTGGCGCCGATCTGGCGACCGTCGGTGAACGCCATAGCGGCCGGGCCGTCCCAGGGCTCCATCAAAGCGGCGTGATATTCATAGAAGGAGCGGCGCTCCTCATCCATCAACGGATTGCCGGCCCAGGCTTCGGGGATCAGCATCATCATCGCATGGGCGAGCGAATAGCCGCCCTGCACGAGAAATTCGAGCGCGTTGTCAAAGCACGCGGTGTCCGATTGTCCCTCGTAGGAAATCGGCCACAGCTTGGAAATATCGTCGCCAAACAGCTCCGAGGCCACGGAGGCCTGACGGGCCGCCATCCAGTTGACGTTGCCGCGCAGCGTATTGATCTCGCCGTTATGGGCGACCATGCGATAGGGATGGGCGAGACGCCACGACGGGAACGTGTTGGTTGCGAAACGCTGATGCACCAGCGCCAGAGCGCTTTCAAAGCGCGGATCACCCAGGTCCTTGTAATAGGAACCAAGCTGCGAGACGAGGACCATGCCCTTGTAGACGATTGTGCGGCACGACATCGACACCGGATAAAATTCCGCCATGTCGCGACGGCCAAGAGCGTAGATCGCATTCGAGATGCACTTGCGGGCGACAAACAGGCGCCGCTCGAACTCGGCCTCGTCCTTCACGTTCGGGCCATAGCCGATGAACGCCTGACGCATGAACGGCTCAACCGCCTTTACGGCGTCGCCGAGATCGGAGCTGTCGACCGGCGTATCGCGCCAGCCCAGCAAGCTCAGTCCCTCTTGCGCCAGGACGCGCTCGACGATCCTCTCGCCCTCGGCGCGAGCCGACGCATCGCGCGGCATGAAGAACTGGCCGATGCCGTAAGCCTGCGGCGCCGGCAGGCTGAAGCCGAGCTTTGCGCATTCCTCGACAAAGAACCGATGGGGAATTTGCACCAGAATGCCGCAGCCATCCCCAAGCTTGGGGTCCGCGCCAACCGCGCCGCGATGATCCAGATTGAGCAGAATCTGCAATCCCTGCTGCACGATCTCGTGCGACTTGCGATTTTTGACATGAGCGATGAAGCCGACGCCGCAGGCGTCATGGCCCAAAGCGGGGTCAAACAGGCCGCGGGCGGGCGGCAGAGCCGGGTCGATGATGCCGGACATGGATGCAACTCCAGATAAATTTGCGCTTATGCGCTTGTAGAGAAGGCTGCCAGAATTTCGCGCTGATTTGCGCGCAGATTTTAACGGACGTCAGGTCAAAGACGTTCGTCCGCCAAAGCTCCGTTTTCGGAGCCGACGTTCCTGCTCATTCTGACGCCACTCAAACGCGTTCATCGCTCCGCTCCAGATCGGACTGCGATCAATTTCCGCTCAATTCAGCCCATACTTCGTCAAGGAGGCCGCCGATGCAGACCTCGGGCCAATCGCCCCAAAGAGCGTTTTCACGCCCCCGTCTCCGACTTATGTGACCAGATCCAGCGCCCAAAGGTCAGTAAGGCTGTCCTATTCCAGGCGCGCGAACATGACAGATTTAGTCCTGGCGCACAAGCGCGGAAAGCCTGGTTTTAACCGCCTGTTTACACTTGCTGCAAAGTCCAATCTGTATTCGCGCGGCGGCAGGCTTCAGATCACGCCTGCGCTCGATCAACGGATGATCTGTACCTAGCCGCAAAAGGCGCTTGGCTGCGCCAAAGTAACCTTATGTAACTTATGGTGGCGCAAGCGTCCCAGTTCCAGCGCAATTGGGCGTAGCTATGGCTCCAGTTTCAGCCGATTGGACCCCGCCCATCAGCGTTCCCCCCGAGCCCCGATCCCGCCGCTCGCACTTTTGGCCCTTTCTCACGCCCTCTTGGTCGCAAGCCCTGCTGTGGCTGCGTCGCTGGTTGCTCCCTCGCGAATCGACAGGGTGACGGTTTATCCGGACGCCGCCAGCGGACGAGACGTCGCTGATTTTGCGCGGCCTGCCGGCGGGTTTCGATCCGGCGTCGCTGCGGGTGGAAGGACAAGGAGCGTTCGTCATCGGCGCCGTCGAGAGCCGCCTGGCGCCTGCTGAGAGCGCGCCGGACCAGGCGATTGAGGCCAGGCTTCAGGCGCTGCGCGAGGAGCGCGCCATCGTCGAAGCCCGTGTGGAGTCTCTGGAGGCGCGGCGCCCCATGGTGCAGCGCTATGGCGAGGCCTCGCCGGAAAAGCTGGGGCCAGATTCCCGTCCGCTCGATCCGCAGGCCTGATCAGGCTTATGGGATTTGGTCGGCGCCGAGCGGGCGCGAAAAAGGAAATCCGCCTTGCCTATCGCATGAAATGGCCCGCCGACCGATCCATTGTCTTCGAGACCCTGCCAACCCCGGACACCCTTAACACCCATGAAAACAGGAACTCAGAACTTGAACCTTGCCTGAATCGCCAATCGTAAATAAAGTGTTAATCTGGCGTCCTCACGGTTCAGGTTTCGGAGCTCCATCATGGCGATTTGGCCTGTCTTTTATCGCTCGTCTGCGTTGACCATCGCCCTCGCGTCGGGCTTTCTGATGACGGCCCCGGAGCCCGCTCTGGCCATGAACGAGCACGGCTGGCGCCGCGCCCCGCAGCGCGAGAGCGTGCGCGTCTACAATCGCCAGACAGTGATCGTGCGCACGCACGACCGCAGCAACGATCACAATCGCGACGCGCTCACCAATGCGGCTTTGCTCAAGCAGTCGATCCTGCTCAGCCGCTCGGCCGCGGCCAATGATCTTTGCGTCGGGGAGATTACGAAGGGCTCCAATTGCACGACGCGTGGCGGCGCCCGGGTCGTCAGCGCCAGCGGATCGCGGCCAGCCCAAGCGGGCCGCTAGCCGCTCAATCGAACGGGTAGAGCCCCGGCTGCGGCTGATAAGCCTCCGCCAGCCCGTTTATGCCAGAACGCAGCATCGCCTCCCACGAATCGCGGGTGGTCGCGCCAATGTGCGGCGACCCGAAAAAATTGGGCGAATCGAGCAAGGGATGCCCGTTGGCCGGTTCAACCGCAAACACATCGAACGCGGCGCCCGCTATATGGCCGCTGTCGAGACGCTGCTTCAGCGCCTCTTCATCCACCATGCCGCCGCGCGCGCAATTAATGAGAACGGCGCCAGATTTCATCTTGTCCAGAACCGCGCCGCTATAGAGCCCGCGCGAACTGTCGTTAAGCGACAGGTGAATACTGAGAACATCCGAGCGCGCCCAAAGCTCGTCGGCCTCGACTCTTTCGACGTCGAAGGCTTGATAAAAATCGGAATAATCGACGCGGTCGCAGGCGATGATTTTCACGCCATAGGGCTGCAACAATTTGACGACTTCCTTGCCGATATGGCCGCAGCCATGCAGGCCGATCGTCTGTCCGCGCAGATCGGCGCCAAAGCCGACCGGGCCTGTCCATGCGCCGCGTCGCAAGATCGACGAAAAAAAGTGCGCGCGTCGCACCGCCAGCACCATGTAGCAAACCGACAACTCGGCGACCGACACCTTGTTGACGCCTGCGGCCCAGTACATTTTCTTGCCATGCGCCTTGAGGATCACGGGGTCGATGTGGTCGACGCCGGCCGAACACAACGACACGATTTTCAGCTCCGGCAGCGCCGCGCAGACGCGATCAGTGAAGCGATCCAGCCCGATCAGCGCCGCGTCATAACCGCGCAGATAATCGATCAGCTCGTCTTCGGTGAGCTTGTGACGATCGGTGCGGAACTTGACGCCGGGATAGAGCGCGGCGAACTGCGCCTTCAGCGCGGGGTAGAAATCAAAATAGGGCGTTGTGACGGCGACGCGCATGTTTGGACCCGGCCAGAAAGAGCGAAAAACGGCGGAAGAAGGACGCTGACGCAGCGAGAATTCACCAACACGCCCCTCGACTAAAGAGACTGCATTATGCATGCTGAGGCCATGTACACCAAAACGACGCACGCTGTTGAAGTCACGGTCGAGCCGCAATTTCTCGCCGACCAGTCCAAGCCCGAAGCCAGCCGCTGGTTCTGGTCCTATACGATCACGATTCAAAACCACGGCGCGCAAAGCGTGCAATTGATGAGCCGCCATTGGCGCATCACCGACGCAAGCGGGCGCGTCAATGAGGTCAAGGGACCGGGGGTGGTGGGCGAACAGCCGACGCTGGCGCCGGGCGATTCTTTTTCCTATACGTCCGGCTGTCCGCTGCCGACGCCTTCAGGCATCATGGTTGGGACATACCATTTCAGGGATCAGGCGGGCGAGGCCTTCGAGGTCGACATTCCGGCGTTTTCTCTCGACAGCCCGAGCGTCGGTCGCGTGATCAACTAGAGCATCCACAATGTCCAAGCATGCTCTTTCGTCCGAAGACGACCGCCGTGTTTCGCACGCTGTGGAGCTGCTTGCGCATCTTGTCGCGTTCGACACTGAAAGCTCGAAATCAAATCTCGACCTTGTCGCCTTCGTCGAAACGATTCTGCGCGCGCATGACGTGCCGTTCGTGATCGTACCCAACGCCTTGGGCGACAAGGCGGCGATCTTCGCCACCATCGGTCCGATGATTGATGGAGGAATCGTATTGTCGGGACATACCGACGTTGTGCCGGTGACGGGCCAGACGTGGACCAGCGATCCCTTTACGCTACGGCGAGAGGGCTCACGCCTTTATGGACGAGGCGCCACCGACATGAAGGGCTTCGACGCATGTTGCCTCGCCATGATCGAGGAGTTCAAGCAGGCGCCGCTGAAGAAGCCAATCCATATTTTGCTGAGCTACGACGAAGAGACGACCTGCGCGGGACCGCTCGACACCATTGCGCGTTTCGGCCTCGATCTGCCCCGCCCCGCCGCCGTGATCGTGGGCGAACCGACGTTGATGGAGGCCGCAGACGCACATAAAAGCGTCGCCACGTTTCGTACGACCGTGCGCGGGCTGGAGGCCCATTCGTCCAAGCCCCATCTGGGCGCCAATGCGATCGAGGGCGCCGCTGCTCTGATCCACGATCTTTACGCCTTCGCCGACGAGCTTGCGGAGGGCGCTGGCGGGCGCGACGAACGCTTCGATCCGCCAACCTCGACGCTGAGCGTGGGCGTCATTGAAGGCGGCGCAGCGCGCAATATTCTGGCTCGCGAATGCACATTCCATTGGGAGTTTCGCGGCCTGCCAGGCGCGCCCCAGGATCTGGCTTTGCGGCGGCTGGAGGCTCACGCGCAGGACGTCGTGCTGCCGCGCCTGCGACGTTTTGCGCCGGACGCCAGCATTGAGACATTGGTGGAGGTCGAGGTGCCGGGGCTTGCCGCCGAGCGCGGCTCCCTGGCGCAAACGCTGGCGCTGAAACTGCTGCGCGCAAACCATACAATCGCCGTTCCCTACGCCACCGAGGCCGGGCGGTTCCAGAATGCTGGCGTGCCCACCATCGTCTGCGGGCCGGGCTCGATCGATCAGGCGCACCAGCCCGACGAATATGTCGAGACAGGCGAATTGGCCGCCTGTCTCGGCTTTTTGCGCGAACTGGCGAACGAATTGAGCAGATAAGGACGTGCGCACTGGCCTCGCACGCTCTATATTCGGGCTATGAGCGATCATCTTGACCCTGCAAACGAGGCGAAACTTGCGCGCACAGCCGTGCTGGTGACGCTGGCGGGTTTTGCGTTGATGACCATCGCCGCCGCGCTGATGTGGGTTCGATTTGGTCCCAACATGTTCGTTGATCTGGTCACAGCAGTGCTGAACTGTTTCTGATTGATCGTTGGAAGGAAAAACCGTGCAACGGCGCCTGATAATTCCCGTGATCTGCCTTGTGCTGGGCGTTTTGATGCTTGGCGCCACCGCGTTTTTCACGCTGCGCGACCGCTCCGTGCCGGTTCCGATGAACGCCAGCATCGGCGGCCCGTTCGCACTGATCGACCATGACGGCAGAGCGATCACCCATCGCGATCTCACAGGCAAACCAACGCTGATTTTCTTCGGCTTCACCCATTGCCCGGACGTGTGCCCGACGACGCTGATGGAAATCAGCAAAGTGTTTGAAGTACTGGGAGTCAAGGCCAACGTCGCCGCCCTGTTCGTGAGCGTGGACCCCGAACGCGACACGCCGGCGCTGATGAAGGATTACGTCTCAAACTTCGACAAGCGCATCGTCGGCGTCACCGGGCCGCGCGAGTCCATCGACGCGATGCTGAAGACGTTCCGGGTGTTTGCGCGTAAATCAAAAGGCGAAGGGGATTCGTATTCGATGGATCATTCGTCCATCGTCTATCTGATGGACAAACAGGGACGCTTCGCCACTGCGTTCAATCTTCAACAATCGCCCGAGCAGGCCGCCAAAGCGTTGCGGCCATACCTGTAGCAAAACGCTTGATCCGGATTTTGCTGATGCAAGCAATCTCTTGAAACAGCAAACCATGCCAGAATCGTTTTGTTCCTGTGAAGGAACTGCCCGTCCCGGCGACGCCGGGACAGGTTTCTCCCGCCAAGTAAGAGAGAAGAAAACACTCTTCCCCTCCCCAATCCCTGGCCGCTAATCGCTAATGTTTGTGCTCATGAGCGCCAGCCGCAGCAGGCGTGGATGCGCCCATCGCCTCAGCGTCGAACTCGATTTCAATCTGGCCCGCTTTTTCAAACACCAGCGAGCCCTTCACGTTCTGGCCGGCGACGATTCCCTGTTTCAGATCCATGAACATCAGATGATAACCGCCCGGACGAAGCTCAACGCTTTGACCGGGTGCGATCTCAAGACCACGGGGGAGCTGACGCATGCGCATCATGCCGCCCTCGTGCGACATTTCATGCACTTCCACTTTGCCCGCGTGAGCGAACGAGCCACCGGTCAAGCGATCGGAGACGGCGCCGGAATTGGTGATCTTGAGATAGCCGCCAGCTACAGGGGCGGAGCGCGGCGTCGCCCGCGTCCAGGGGCGCTCGATGGAGAGCGAGCCGAGCTTGTAGGTGCGCGATGCGGGAGTTTCAGCCGATTGCGCAGCCGCCACAAGGCGGATCGCGGGCGCTGGCGCCTTCAACCCATGGGCGCTCTGGCCGGCAGCGGGAACCTGATCCCAACGCTGTTGTCCGTTGGCGCAATCCTGCACCACGGGCGCAAAGATCGTCGTCGGCGCTTTCGCGTGCGGCGCAATGCGGCCCATAAACACGAACTCATCGTAATGATCGCTCTGCAAGGCGCCGCCTGACCAGACGATCTCGCGCACGCCCTCGCTTATCTTGCGCCCGTGCTCTTCATAGGCCTGCGCATAGGGCGCGTTTACTGTGGTCAACGTCCAGCCAGCTTTGGGCATTGGCTTCACGCTGACGATCTCATCAGGCAATTTCAGCCGTACGGTGTTGGTCGCCTCGCCATCGCACCCGTGGGGCACGCGCAGAACACCCTTGTAGGCCGCGCCCGGATTGGCCTCGGCGCGCTCGAACGTTGCGTGCGCAGATGCGCTGACGGATGGCATGCAGAATAACGCAGCGACAGCGGCTGCTGATAAAAACTTAATCATGTTTTTGGTCTCACGAAAAAAGGATCAGGCGAAAGAGGCGTGACCATCGTGAGGAGGCGCGCGCGCTGGCGGCAACCGTAATTGTGGCGCAGGCGACAGATCAGCAAGCGGCGCATCGGCGCCCTGCGTTCCGAGGACGTCAAACGCGAACGCAAACCCGCCCGATCCACCGGCAAGCGCCCCGCCATGGCACATCGCCGCGCAGACGCAGGAATGGCTGTTCGAATGGATTGGGGTTTCGGGATTGGACCCCGACAAACCTTCCAGCTGCCCGCTCACGCAAAGGGCGCTGGCCTCAAACGGAAGCGGCGGGGGGGACGACGCCCCGACCACGCCCGCAAAGAAGCTTTGCAACAGCATGCCGTAAAGCGCCAGAACCGCGATTATTGTCGCGCGTCCTGACCGCCCCGGCAAAAACCTGTGCGCTCGATTGCTCATGGGGCACTAGGTCCACGAGCCGCGCCCATCGTCAAGCCCCGGCGCTGGCGCGCGCGCGTCAAGAGGAGTAAGCGGAAGGTTGCGGGCGCGCGCCTGCCTTCGTGCAACAAGTAAAAGGCCAACAAGGCCGCAGGCAGGAACAAATGGATTTTCTCGTCGCACCGGACATCGGTCCGCTCATGTTCGCGGGCCTTGCGGCCGCGTCCTTCACCACCGCCTTTATCGGCGTTTTCACAGGTACGGCGGGCGGGTTGATCCTGCTGGCCATCATGGCGACCGTCATGCCGCCGGCGGTGCTGATTCCCGTTCATACCGTGGTGCAATTGGGGTCGGGCGTCAGCCGCACGCTCATCATGTGGCGCTGGGTTATGAAGGCGACGATGCTTCCCTTCATGCTGGGGGCCGCGCTCGGCGCTTTTGTAGGCGCGCAGGCTTTCGTCTCGATGCCGCAATCAGCCACGCTTGGTATTCTGGCGGTGTTTATTCTCGTGGTGACATGGCTGCCGAAACTGGGGCGCATGGGCGCGCAAAACAGCCGCTTCGCGATGGTTGGTTTTGGCGCGACGTTTCTGGGCGTGTTTGTGAGCGCCACAGGCACGCTGGTGGCGCCGTTCGTGGCCAGCGCGGCGAACGACCGACGCAATCAGGTCGCCACGATGGGCGCGCTGATGATCTCTGTCCATGTGCTCAAGCTGATCGCCTTCACCTTTATCGGCTTCTCGATCTGGCCCTATTCCTTGCTGATGGGGGCGATGATCGCGACCGGGGCCGCCGGGAACTGGGTCGGCGAAATCGCGCTTAATTACACGACTGAACAGCGCTTCAGGATGATTTTTCAGGTTGTTCTGACCATACTAGCCCTGCGCCTGCTCTGGCGCGCCTTGGCCGATAGCGGCTGGTTTTGAGCCCGGACGAATATGCGCCGCGTGGAACAATTAGCGGATCTGCACAGCGCTCTGCTCGGCCTCTGCGCGGCAACGCCCGGCGAGGCGGAAACGGTCGCCGAATTCTTCGATCTGGTCGAAGCGATCCTGACCCAGCGCGAGCCGCCCGCGAACGCCATGGAGACCGTCGGCATGATCCGCGTCGCCTCCGCGCTGATGCAATTGGCGCCGCTCTGGACCCTGGAGGGGCGTTTCGATTCGGGCGAGGCCATGCAGGCGCTGATCGCGGGACGGCTCCACGATAACGCTGAGATGCGCGTCGGGATTATACAGGCGTTCCTGTTTTGCAACGGCGCCTCAATCAGCGCGCTGGCCACCCGCTACGGAGGCGAGATCGCGGACGCCGCTTATTTTTACTGGGATGAGGCGTCAGATAGAGACAAAATAGAGATCTCCGCCGCGCTGGGACGGACGGGTCAATAATCAACCGGATAATATGTTGTTAAGGCCACGCCGTGCGCGGCGGGCACAAACGCGGGTGAAATGGTCGGAGTGAGAGGATTCGAACCTCCGACCCCCTGCTCCCGAAGCAGGTGCGCTACCAGGCTGCGCTACACTCCGAACCGCCCGAAGCGCCTCGCATGTCGCCGGAGCGATGCGAACCTGCGTCATGCGGGAAGGCCGCGTTATAGCGAGGCGCAGGGCCGCCGACAAGCGCAAATCGGCGCTCGCCCGCGCCTATCTATTTTTCGCCCTAACCCGCCCCGCCGAGTTGCAGCCGGAACAGTCTGCCTCTATGTTCCGCGCGCTATTGGGGCGTCGCCAAGCGGTAAGGCAGTGGATTTTGATTCCACCATGCGGAGGTTCGAATCCTCCCGCCCCAGCCAACAGCATTTTGAGTTTCGAGCCGGCGGAGCCTTGTTGCTGCGAGGCGCGACCGGACTTAACAACCTTCAAATCTAACCGCCATCATGGACGGGCTTGCCCCGGAAAAGCTCCACCGACTCTCCTTCGTTGCAAGGAACCAGCTCGCGTTGAATGCGTAACCGCATTGGGGGGCTCAGGAGGCGTTTGTCATGGCCAACCAGACTATAGATCGTCAAAGTCTCGACCGTAGAAACTTCCTGCGTTCTTTTTTGTTCGCTGCTGCGGCGGTGAGCGTTGCGATACCAGCTTCCTTGGCGGACGCGGCGCCAGCGCTCGTTGATCCTGACCTTCCGGCGCGCGATGCTGCTGAGGCTCAGGCGCGCGATTTGCGGCCGGCAGACAGGCCCGGCGACGGCCTTGCACCGGACAGCGCGGCTCCTGCCGGCTCCCGGCGTGGGCGCAGGGTCAAGCGGCGCACAATGCGCAGAACAAGACGTCACGACCGGCGCATGGAGCGTAGAGACAGGCGTATGGAGCGTCGCGAACGGCGTGTGCGCAGACGCGACTGAGCTTGCAATAGCGCCGGCCCGCGACCCTATCCCTCGTTTTGCACGACGCGCAGAAACAGCGCGCCAAACTCTTCGAGCTTGCGCGGGCCGACGCCGTTGATCTGCGCCATCAGCTTCATCGTGCCGGGGCGCAGGCTGGCCATTTCCAGCAGCGTCGCGTCTGGAAAAATCACATAGGCGGGCACTTCGCGTTCGCGTGCAAGCTCAAGTCGGCAGGCCTTCAGCGCGGTGAGAAGCGCCTGATCCCTCTCGGGAACAGCGGCTCGTGCGGCTTTGCGCGTTGAACTGGCGCGCTCTGATTTTGAGCTGGCGATGTCGCTGTCGGCGATTTCGCGCAGCGCGAAGTTTTCATCGCCCTCAATCACCGCGCGCCCGCGCCGGGTGAGTTGCAGCGCGCCATATTTCTGGATGTTGATCGACAAATAATTGCCAGCCACAGCCTGTCTTATAAACGCCTGCCAATAATCTTTGGGCTTGCCGGCGCCTTTGCCATAGCTCTTCAGTTTCTCGTGTCCGCGCACGAGGATCTTTTGCCCGCCGGCGCCGCACAGAACGTCGATCACATGCACGGCGCCGAACGCCTCGCCGGTGTCGGCTATGGCGGAAAACAACATGCGCGCCTGCTGGCTGCCGTCGATCATCGTCGGCGGGTTCAGGCAATTATCGCAATTGCCGCAGGGTTCGCACTCTTCGTCAAAATAAGAAAGCAGCGCGGCGCGGCGACATTGCGCGGCGTCGCAATAAGCGAGCAGCGCATCAAGCCGTTTGTGTTCGCGCAATTTATGCGTCTCGTCGGCATCGTCGTTCTCGATGAATTGACGACGCTGGCGCATGTCGGACAGATCAAACAACAGCAGCGTTTCCGCAGGCAGGCCGTCGCGACCGGCGCGGCCGATTTCCTGATAATAGGCTTCCATGCTGCTGGGCAGATTCAAATGGCAGACATAGCGAATGTCGGGCTTGTCGATGCCCATGCCAAACGCAATGGTCGCCACCATCACCACGGCGGCCTCGGTCATGAAGCGGTTCTGGTTGGCGCGGCGCACGTCCGCCTCTTGCCCCGCATGATAGGCGATGGCGTTGACGCCGGAGCCGCGCAAAAAATCGGCGACCTCTTCGGTGGACTTGCGCGACAGGCAATAAACGATGCCCGCATCCTCGCGCTTGTCTTCAAGAAAGCTGAGAAGCTGCTTGCGCCAATCGGTTTTGGCGAGCGCCGACAAACGCAAGTTCGGGCGATCAAACCCGTGCAACAGGATGCGGCCCTTCCCGCGAAACAGCCGCTGCACAATATCTTCGCGCGTCGCCTCGTCAGCGGTCGCCGTGAAGGCTGCAATTACTGCGTTAGGAAAACGCTCTCCCAGCGCCGATAATTGCTCATATTCAGGCCGGAAGCTCGCGCCCCATTTGGAAATGCAATGGGCCTCGTCGACAATGAGAAACGCCGGATCAAGTCGCTCCAGCGCCTCCAGCATGCGCGGCGTCATCAGGCGCTCTGGCGACAGATACAACAATCTGCATTGGCCAGACGCCACCGAACGCCAGTTCGCAACTTGTTCCTCGCGCGACAGGCCCGAATGCACGCAAGCGGCCGCCACGCCATTGGCGCGCAGGCCCGCCACCTGATCGTCCATCAGCGCTACAAGGGGCGAGACGATGACGGCCAGGCGGTCGCAGACAAGGGCCGGAATTTGGTAGCACAGCGACTTGCCCGCGCCCGTGGGCATCACCACAAGCACGTTCTGCCGATCCATAATCAGATCGACAATCTCCTCCTGACCGGGACGAAAGGCGCTATAGCCGAAGACGTCGTGAAGAACCTGGGCGGCAAGCTGGCTTATGACGAACATTCCTTTGAAGACTTGATCGCGTCTATAGCCCGCGAATCAGCTAATGGTGCTCATCCTTTTACCGCTGCGGAGCGTCGATGCGATTTATTCACACGGCCGATTGGCAGATCGGCAAATCTTTCCGGCGCTATGGCGAGCGCGAAGACCAGCTGAAACGCGCCCGCCTCGACGCGATCGAGCGCATTGGCGCGCTGGCCATGGCGCAAAACGCCCCCTTCGTAATGGTGGCGGGGGACGTCTATGATCATTTTGCGCCCGCCCAGCGCACCGCCAACGAGCCGCTGGAGCGCATGCGCGCTTATCCTGGCGTGAACTGGCTTCTGCTGCCCGGCAATCACGATCCCCACAGGCCGGACGCGATCTGGGACCGGCTGATGCGCGGCGGCCTGCCCGTCAACGTGAAGCCGCTCCTGAGCCCAGGCGTGATCGAACTGGCGTCTGTTTCGCAATCGGGCGCCGGCGTCTGCCTGCTGCCAGCGCCTCTGTTGCGCAATTCAGAAACCGCCGATCTCACGGCATGGATGGACGCAGCGCCCACTCCGCCCGGCGCGATCCGCCTTGGTCTGGCTCACGGTTCGGTGACCGGCTTTAGCGACGAGCAGGCGCAAAGCAATCCCATTGACCCCGCGCGCGCAAAGTCCGCGGGGCTGGCCTATCTTGCGCTCGGGGATTGGCATCGCACGATGAAGATCAACGAACGCACTTGGTATTCGGGCACGCATGAGCCTGATCGCGCGGGCGGACAAAAGACCGGCCAGGCGCTGCTGGTGGACGTGGCTTCGCCGAACGCTACGCCAATCGTCACGCCCCATGACGTTGGGCTCTATCGCTGGGAGAGCCGCGAAATGGATTTGCGCGGCGCAAGTCTCGACGACGTCGAGACGAGCCTGCGCGCGTTGCCCGATTTGCCGCGCACGCTGCTGCGGCTCACCTGCACCGGCGTGCTGCCGCTGGCCGCGCGCGCCGATCTGGAGCGCCGGCTGGAGCTACTGCAAGCGGCTTTCTTTCATCTTGAGCTGGATCTGGATTCGCTTGCCGCCCAACCCAGCGACGAAGATCTTGAGACGCTGGATTTCGACGGCGTATTACGCAAGAGCGCCGACATGTTGCGCGCGCAGGCGGGCGACGTGAATCTTGACGCCGCCGGGCGACGCATCGCCAGCGACGCGCTGGTCGAATTGTTTCTCATCAGCCAGAACATGCGCAAGGCCTCACCTGCGGAAGAGGCGTCATGAAGATCACCCATGTCAGCGTCGAAGGCGTCGGCCGCTTTGCGCAGGCCGTCACGATCTCCAGCATCGCACCGGGGCTGAACGTATTGGCCGCCCCCAACGAGGCGGGCAAATCAACGCTGTTCCGGGCCGTGCGGGCCTGCATGTTTGAAAAACATACCGCCAAAAGCGAGGCGATCCGCGAGCTGGCCAGCGACGGCGCAAGCCTGCCCGTAACCGTGGAGATGGGCTTTGAACATGGCGGCGCGCGATATGTGGTGCGCAAAACATTCCTGTCGAGCCCCCGCGCAAGCCTGATCAAAGACGGGCGCGAGATTGCGGCTGGCCGCGCTGCGGACGAGGAATTGCACGAGCTGCTTGGCCTGAAGCCCGGCAGCGGCAAGAATGTGGACACGGGCGCCTTTGGTCTTTTGTGGGTCGGGCAAACGCAATCGTTCGAGCCGCCCACCATTGAGGGCGCGGCAAAGGATTCAATCTCCAGCGCCATAGAGCGCGAAGTCGGCTCGCTTGTGGGCGGCGACCGCGCACGCGGAGCTTTGAAATCGCTCGATGCGGAGCTGAAGCCATTTCTCACCAGCGCTGGCGGGGTGGCAAAGAACGGACCGCTCGGGCAGGCTGAATCGCGGCTCGACGAGCTTTGCGAGAGGCTAACGAAAGAGGAGGCCCTGCTGGCGGCGCTGGAGCGCGACATAGCCGGCCTTGAAAGCAAGCGACGTGAAAGATCGCAGCTGACGAACCCAGCTACTGAAGCAGAATTGCGCGAGCAGTTTAACAAAGCGTCGAAAATTCTCGATTCAGCGCGCGCCATCGCCGCCGAAGTGCGCGAGATGGAGAAGGACAATGCGCTGGCGCAATTGGCCTTCGAGACGGCGCAACGCGCATTCACTGATCTTGCTGATTGCGCCACACGCATTGATGCGACGCAGGCGGCGTTGATTGAGGCGCACGCCGCGCTGGCCCCGCTGGAGCGCGACGAGCAGGCTTGCGCGCTGCGCCTTGCAAGCGCCCGCCAGCAGCAAAGCGCGATTGAGCTGGAGGAGACCCGGCTCACGCAGGCCGAGGCCCATTTACGCAGGCTCGCCTCAGCCGCCCACGCGGCGAGCAAAAAGCCTGAGCTGCAGCGCCGTCTCGATTTGCTCGAAAAGATTGCGAGCGAAATCGCCGCCAGTAAAGGCGCCCGCTCGCGCATCGTTGCAACCGCAGCCGACGTACAGGAAGTGGATAAAATCGAGCGCGACATCGCGCTGCTGCATGACAGACTGAACGCAGCCGCGCCGCGCATAGACGTAACGCCTGCGCCCGGCGCCGCGGCCGCTTTTCTCGTCAACGGGGCCATGATTGAAGGGCGACAGAGCTTTCCCGCCATGAGCGCGACGACGATTGAGATTGCAGGCACAGGCTGTGTCGTTGTGACCCCGCCGCCGGGCTTTGGCGAGAGCGAGCGCGAGAGCCTGCGCGATTTGCAGGCAAAACACGCAAAGCGCCTTGCACTGGCCGGCGCGGACGATCTGGCTGGCTTGCAGGCTTTTGTGGAACGGGCGCGCGCGCTTGATTCAGACTTGCAGGGCCTGCGCGCGCAATTGGCGGCGCTCAATTGCGAGGAAGAAAAGCTGCCTGCGCAAACGCAGATTCTGCGCAAGAATGTCGCAGAAGCCATTGCGGCTATTGCCGATGAATTGGGCGATGAGCCGGCGCCTGATCTGGCGACTATCGAAGACAAGCAGAAGTCCCTGCAGGAGAGCCGCGCGCGCTGCGCTCATGAGCGCAAGCGCGTGCAGGCGATCATCGACGCAGCCGCCGACAATCTGCGGGCGCTGACACATGAACGCGCGAGCAAACGTGCGCAGGCCGACGAGCTGACGCGCAATCTTGCAGCGGATACGACGCGCCTGCCAGCCGCAGCGCGCACCAACCTTATCGCAGACGCGGGCGCCGCGCTCGACGACAAGCGCCGCGCGCACGAAACAGTCGCCCTGTCCCTGAAAGCATTGCGCGCCAGCGCTCCTGACGATCAAAAGCTCGTCGATCTCGAAACGAGGGCGCAGCGCTTCAAGAGCGCCATCGACAATCATCTGCAACAGATTGCTGATATTGAGCGTGACATCACCCGATTGGAAGGCGCTATCCGCAGAGAGGGGGGCGAGGGGCTTGGCGAGCGCGTGCAGGCGCTTGGCGAGGAGCGCGATCTGGCGCAACGCGACGCCGACCGCATAAAAGCGCGGGTGCAGGCGCTGAAGCTGCTGCGTGAGGTCATCCGTCAATGTTATGAGGAGCAGCGCGAATACTTGCAAAAGCCGATCCGCCGCCATTTGCAACCGTTTCTCGACGACGTGTTTCCAAACGCGGAGCTCACCCTCGACGAAAGCTTTCAGATTGAACGTTTCTCGCGGGCCGGTGCAAATGAGGCGTTCAAGACATTGTCGGGCGGCACGCAGGAGCAGATTGCTGTGCTTGTGCGTCTCGCCATGGGCGCGCTTTTGCAGGAGCGCGGCGAGGACGCCCCGATCATTCTCGACGACGCGCTGGTGTTCTGCGACGACGACCGCATCGAGCAAATGTTCGACGCGCTGACGCGCGCCGCATCCCGCCAGCAGGTGATCGTGCTGACCTGCCGCACGCGCGGCTTCCGCTC
>CANJPM010000066.1 GCA_947476075.1 Beijerinckiaceae bacterium
CTGCCGGGCCTTATCTTTCCCGCCAACGCGCTTGCTTGAACGTTCGGTAAGAATGAACCCTGGCGAAATCGAATTGACGC
The DNA here is from genome assembly GCA_947476075.1 of Beijerinckiaceae bacterium. GTDB lineage: Bacteria > Pseudomonadota > Alphaproteobacteria > Rhizobiales > Beijerinckiaceae > Terripilifer. The sequence goes on from CANJPM010000066.1 coordinate 81, forward strand.
GAATGTTGTCCACCGCGTGATCTTGCGCGAGAATTTTGGTGAAAAACAGCAACGCAGCCTTGGTGGTGCAATAGGGTGCGCGATATTGCACGCCAAGATGCCCCAGTTGCGAGGCTATATTTATGATCGTCCCGTTCCCTGCTTTGCGTAAATGGGGGATCGAATACTTACACATCAGGAAGACGCCGGAGAGATTGACGCTGAAAGCGGCGTTCCATTGCTCAAACGAGAGCGTTTCGACGGTTCCGTCCGGCGTCACGGTCGCAGCTACATTCACAAGCGTCGTCAACTTGCCCAAGGCATTAATCGTTGCATTCACGGCTGCTTCGCAGCTTTCAGGGGAGGCAACGTCGAGCTGAACTGCTGCTGCGCGCCCCCCAAGGCTCAGAATTTTGTCCCGGACCGCCTCAGCTTTGTCTAGATGGAGATCGCCGAGCATGATGGCCGAGCCCTCTTGCGCGAGCCGCAGCGCAATAGCGGTCCCGATCTCTCCGCCGCCACCCGTAATCAGAGCGACGTGACCCTCGAGCCTTGGCATTCGTTTCCATCCCGTTTCGCGCTTTTACGGTGCGATTGTTGAAAATCTTACATGAGTTCGTCAGGCTGGCAAATGAGCCAATCGACGCCTATCAGCTTGACAGCAACGCCCCTTAGATGTGTCATGAACTTACCATACGGTCAAGAAAGTCAAGGGAGAGAAGCAAATGAGTGAGTTGCGCGCGCGCATTGGTTATTCGTCCGTCGCCTTCGTGACCGAGCTTCTCCCTCGCTATTTTTATCAGATCGTCCCCGATGGCGTTCTGCTGTCTTTGCTGACATTGCAGATCACCGATCATACGCAGGATCAATTCGAGTCTCTTTACCAGCAGGGTTTGAAAGCGGCGGATTCGTTTGCGACCGCGGGCGCCGACGTGATCATCATGGGCGGCGCGCCGACAAACATTTCTCACGGCAAGCAAAGTCTGGAGAACGTGCTTGCAGACTTAACGCAAAAATATGGCGTCCCTGTAAGTTCAAGCTCCATGGCCCAGAAGCGGGCTTTGCGCGCATTGGGCGCTAAAAAAGTTGGAACGATTAATCCAGCTGTCCCGCGCAAGATAGGTGATTCCGCCATCGGTTCGCTTGAAGACGGAATGCAGCTGTTGGGACGCAAGCATGCAAACGCGCGTTTGCAGGATTACAACAGAATCCCGCCATCCACCGCGTTGGAACTGGGCCGCGAAATGATGCGCGAGCATCCAGACATCGACACGCTTATATATGGTTGCCCACATTGGGCGACGATTGAATCTATTGAGCCGCTTGAGCAGGAATTCGGCGTCAGCGTCGTAACTGCTCTTCAGGCAATCATTTGGGAAGGCATGCGCCTCAGCGGCGTTGACGACAAAGTTAAAGGCTATGGTCGGCTGTTTCGCGAGTTTTAGATACAAATAGAAGCGTTACGATCCGGATTTCCGGCGGGACGCGCTGCTAAAGCCGTATATTTTTCAGCACTGCTAGGGGCGCCCGAAGGCGCCCCTAGTTCGTGATTAGATCAAGCCCAGCTCAGATCATGCAGTCGGAACGGCGTCGAGCGGATGCGCTTGCCTGTGGCCGCAAAGATCGCGTTTGCGACGGCGGGCGGAACAGGCGGGCCAGCGGGCTCGCCCATGCCGCCCCATTTCTTGCCGCCGGTCAGCGCAAAATGCGCCTCCACTTCCGGCGTCTGGTCAATGCGCAGGATGTTGTAGGAGTCGAAATTCGTATTTACGAAACGACCGCCTCGCATCTCAAGTCCGCCCAGCCAGGCGTGCGACAATTCGTAGACGACTGCGCCCTCGATTTGCTCCACTGCCCCGCGCGGATTAATGACGTGGCCGCAATCGGCGACGATCACGATCTTCTCCACCGTCAATTGTCCGCCCCGGCTGACGCTGACCGTGGCGCAGGCGGCGGCGATCGTGCCATGGCATTCGACCACAGCAACGCCCATCCCTTCGCCCTTCTTCAGATCTGTCCGGTAGCCGGCCTTCTCTTTGAGGGTCTTGAGCACGCGCTGCCAATCGTCCTTGCCCTTGGTCATTTCGATGCGCCAGTCGAGCGGGTTCCAGCCGCCAGCGAGCGCCATCTCATCTGCGAAGACTTCCGTGATGAAACCCGTCTGATTGGCGCCCGGTCCGCGATGCGTGGAGCTGGGCACGTGCGTTTCAACATTGTGCCGCTCATGATGACGCAGCGCGATATTGTAGGGCATGTTGCGAATGCCATAATCGGCGGTCGCAGGCCCAATCTGGTTCATTTTGTCGATTGAATACCAGAGAGCGCGAGTGTTGATCGCTTCAGGAAGGCCGTTGGCCCCAAGCGACGCCGTCATCCGCGCCGCCGCCATCGGACGCTGCTTGTCCTGCGCAATGTCCTCCTCACGGCTCCAGAGCACTTTGACCGGGCGCTTCAGCCGCTTCGACAATTCGGCCGCCTGACGCGTCACGCCCGTGCCGCCGGCGCCGTTGCCGCCAAAGCCGCCACCCAGAAACATCGTGTGGGCGTAGACATTCTTAGGATCAACGCCCAATTGGTCCGCGACAAGCAGGATCGCTGCCGATTGATCTTGCGTCGGCGACCAAACATCGACGCGATCATCCTGCACGTGGACGGTCGCGTTGATTGGCTCCATGCGCAGATGCGCTTCAAAGGGGCGCTCGTAATCAGCCGTGACGACTTTCTTCGATGCCGCAATTGCCTCAAGCGCCTTCGGGTCCTCCTTGGTCATGAGGCCCGTTTCGCCCAGCACTTTCTTCGCATGCGCTGAGAGGGAGGCGTTGTTGACCGATGCGGCCTCGCCAAAATCCCACTCCACCGGCAGAAGATCGAGCGCGGTTTTAGCGCGATACCAGGAGGTCGCGACGACGGCGACGGCGTCCTGCAAATCGGGTTGGCCCCGCTTGCCGGCAACCGCGCGCAGCTCAAAGGCGCCTATCACGCCCGGCCTGTTTTTGATCGCGTCTGCATTGAAGCTTTTCAGCTTGCCCCACGGAACCGGGCTGGCCTTCACAGCAGCATAGACCATGCCGGGCAAACGTGTGTCGATGGCATATTGCGCGCTGCCGTTGACCTTGTGCGGGATGTCGAGACGCAGCACGTCTGTGCCGAGCAACCACCAATCCTTGGCCTGCTTGATCGCGGGCTCTTCCGTCAGCTTCACGTTAGCGGCGGCCGCGGCGAATTCCGCATAGGCGGCGCGACGGGCGCCAGACGTGAGTACGCCTTGTTTAGCCACAACCTGCGCGCGGGGTACGCCCCATGCCAGAGCAGCGGCTTCCTTGAGCCGTTCACGCGCGGACGCACCCGCCTGCATGATGTGAGGATGCTGCAACCAGACCAGCTGCGAGCCATGAGTCGACATAACCTTGTATTCTTTGTCGTTGCGCAGATGCCTGTTGGGATCGGCGAAAACGGCCTGCACTTTCGACCATTCGACGTCGAGTTCCTCGGCAATCATCAGGGCGACGGAGGTCATGCCGCCCTGCCCCATTTCGGTATGCGGCACGCGGATCGTCACCGTACCGTCGGGATCAAGAGAGAGCCAGGCGTTCACTTCGACGCCCTTGGTGGGCGTGGTCCACGGGCGTGACTCGGTCTTGGCCGCCTGCGCCTGCGGCACATGGAAACCCAGCAGCAAGCCGCCAGCGGCGCCGATGGAGGACTGGACGAAAAAACGGCGGGAAAGATTGAGATCGGTCATGGTTTCCCCCTCACGCGCCGGAGATCTGCGCGGCGCGGCGAATGCCGGCCTTGATGCGCTGATAGGTGCCGCAACGGCAGATATTGCCCGCCATCGCAGCGTCGATCTGGCTGTCCGTAGGCTTGGGCGTTTTCTGCAACAGCGCAGCGGCGGACATGATCTGGCCTGACTGGCAATAGCCGCATTGAGGCACGCCAACTTCACGCCACGCCTTCTGAACCGGATGATTGCTGTCCTTCGACAACCCCTCAATAGTCGTCACCTGCTTGCCCGCGACGGCGGAAACCGCAGTCTGGCAGGCTTTGGCGGGCTGTCCGTCCACATGCACCATACATGCGCCGCAGCTGGAGATGCCGCAGCCGTATTTCGTTCCGGTCAGCCCGATTTCATCGCGCAAGACCCAGAGCAACGGGGTTTCCGGCTCAATGTCCAAAGAATGGGACACGCCATTGATGGAGAGGCTGATTGCCATGGAGCGTTTCCTTTTTCGCGGCCTTTTATGCGGCCCTTTGTGCAAGCTATGGCCTCGCGCGAAAATTGGCAATTCAGTCTCCATAAATCGCCTGTGCAAGGATCTGACGCCGGCCAATCAGACGATTTAGAACCAACGCCGCATTTGCTTTACGCCGCCCTTGCGTCGCGCCTGACCTGTCCCAATCGCCTTTCGCCACACGGAACCTAGATAAGCCTTCAGGAGTCCGACGCGCATCGGCTGCCTGCCCTATGCTGCACGCGCAAGGTCCAGCCCGAGGTGCTTTATGAACAATGTCGTCGCATCAAGCTTCAGCGATACTAATTCGGGCGGCTTTTCGGGCGATGACGCGCCGCGCGGTCTCGACGACCGGGAAGCGAAAGCGAGACTTGAGGCTGAAGGCCCGAACGAATTACCCCGCAGCGGCCAGCGCACCCTGCCCCGCATCGCCATCGAAGTCGTGCGCGAGCCGATGTTGCTGCTTCTGCTGGGCGGCGGGGCGATCTATCTGGCGCTAGGCGATCTTGGCGAGGCGCTGATCCTGCTGACTTTCGCATGCCTCTCTGTTGTCATCACCATTGTGCAGGAAAGCCGCACCGAACGCGTGCTGGAGGCGCTGCGCGACCTCACAAGCCCACGTGCGACGGTGCTGCGTGAGGGACGCCGCCTGCGCATTCCCGGGCGCGAGGTGGTGCGCGGCGACGTGCTGGCGCTCAGCGAGGGCGACCGCACGCCTGCCGACGCTCACATCCTGCACGCGCGCGACCTGCTGGCCGATGAATCGCTTCTAACCGGCGAATCCGCGCCGGTGCGAAAGCTGGCGCGCACCGACCCGCTGGCCAGGCCCGCCGCTCGCCCCGGGGGCGACGATCTCCCGATGGTGTTCTCGGGCTCGCTGATCGTGCGTGGCGAAGCTCTGGCGGAGACCTTCGCCACCGGTCCGCGCAGCGAAATCGGCAAGATCGGCCAATCGCTCAACTCGCTGGAGATCGAGCCGCCGCGCCTTCAGGCGCAAACCAGGCGCCTGGTGCGCCTCTTCGCGATCATCGGCGGCTGCGTGAGCCTGCTTGCCGTTTTGCTTTACGGCCTCAACCGGGGCGATTGGCTGCAAGCGGCGTTGGGTGGGATCGCGCTCGGCATGGCGATGCTGCCGGAAGAATTTCCCGTTGTGCTGACAGTGTTCATGGCCATGGGGGCTTGGCGGATTTCGCAAGCCCGCGTGCTGACGCGGCGGGCAGCGGCGATTGAAACGCTCGGCGCCGCAACGGTTTTATGCACCGACAAAACCGGGACGCTGACGGAAAACCAGATGAGCGTGGCGCAGATACGACTGACGGGCGGAGATCTTCTGCGCGCACCAAGCGACAGCGCGCCAGAGATTTTTTACGATCTCATTGAGACGGCGCGCCTCGCCAGCGCGCAAAATCCGGTTGATCCGATGGAGCGCGCGTTCCACGCCTTGACGCAGCGCACGCAAGATCTCGACGCACGCACGCAGCATTTGCGGCTGGTGCGCAGCTATGGCCTGCGGCCGGATCTGCTCGCCATGTCGCAGGCGTGGCAATCGCTGCACAACAGCGATTTAATCATCGCATGCAAGGGCGCGCCCGAAGCGGTCGCAGCGCTTTGCCGAATGAACGAGGCCCAGGCTGCGGCGATGAGAACGGCCATTGATTCCATGGCCGCAGACGGCCTGCGCGTTCTGGGGATTGCGCGCGCGAGCTTTGCGGGCGAGGATATGCCTGAGCGGCAGCATGATTTTGCATTCGAGTTTCTTGGGCTCGCTGGGCTGGAAGATCCGTTGCGTGCGCACGCCAGAGAGGCGGTGCGCGAATGTCGAAACGCCGGCGTGTCGGTCATCATGATTACGGGCGATCATCCAGGCACGGCACAAGCTATTGCGCGGCAGGCGGGAATCGAATCGAACGAGGTCATAACCGGGGAGCAGCTCGACGCCATGAGCGTCGATGAGCTTGCTACGCGCGCAGGCGCCGGCATCGTATTTGCGCGGATTCTGCCCGAACAAAAGCTGCGCATTGTGGAGGCCCTGAAAGCGCGCGGCGAGGTTGTGGCGATGACTGGCGACGGCGTCAACGACGCCCCGTCGCTGAAGGCCGCCCACATCGGAATCGCCATGGGCGGACGCGGCACGGACGTTGCGCGCGAGGCTGCGGGCATGGTTTTGCTCGACGATGATTTCTCGTCGATTGTGAAAGCGATCCGGCTCGGGCGGCGCATCTACGACAATCTGCGCAAGGCGATGGGGTTTATCTTCGCAGTTCACGTTCCCATTGCAGGACTGGCGCTTCTGCCGCTTGCGTTTGGTCTGCCAACGCTGTTGGCGCCGGTCCATATCGCGTTTCTTGAAATGGTTATCGACCCCGCCTGCTCGCTTGTGTTTGAGGCGCAAGGCGAGGAGAGCGACGTGATGGCGCGCCCCCCGCGCGATCCTGAGGAGCCGCTGTTCTCATGGGGGCTCATCGCATGGGGGCTCGTGCAAGGCGCCATAGCCTTCGCGCTGGTGGCGGGAGTTTATCTCTACGCCGTGCAGAGCGCGATGCCGGTGGATGAGGTTCGCACGCTCGGCTTCTTCTCGCTGGTCACCGCGATCGTTGTGCTGATTTTCGCCAACCGTTCGTTTAGCGCCTCGCTGGCGTCAGCCTTCAGGCAGCCAGGCCCGGCGCTTACAATCGTGCTCGCCGGCGTGCCGCTCATGCTGGCGCTGCTGCTGGCGTGGCCGGCGGCGCGAGCGCTGTTTCGGCTTGGATCCATGCACCTGCACGATCTTGCGATCATGCTCGCAATCGGGGCGCTGTTGCTGCTGGTGCTGGAAGCGATCAAATGGAGCGCAGCACGAACGACTAAGGCGCTCGGCGCCTAGGAAAGTCCGAGCAATCGACGACGATTAGCCCATAAATACCCGGGCATCCGCTTCCACCTCGGGCGCATGCGCGTTGCGTGCTCAATGCGGCGGTCGCCAGAGGCGTCGCGGATTACAGAAGCCGGGTGCGACAACGGGAACGACAGCTCGCCAAGCCGCATCTGGCGCACAGCGGTCGGCGGGCCGCCTTTGGTGTGCGTGGCGAGCTCGCCATAGCCGATATTCAAAATCATATTGGTGACGGGAATAACGTTGAGCCCGCCCTGTTTGATGCTGGCGTAGAGTAGCTGCAAATCCCATGTGTCAAAGCCGCCATGGACGTGATCGAACATCTCCTCCAGACGCAATTCAAGCACACGATCGCCGATGACGCGGCGGAGCAAGCCTGTCGCTTTTTGCTGCGGCCAATCGGCCATATCTACATCGTAATGGCGCCACGCGCGCGCCCATGACGCCCAACCCCATATCAACGGATAGCGGGAGAAGTGATAGCTGTCCGCGATCCGGTGCTTGCCCGAGAAATAGGTCATTCCAGAAATGGTCATGACCTCCGGATTATCCTGATAGCGCTCGAGCATTTCGGCGCAATAGGAGAAGAATGCAGGCGAAGGCAAGCAATCGTCCTCAAGGATGATGGCGCGCTCGACTTGCTGGAACACCCAATCCACACCCGACGACACACGCTTCCGGCAGCCCATGTTTTCGGGAGCAAAATTGGTGCGCAGATCGCAATCCCAATCAATCGTCTCAAACAACGCCCGCGTTTGAGCAACACGCTCCGCCTCATCGGGACGGCCCTCGCGCGCTCCATCGGAAACCACAAGCAGGGTGCGTGGACGAAGCTGGCGCACGACCTCAAGCACGCGCGCAGTCTCTAAGGGCCGCGCAAACGTGAGCAGCGCGACAGGAGTTTCGAAAAACATTGACAACGCCCAGGATAAAAAACTTTACCTAAGCCATAAACTGACAGCCGTCACCCCGGCTGCTGCGGCGAAGCGGGCTTCAGGGCTCGCGCCCATTGATCTCGTCCTCGTCGCCGTTCTCGTTGATCTCGGGCGCGGCCGGCACGGCATAGGAGCCTGTGAACCAGCGGTTGAGGTCCACATCGGCGCAGCGACGCGAGCAAAAGGGGCGGTAGAGGACGATGGCCGGCTTGCCGCAAATGGCGCAGGGACGACCTGTCGACGCTTCAGGCGCGGCGGATGCGTCCTCGTTCGAATGGCCGCTGGAATTATCGTTTACGGAATCGCTCATCGTCAGGCCCTGTTGAGCCACATCAGATGGGCTGGATAGCCCTCGCCTGCAAGCATCTGCATGGTTTCATGCAATGGCAGACCCACGACGCCGGAATAGGAGCCAACCAGCTTCACCGCAAAGGCGCCCGCAAGCCCCTGAATGGCGTAGCCGCCAGCCTTGCCGCGCCATTCTCCGGAAGACAGATAGGCCGACATCTCCGCATCCGAAAGACGCTTGAAGCGCACGCGGGTCTCCACCAGACGGCGCCGTTCCGCGCCTTTGGGCGTGATAAGCGTGACTGCTGTGTATACCCGATGCCCGCGACCCGACAGTAGTTCGAGACACGCAGCCGCCTCCTCCGCAAGTTCGCACTTGGGCAAGATGCGACGGCCGACGCAAACCACCGTATCGGCGGCCAGCGTAAAGGCGCCTGCGCTGTTGGAGACGCTCGCCCCGGCGCGCGCGGCCAGCTTGGCCGCAACACGCGCCTTCTCGTTGGCGAGACGCACAGCCAGGCTGCGCGGCAACTCGCCCTTGAGCGGCGCCTCATCAAGATCGGCTGGAAGGAGTTCGTCCGGCTCGACGCCAATCTGCTGAAGCAAAGCAAGACGGCGCGGCGAGGCCGAGGCGAGCACGAGCCGGGGACGCCAGGTCAGAGGTGCGTCTGCGGGCCCGTTCACGCGAAAATCCTTGTCTGAATGGCCCAGGGGACGCTCATAGGAAGGGCCGATCAATTAAACAGATGCAACGATTGCCGGCGCCATGTTCGCATCAACAGGCAAAACTGCCTATCACTTGAAGCGGTACGTGATGCGACCCTTCGTGAGATCGTAGGGCGTCATTTCGACGAGCACACGATCACCTGTCAGAACGCGAATACGATTCTTGCGCATTTTGCCGGCGGTGTGCGCGATGATCTCGTGTTCGTTCTCAAGCTTAACGCGAAAAGTGGCGTTAGGCAGGAGTTCGGACACGATACCCGGAAATTCCAGCAATTCTTCTTTGGCCATGTAGTCCCGTAAGGTTGATCTGCGACATCGATGCGCGCGGAGAAATCGCGCGGACCCTAATGGATGCGCGAAGGTTTGTGAACTCGCGAGAAAGCAAAGCCCGCTCGCGCCTTGTGCCCTGGTGCATTGCGCCCTGCGGCGCGCTCAGGCGCTTCTATACGCTTACACGCGCTCGTGCGCCATGCCCATCACGTCGATCAAGCCGCACCGGACGACTTTTCCGCCTCTGAACCGCTGGAAAGGCCCCTCTCCTGCGCAGCACGCTCGGAATCGGCGCACTCAAGCGCCTGATGACGACGCCACGCAACGGGAATCAGTCCCAGATAAAGCAGCGTCAAAACCACGAGAACCTCCGCCGGATAGGTCGCCAGCAAGATGAGCGCGGCGACCACGCCCAGCATGACCAGCAGCAGATATTCACGCGGAATGCGCCCCATCTGCTTGCCGGAGAAGTGTGGAATGCGGCTGACCATCAGAAAAGCGACCAGCAGGACGTAAGCAACCAGCACCATGCCGACAGCGCCGCCGGACGGCATTTTGACAACCGAGAGATGAAGATAAATCGGCAGCAAAACCACAATCGCCCCGGCGGGCGACGGCATGCCGGTGAAAAACTGCCCCATCCACGCAGGCTTTTTAGGATCGTCGATCATGACGTTGAACCGCGCCAGACGCAGCGCGCAGGCCACGACATAGACCATAACCGCGAACCAGCCCGCGCCCTGCAGGGAGCTGAGCGTCCAGAAATACAGCAACATCGCGGGCGCGACGCCGAAATCGATGAAATCGGCCAGAGAATCCAGCTCCGCTCCAAAGCGCGACGTGCCGTTGAGCGCGCGCGCGAGGCGTCCGTCGAGCCCGTCCAGCACGGCGGCGCCGGCGATGAAAAACACCGACAGCTCAAAGCGGCCCTCTACGGCGAACCTGATCGCCGTGAGGCCGAGACACAGACCAATCAACGTGACGAGATTGGGCAAAACGTAGCGCATGGGGATGCGCACGAATCGGCGCCGAAGGCGGCGACGCGCCGTCTCGTTGGTCCCGTTTTCGCGTGCGCCGGATTCGCTCATGCGCTTGTCTCCGAATTCATTCCTGAACAGCCTTCGTCAAACCTCAGCCGGTTTTGAACGCACGGGTACGGTCGTCAGTCGCATATTCGGCTATAACGGTTTCGCCAGCCACGCATTTGGAGCCGAGCGCCACCAAAGGGACAGCGCCAGCAGGCATATAGACGTCCACGCGAGATCCAAAACGGATCAGGCCGACGCGGTCGCCCGCGACGAGCGCATCGCCCTCCTTCACAAAGCAGACGATGCGACGGGCGATGAGGCCTGCAATCTGCACGACGCCAAACTGGCCGCGCGGGGTTTCAACCACCAGACCATTGCGCTCATTGTCTTCGCTCGCCTTGTCGAGATCGGCGTTGACGAACAGGCCCGGCTTGTAGGCGACGCGTGTGATTTTACCGTTCACAGGCGTGCGGTTCACGTGGCAATCGAAGACCGACATGAAAATCGAGACACGCGCCATCGGCGAATCACCAAGGCCAAGCTCGGGCGGCGGCGCATAGGAGCCAACCGAGCAGACGATGCCGTCAGCGGGCGACACGACGAGGTTCTCGTCAACCGGCGTCACGCGAATGGGATCGCGGAAGAAATAGGCGCACCAAAGCGTCAGCAACGCGCCCACCCAGCCCAGCGGTTCCCAGACCCAGTGCAGGATCAGGGATCCGACCGCAAAAGCAACGATGAAGACATAGCCCTCGGGGTGAATCGGGGTCAGTTGGCGGCGGATGGAGTCGAAAACGTTCATGGTAGATCCCGGATCTTTGGACGAATAAAACCTGGCGCGCGCCGAAGACCAGCGCGCACGATAACGCATATAATATGTTCTGCCATGTTGCGAAGGCGAAGTCACTTCGCCTGCCTGCAATGGTCGCCAAAATCAAAAAAAAGCCCCGTCAGAAGTCGGGGCTTTTCGCTTTTATGCAATCATGGGCAAGCGCGGCTTATAAACCCTTGCTGCGCTGCCGTATCATGAAGTTATCATAATTGTATTCGGCCACCTGCCACCACAAATACTGTTCATTGCGGAACGCCATGTAGTGGTCGTGCATCTTTTTGAACTTGGGGTTCTTTGCCGATTGTTCGGCGTAAACCTCAAGAGCGGCCTTGTAGCAAGCTTCCATAACTTCCTGGCTGAACGGCCGCAATTGCGTACCGGCCGCCACCAGTCGCTTGAGAGCGGCCGGATTCTGCGCGTCATACTTGGACTGCGCATCGACGTTGGCCAGAGCGGCTGCGGCGCGCACAATGCCCTGATAATGTTTGGGCAGTTCAGCGAACTTCTGCTTGCTGATCAGCAAATGAAGCGCCGCGCCGCCTTCCCACCAGCCGGGGAAATGGTAAATCGGAGCAACCTTGTTGAAGCCTAGCTTTTCGTCGTCGTAGGGGCCGACCCATTCAGCAGCGTCGATCGTGCCCTTTTCCAGCGAAGGATAAATGTCGCCGCCGGCAATCAGCTGCGGCACGACGCCCAGCTTCTGCAATACGAGGCCCGCGAAGCCGCCGATACGCATCTTCAAGCCGTTAAAGTCAGCAGCTGTTTTAACCTCGCGACGGAACCAGCCGCCCATCTGTGTTCCGGTGTTGCCAGCCGGCAAGCCGACAGCGCCGTAATCAGACAGGAATTCGTCAATCAACTAGTTGCCGCCGCCATGGTAGAGCCATGCATTCGTCTGGCGAGCGTTAAGTCCGAAGGGGACAGCGGTTCCGAACGCGAATGTCGGGTCCTTGCCCCAATAATAATACATGCACGTGTGGCACACCTCGACAGTGCCGTTCTGCACCGCGTCAAGCGCCTGAAGCGCCGGCACGATCTCGCCGCCGGCGAACACCTGAACCTGGAAATTGCCGTCGGTCGCCTCGGAAACGGCTTTGGCAAACACTTCAGCCGCACCGTAAATTGTATCGAGAGATTTCGGAAAGCTCGAGGTTAGACGCCAACGAACCTCAGGCGAACTCTGGGCGATAGCCGGCGCTGCGATCGCCACAGCGCCAGCTGTTGCAGCGGCGCCCGCTCCGACGGTCTTGATGAACTCACGACGCTTGATTGTCATGCAAAATTGCCCTCCCGGTAAAACGCCCCCTCAGGCGTCATCGCAAAATTAGCTGAAATCGTGCCTGCTGAAACTATTCCGAATCTCAGCCCTCACAATTAATCCCTCTAATTGTCATTGGTCAGATAGTCAAGATCAAGTAATGACATGACGCCGCGGCCCGTGTTGCGAGGCGCAAAATTTCATGGAACGTCTATCAGCCGACAAACAGGCCAATAGCCAGGAGACAACCACATGGCGAATGTCGCATTCCTCGGACTTGGCGTGATGGGCGCCCCTATGGCGGGACATCTCGCACGCCATGGAAACAACGTCGCAGTCTACAATCGCACCACCGAAAAGGCGTTGAAATGGGTTGCGCGCCATGGCGGAGCCGCCGCCCCTAATCCGCGTGAGGCGGCGCATGGCAAGGATTTTGTGTTCGCCTGCGTTGGCGACGACAATGATATTCGCTCCGTAACGCTTGGCGCAGACGGCGCCTTCGCCGGAATGAAAGCTGGCGCGATCTTTATCGACCACACCACCGCTTCGGCCGACGTCGCACGGGAATTGTCGGAGATAGCAAGCGCAAAGGGGCTGCATTTCATCGATGCGCCGGTCTCCGGTGGACAAGCGGGCGCGGAAAACGGTGCGTTGACCGTCATGTGCGGCGGCGAACGCGAGCCTTACGAGCTTGCGGAAAACGCGATCGCGGCTTTTGCGAAATCGTGCCGGCTAATGGGGCCGTCCGGCGCAGGCCAACTCACGAAAATGGTCAACCAGATCTGCATCGGCGGCCTCGTACAGGGGCTTGCGGAAGGCGTCGCGTTCGCAAAGGCCGCCGGGCTCGATCCACATGCCGTTGTTGACGTGATCTCAAAGGGCGCCGCGCAATCCTGGCAGATGGAGAACCGTCACAAGACGATGGCGGCCGGCGAATTTGAATTCGGATTCGCCGTCGACTGGATGCGCAAGGATCTCGCCATTTGCCTCAACGAGGCGCGGCGCAACGGCGCAAAGCTGCCGGTGACCGCACTGGTCGATCAATTCTATGCGCAGGTGCAGGCGCGCGGCGGCGGGCGTTGGGACACATCAAGCCTCGTCGCCCTGCTGGAACACAACAAGGACTGATGAGAACCCAGAAGTAAGCGCGCCCGCATGATGCGGGCGCGCAGGCTTTAGCGGCAGGGCGGCAGGCCGGGGCCGCCGCACGCATTGCTGCGTCCACGATCCGGCTGCGGGCGTTGCTGTTGCTGCTGTTGCCGCTGTTGTTGCTGCATCTGCTGCTGCATTTGCTGCTGGCGCTGCTCCTGCTGCTGCTGGGCGCGTTGCTGTTGCTGCTGTTGCGCACGTTGCTCCTGCTGTTGCTGCGCCCGCTGCTGCTGCATCTGCTGCTGGCGCTGCTCCTGCTGCTGCTGAGCGCGTTGTTGCTGCTGCTGTTGCGCGCGTTGCTCCTGTTGCGGCTGGCCGCGTTGGGCAGGCGCAATCGCAGTCGCTGCCGGCGGCGCGGCGTCACGGCCGCGCTGCTGCTGCCGTGGCCCGTCGCGGCGTGCGTCCTGCTCAGCTTGACGCCGTTGTTCGGCGCTCGCGACCGGCGGCTTTGCAGGCGCGAGTCCTGGCGAAGCTGAAGGTACAGGTGAAGGTGCAAGTCGAGGTGCAGGTGTAAGTCCAGGCGCAGGTACAAGTCCAGGCGCAGGCGCAACCCCCGGCGCCGGTGCAGAAGCGCCGGGCTGTGCTATGGAAGGCGCACCCCGTGAGCCCGGCGCAACCGTCGCTGGCTGCTGAACAGGCTGCGTCCCGCGCTGACCTGGCCGCGCATCCGGTTGAACACGCGGCTGCGCCCCGCCTGGTTGCACGTTCGTCTGCACGCCTGCGCGGGGAAGCTGCGTGGGAGTGGGCGTGGGAGTGGGCGTGGCAACAGGGAGCGGCCCGGGTTTGGGCATGGCTGGCGGCAACGCGGCGGCCGGCGGCAGCGCTGTCCGCGCGCTTGGGGCCGGCGGCGCAAGTGCGGGAGCAATTGGCTGGATCGCCTGCCGCGGCGCAACCGCTGCGCCATTGCTCAGCGGCAGATTGGCGATCGGCCGCACAGGGCGAACCACCGGCGGCATGAACGAGCGCGGCGCGACTGCGGGAGCCGGACCAGGACCAGATCCCACTCCTTGCGACGATTCTTGACGGCGGCGATCGCCGCGACGGTCGTGGATGATCTTGCCGGCGACTATACCGACCGCCAGCGCGGCCGGGATGGCCACGTAGGGATTGATTGAACGGCGCTCGTCGGCCCAAACAGGCGGCGGCGGAGCGACGACATAGCGCGGCGGCGCAAGCCAGCGCGGCTGTTCAATCACTGTCACCGGCTCGGGCAGGAAGTAATAATCCTCCTCGACATAAATCGGCGGCGGCGGCGGACGCCACCAGCGCGGCGGCGGCGTATGGACGACGACCGGCGCGTCAAGAACGACAAACATGCGCGGACCCGGTTCATTGAAATAAACAATCTCTTCGGGCGACGGCGCAGCAAACGCATAATCAATTCCGGCGAAGGATTGCGGCGGCTCCTGCTCGGCCGAAAGACGCGCCAGACGGCGACGAGCCTCTACGGCGTGCGGCCCCTTGGGATAGCGCGACAAATAAGACCAATAGGCATTGGGCGTGTTGACGTTGAGAGTGCTGCGCCATGTGCGCGCCTCGCGCCGGGTCGCCAGCATGTTCCGCACGTTGGCCGAATAAGGGCTGTCGCCATAGGCTGCAAGAAACTCCTCGTAGGCGGCGATCGTGTCGCGATCAAGCGCCGCCGAATAGGCGTCCTCAACCGACATTTGCGCGATCGCCTGCGCACGCCGCGCCTCGATGCGCTGCTGCGAAACCATTGGCGGGGGCGCGTCAGGGCCGCGCTCCAGCATCACGATGTCCTGCGACAGCCGGCTCTCGCTCCAGGGCGCCTGCGCGCCACGCGTAAGCTCGGCCACGCGAGTGCGCACCTGCGTAAACACCTCGTCCAGCGGCAGGCCAGGTTCGCGCAGCGTTTCAGCCAACGCCTGCGCATATGGACCATAGGGCGGCTGCGCGAGCGGCGCGACGGCGCCCGGAGCGGCGTTAAACGCCACCAGCGTATCAGGAGCCGGATCAATCAGCGCGAGGCCGGGAGCCAATCCCGGCCAGTCTTTTGCAAACGGCGGCGCATGAGCGATGTCGAGCGCAATGATGCGCCCGCGGGAAGGGAGGCCAGACAGAGCGCGTGTGAGATCTGACACGCGAACGGCATTGAGCGCGAGATCGGATTCGCGCTGCACGCGAGCGCCCGGCGGAATGAAATAATTCTCGCCTTCCGATTGCACGCCATAGCCCGACACGAACACGGCGGCGACCGATTC
>CANJPM010000067.1 GCA_947476075.1 Beijerinckiaceae bacterium
CAACCTATGCAGAAGCCGATTTGACCATCCACTCGAAAGAGGGTCCGCACGAGGCCGTGGTTGAATCGATTCTGGTCGCCCTCGAATCGGGCCTGACGCAGATTCCGCGCCTCGCAAGCCCCGCCCCGCGCGCCAATGTGCGCGTGGAGCTCAACGAGCGCGCCTACGATATTCTCATCGGACCCGATCTGATAGCCCACGCCGCCGACCATATCGCCCGCGTGGCCCCGCGCGCCGCCTGCGCCATCGTCACCGATGCAAACCTCGCGCGCGATCATCTGCCCGCCTTGCAGGCCAGCCTCGATCAGGCCGGCATCCGCCACGCGACGATGATTATCGAGCCTGGCGAAGCGTCCAAATGCTGGAAGACGCTGGAATGGACGGCTGAGGGAATCATCAGCGCCCGCATGGAGCGCGGCGACGTCGTGGTGGCGCTGGGCGGCGGGGTCGTAGGCGATCTGGCGGGCTTTGCGGCGGCCATTATCCGGCGCGGCATGGGCTTTGTGCAAATCCCGACAAGCCTTCTGGCGCAGGTGGATTCGTCCGTCGGCGGCAAGACCGCAATCAATTCGCAGCACGGCAAGAATCTGATCGGAGCCTTCTACCAGCCAGGCCTCGTGCTCGTCGATACCGGCGCGCTGGCTACTTTGCCCGAGCGCGAGTTTCGCGCCGGCTATGGAGAAGTGGCCAAATACGGCATCATCGACGACGCACCGTTTTTCGCCTGGCTGGAGCGTAATTGGACCGGCGTGTTCGCGCGCGGGCCTGAATTGACCGAGGCGATCCGCAAGAGCTGCGCCTCAAAGGCGGCTATCGTCGCCCGCGACGAAACCGAACAGGGCGACCGCGCTTTGTTGAATTTGGGGCACACCTTTGGCCATGCGCTGGAAACGCTCACTCATTTCGACGGCGCCCGCCTTGTGCACGGCGAGGGCGTGGCGATTGGAATGGCCTGCGCGATGCGCTTTTCCGCGCGCCTTGGCCATTGCAACGAGGCCGATGCAGCGCGCGTGGAGGCCCATTTGCGTGAAGTCGGCCTGCCAACGCGCATCCAGCACATCGCAGGCTGGAACGCCGGGCCTGACGAAATGCTGGAGGCGATGCAGCAGGACAAGAAAGTTCATCGCGGCGCGCTGACGTTCATCCTGGCGCGCGGCATCGGCCAAAGCTTCATCGCCAGAGGCGTGCCCGCAGCAGACGTGCGGGCGTTTCTGGTGCATGAGCTGGGCGGCTCGGAGTAGAGCCCTCATCCGCCCCTTGCTAACGCAAGGCGCACCTTCTCCCGCAAGCGGGAGAAGGAAAGGAAGGGCGCCTCTTTTTCCTTCTCCCGCTTGCGGGAGAAGGTGGCGCGTGAAGCGTGACGGATGAGGGATTCTTCCTTCAACTCGCTATTCGCTACTTCGCCGGCGCAATCCCCTCTTTGGCCACAGCGTCGGCCATGAATTGTGCGCGGGCGAGTTCCGCGAAGCGCCCGTTCAGCGCCACCAATTCTTCAAAGCTTCCCGTCTCGACCACTTGTCCCTGGTCGAACACAAAAATGCGATCGGCGTTGCGGATCGTGGCGAGGCGATGCGCGATCACGAATGTCGTGCGGCCCTGCGTGGCGGCCTCTAACGCCGCCTGCAACAGACGTTCCGTGGTCGCGTCGAGCGCGCTGGTGGCCTCGTCGAAGATCAGGATCGGCGGGTCTTTCAGCAAAGCGCGCGCGATGGAGACGCGCTGGCGTTCGCCGCCCGACAGGGTGCGGCCGCGCTCACCCACGATGGTCGCCAGACCATCGGATTGACGGGCCACGAAATCGCTCGCCTGCGCACGCTCCAGCGCCAGCGCGATCTCCTGGTCGGTGGCGTCGGGCTTGCCGATGCGCAGGTTTTCCTCAATCGAGCGCGCAAACAGCATCGGCTCCTGAAACACCACGCCGATGTTACGGCGCAGCGACATCAGCGTCATGTCGCGAATGTCGATTCCATCGATAGTGACGCGCCCGCCATTGGGATCGAACACGCGATGCAACAAGCCAAGCGTGGTCGATTTGCCCGAGCCCGTCGCGCCCACCAGCGCCACCGTCTGGCCGGGCTCGACGACGAACGACACGTCCTTCACGGCGGTGCGGCGCGAATCATAAGAGAACGTAACGCTCTCAAACGCCACGCGGCCTGTCAGCTTGCCTATTTCGCGCGCATCGGGACCGTCGCGCACGCCGGGCTGGGCGTCGAGCACGTCGAAATATTCGCGCAGCTTTGGCGCCAGCATGAACAGCCAGTTTGCGAATGTGACCGTCGCTTCAAGCTTGCCGACGAGCAGCCCGGCGAAATTCATGAACATGACGATCTCGCCAATCGTCGCCAGCCCCTGCATGAACAGCCATGTGCCCAGCAGAAACACCGCGAGAATGGTGAGTGTGGCGGATGCGCGCGTGGCCACGGCCGCAATCGCCCACCACGACAGCACCGGCATTTGCGCCTTGAGCAACGCATCCGATATGCGCCGCATCGAGACCGCCTCCGCCTCGACGCGCGTAAAACTCTGGATGATGGCGATATTGCCCAAAGCGTCGGACGCGCGCTCGGCCAGATCGGTGTGATAGGTTTCGACCTTGCCCTGCAGGCTCTCGGTATAATGAAACACATAGGCGGTGATGGCGCCGAACACGAACACCAGCACCACGAGCAGCGCGCCAAGGCGCCAGTTGAGGAACATGGTCGCGGGCAGCAAAACGAACAACGACACGAACGAGGCGCAATGCTCTCTGAAGAACGACAGCCACACGCTCGACATGCCGCCGGAGCCGTCGAGCATCGTTTTCAGCAAACGACCGGAATGCACGCCGGTGTGAAAGCCCAAAGGCAGATGCAGAACGTGCTCGAAAAACTCCGCCATCACCACCAGCCTGCGCCGATGCGACAGACGATCGGCGTGCAGCGCCACCAGAACGGCGGCGGCGATGGTGAACAGGCCAAAGGCGATCCACAGCCAGATCAGATTGCCGAGCTGGGCCCATGTGACTTTACCGGGGTCGCCCGCCGAGCCGGTCAACGCGTCAATGATGCGGCCAAAGAGCACCGGTTCGGCAAATTGCGCCACGGCAAGCGCGAGATTGGCGGCGATGAGCATGATCGCAAGGCGCTTTTCTGCGCCAAGCATGCCAAGAACGCGGAAATATATGCGCAGTATCGCCATGCAATGTGCCTGTTCCGACCGGAAAACCCGGCTCAATTCGACGCCTTCGGTATAGTGGAGCGCGCCGCGCCGCGCCACCCGTCTGGAAGCCGGGCGGCCAAACTCAGCTTCTCCTTGGTTTCTGGCGCGCGCGCAGTTAAATCTAAAGTCGCTATCCCAGAAGCGTTCCAGAGCATGGCGCTCCAGATAAGGTGCATGCACCATGAACAAGGTTTATCCCGACGCGCGCGCCGCAATGGCCGACGTCATCAAGGACGGCATGACGATCATGTCGGGCGGCTTTGGCCTTTGCGGAATCCCTGAAATTCTGGCCGAGGCGATCCTCGAATCAGGCGCGAAGAATCTCACCGTAATCTCCAACAACGCTGGCGTAGACGGCATTGGCCTTGGCCGACTGCTTGAGAGCCGCCAGATCAGGAAAATGATCTCGTCTTATGTGGGCGAGAACAAAATCTTCGCCCAGCAATATCTGGCCGGCGAGCTGGAGCTTGAATTTACCCCGCAGGGCACGATGTCCGAGCGCATTCGTGCAGGCGGCGCCGGCATTCCCGCCTTCTTCACCAAGACCGGCGTCGGCACAATCATCGCGCAGGGCAAAGAAGTCCGCGAATTCGACGGCGAACTTTACGTCATGGAGCGCGCGCTGACCGCAGATCTCGCCATCGTCCACGCCTGGAAGGCCGACACCGAAGGCAATCTGGTTTTTCGCAAGACAGCGCGCAATTTCAACCCGATGATGGCCACCGCCGGCAAGATCACCATTGTCGAGGTTGAGCATCTCGTGCCCGCCGGTTCGATTGATCCCGACCATATCCACACGCCGGGCATTTATGTGAACCGCATCGTCCATGCGCCGGACGCCCCAAAGCGCGTCGAGTTCCGCACCACCCGCAAACGCGCCGATGCGCCGATCCCGGCTGGAACCGGCGAGGAGGTCTGATATGCCCTGGACCCGTGAACAAATGGCCGCCCGTGCGGCCCGTGAACTGAAAGACGGTTTTTACGTCAATCTGGGCATCGGCATCCCGACGCTCGTCTCAAACTACATCCCCGAAGGTGTTAGCGTTCAGCTGCAAAGCGAGAACGGCATGCTCGGCATGGGCCCCTTCCCCTTTGAGGGCGAGGAAGACCCCGACCTCATCAACGCGGGCAAGCAGACGGTCACGCAATTGCCGACCACGAGCTATTTCTCCAGCGCCGATTCGTTTGCGATGATTCGCGGCGGCCATATCGATCTGTCGATTCTGGGCGCCATGCAGGTGGCCCAGAACGGCGATCTGGCGAACTGGATGATTCCGGGCAAAATGGTCAAGGGCATGGGCGGCGCCATGGACCTTGTGGCGGGTGTGAAAAAGGTCGTCGTGGTGATGGAGCACGTGGCCAAGGACGGCCCGAAATTGCTCAATCGCTGCACGCTGCCGCTGACCGGCGCCGGCGTGGTCGATCTGATCGTGACGGATCTGGGCGTGTTTCAGGTCGACAAAAAGGGAGCCGACGGCTTGACCCTGCTTGAACTGGCCGACGGCGTGACGCTTGAGGAGATTAAAGCAAAGACGGAAGCCCCGTTCAAACTGGCGCCCGGTCTGGGCTGAAAGCCAGGACGCTCTCGTGAAGTCAGAGCGCTCTCTTGCCTTACTCGGGCAGCTTCTGCTCTTTGGCGCCCAGAGCGTCAGCCAGCCGCATCTTCGCCGAACCCGGGGCCAGCGGTTTCTGCTGGCTCTCGTGGGGCGCCCAACCCGATAGCCAGATGACCTCAAAGGTTGCGCGCACGCGACCGTCGGGATCAGAGAAGCGCTGCGCGTATATTTGCGCCGCGCGCAGAAAAACCTCCCTGCGCGCAGGCTTGCGCAGCCGCTCCACGAGCGCGTTGGTCGCCCCCATGGCGCGTAAATCAGCCATCAGCCCCAACACGCTTGAATAGCGCACGATGATCGAATCAAGGTCCGTCACCGGCAGCGCAAAGCCCGCGCGCTGCAACAGTGAGCCCATATCGCGGATGTCGGCCAGCGGCGAGACGCGCGGCGAGACGCCGCCCATGATCTCCTCTTCGGCCGCCGCAAGAGCAATGCGCAATTCCTCCAGCGTGCGCCCGCCAATCATGCAGGCGAGAAACAATCCGTCGGGCGCAAGCGCGCGCCGCGCCTGCATGAGCGCGCCAGGCAGATCGTTGACAGATTGCAGCGCAAGGCCTGAGACGATCAGATCGAAACTCTCCGAACTGAACGGCAGCGCCTCCTCGTCGCCCACCAGCCCCGTCCACGGGCCCTCGCCGAGAACCTGCTGGATTGGCGCAAGGCGGGTGATCCTACGCTCGCCGGGCCTGCACGCCAGCATCGCCGCCAGTTGCGGGCCAGGGGTGGCCAGATCGAGCGCGCGCGGAAACGGACGCAGGATGGCGTCGAGCCGTTCGCCCATATCCGCCGCGACGCGCTCCAGCAGGAAGGTCGCAGGACCAGCCGCAAATGCGCGGGCAAGACGCAAACGGCCAAGAGCGCGGTCGAAAATGCGTGGCGGACCAGACGTTGAGGCGGGCGTGTTCATCGCCTGCTTATGCAGCTCCCGCCGCCGCCGGTCAAAGCATGGCGCGCTGGGCGGAACTGGCGTAAGCTGAAGCATGAGCGACGTTGAGCAAACCTCAGCCCGCGCGCAATGGTGCGCCCAAGCGCTGCGTAAAATCATCCGGCGCGCGGGCCAGCGGGCGCTTGAGGCGATCTACCCCTCCGCCTGCCCAGCCTGTCACGGCGCGGTGGAGCAAAACGGCTTTTTATGCGCGCAGTGCTGGGCTTTGGCGCCTTTTATCGAACGTCCCTATTGCGAGCGCTCCGGCGTCCCGTTCGCGCAGGACCTGGGGGCGGGGCTGCTCTCGCCGCAGGTGCTGTCGGACCCTCCGGTCTGGAGCCGGGCGCGGGCTGTCATGCTTTATCAGGACGGGCCGGCGCGGCGTCTGGTGCACGCGCTGAAATATTCAGATCGCATTGATTATGCGGGCCCAATGGGCGCCTGGATGGCGCGCGCCGGTGCGCAATTGCTGGAGAGCGCCGACCTCCTGGTGCCCGTGCCGCTCCATCGCGGGCGCCTGTTTTCGCGGCGTTTCAATCAGGCCGCCGCATTGGCCGCCGCAATCTCGAAGGCCAGCGGCGCGCCGCACGATCCGCTGGCGCTGGTGCGCGTCAAAAAGACGCCGCCGCAAGTCGGCCTGACCCGAACCCAGCGCGCGGATAATGTGCAAGGCGCCTTCCGCACGCCCGACGCCGCAAAAATCGTCGGTCGTCGCATCGTGCTGGTGGACGACGTGATGACGTCCGGGGCCACATGCAACGCCGCAGCCCGCGTTCTGCTGCGGGCGGGCGCGACCAATGTGGACACGCTGGTTTTCGCGCGGGTTGTGAGCGGAAATTGAATACCCCATATAGAGGGTTGAAACGTTTCCACGTGAAGGTTCCCAAGCGATGCCGGCGATTACGATCTATACGAAATCCACCTGCGGCTATTGTCAGGCCGCCAAGGCGCTCCTGAACAAAAAAGGCGCCGCCTTCGAGGAAATCTCTGTCGACGGCGATTCTGCGGGTCAGGAGAAAATGGCCGAGCGCGCGGGCGGCCGCTGGACCGTGCCGCAAATTTTCATCGGCCAGGCGCATGTCGGCGGCTGCGACGATCTGCATGCGCTGGAGCGCGCGGGCAAGCTCGACGCGCTGCTGGCCGGCTGAAGGGCGCCAAATGATCAAATACGCCTTGGCCTGCAAACAGGGGCATGAATTCGAGAGCTGGTTCTCGGATTCGCTGGCCTATGAGCAGCAGGCCAAACGCGGTCAGGTGGAATGCCCCCATTGCGGCTCGACGCAGGTGGACAAGGCGCTGATGGCGCCCTCGATTTCGACCTCAAAACGCAAGGCGCGCAATGCTTTTATCGACGGCGCGAAAGGCGGGGCGCCAGTTCAGGAGCCTGAAGCCCGGACCATCGCTTCGCAATCGGCGCCCCTGCTGGACGACAAGCAGCGCGCAATGCGCGACATGATCCGCGACCTGCACGCCAAAATCGCCGAAAATACCGTGGACGTCGGTGCGGGATTTGTCGAGCAAGCGCGCAAGATGAACGATGGCGACATCCCGCAGCTCGCCATTCGCGGGGAAGCGACAATCGCGCAAGCCAGAGAATTGTGGGAGGAGGGCGTTCCGGTGATGCCCGTTCCTGTTCTGCCCGAAGACCGAAATTAACAGTTTCAAAATTTGCAAACGCCTCCCTCCCCCTTGGGGGGAGGAAGGCGCATGCATTACGCTCGTTTTGGCGTCTGCATTTGGGCAGTCGCCCTCAATCCTGGATCGGGCACATGACCAACGGACGCCAGACGAGGCCGTCCGTCGTCATCGTTTGCTCGTAGGTGGTGTTGCAATTACGGCCTGAGCCCTGACGCACGATCAGGTCTGGCCGGAACGGCGTGCGATAGGTCCAGCCGGGGTCCTCCGAAACCAACACGACGACAGGCACGCCCAGCACCTGGTCGCTCCGGACTTGCGCCTGCGCCGCAGGCGCAAACAATGCTGTGACCGCAAGGCCAGCAAGCGTCGCAAACCCAAGCGAGCCCACGTGTTTTGAAAGCGTTTTCATTTCACTACTCCTCACTCATTGTGAAGCGACGAACCAGTTTTCTTGACTTTTATCGCCTCACTTCGATGGACACCGAAAGTATTCGGTCTCCATTTCGGGGATGTCGGGGAAAATGCGGGTGATCTTGTTTTCGCTGATAAGGCGAAGACTCACCTGCAAGGGCTCCTCCGAAATGTCGCTCGCGCAGAGGGAGAACAGATGGAACGTGTTTCTCTCTCTCTTCACATTGCCGATAACGCATCTGCCCATTTTTCCGGTGATGCGCTTACCCTCAATGATCAGCCCGCTTCCATAAGAATCAGAATCCGTCGCGAACGACGTCTGATTTCCTTTGCGCGTAAAAATTTTGTCGCAGCTTGAAGCCTCGCTCGCCCACACGCCATAGATTCCGGCGGCGTTCGCACTGGCGCTGAAGCCAAATGCTGCAAGCGTGAGCAAACATAAAACGTGCGGCTTGCGGAACACAAACAGTTTGGCCCGCACGATTTTCATGAACCGGACTTCCATGGATCAGCCTCCGATGAAGCCTGCCCCCATGCGACGCATGAATGAGAAAGACCTCTGTGCAACAAGGCCGATTGTAGGATCGGGCGACCACGCAATCTATAATGCCGAAGGTGGCCTCACTATGACTCCAAAGAGAACCTCTCCCTGATCTTTGTGCGTATCAAGGAAACGCGCATCCCCCTTTTGAGTTCATCTTTTAATTCAGGAACTGGGCCTCGCACCAAGCCGTTTGACCAAACTGGAATTGGGGACGACCACGGAGCGCCATCATGAAACAAAACGTGACACGCGCCTGCTTTGCAGCAGCGCTCAGCCTTTGCGTCCCTGTTCATTTAATCAGCCCCGCCGCAGCGTTTCCAGCCTCACCCATGAAGGCGGAGCTGATGCACAGCCCGCTGCAAAATTTGCTGATTGAGGTTCAGGGTCGCGGCGGTCATGGCGGCGGTCATGGCGGCGGATTTGGCGGCGGATTTGGCGGCGGATTTGGCGGGGGCGGAGGCGGCCGTGGAGGCGGAGGTTTGGGAGGCGGAGGCCGGGGCTTTGGCGGTGGAGGAGGCTTTGGAGGCGCGCCGGCTTTTGGCGGTGGCGGCTTTCGCGGCCCCGCCATCGGCGGCGGCGGGTTTGGCCCTCGCCCAGGCTTTGGCGCGCTAGCGCCCCGCGGCGGTTTTTACGGCCAGGGACCGGGTGCGCGACCAGGCGTGAACCGCCAGCTCGCGCCAATGGGCAGACCGCAAATTACCGGGCCTTTGGGCGTTCGCCGCGGCGACCAGATAAGACCGGTCGGACAGGCGCGCCAGCCGCGGGGGCAAATTCGCGAAGGCTATTACCGGGGTCACAAGGGCGACCGCCATCACCGGCCGGGCTATCGCTGGCGTAATGGCTGGTGGTATCCGGCGGCGGCGTTCGCAGGCGGGCTCTACTGGAACGACTATTGGCCCTATTACAACGACGTCTATCCCGTTGACGGCGGCGCGTCGCCAAGCTCCCATGCGCAATGGTGCTATGGCCGTTATCGCTCCTATCGGGCGTATGACAACACGTTCCAGCCTTACAATGGACGCCGCCAGCAATGCCAATCGCCCTATTGGCCCTAAGCTGCGCGCGCCGCCTTACGCCATTTGCATCAGGCGGCGCGCAACGACCATGTAATTCACGTCCATGTCACGAGAGACGTCCCAGGAGCGGTTCCATGGCGAATAGGCCATTCCGGTCATGGCGTAGAGATCGAGCCCGTGATCGGGACCGCCTGCCGCGATCCAGTCTTCCAGCTCGCGCGGCGTAACGAACTTATCCCAGCTATGCGTGCCCGGAGCCACCCAGCGCAGCACATATTCGGCGCCCACAATAGCCAGCGCGAACGACTTCAATGTGCGGTTGAGCGTGGAGGCGAAAAACAATCCGCCCGGCTTCACCAGCGAGGTCGCCGTCTGGATGAATTGCGCGGGCTCGCGCACATGCTCCACCACTTCCATTGCGCACACAACGTCAAATCGCGCGCCCGCCTCCGCCAGCGATTCAACGGTGACGGCGCGATAATCGACCTCGACGCCGGTCTCGTCCGCATGCGCGCGGGCGATCTCGACATTGCCCGGCGCTGGATCGATGCCCGTGACCTTTGCTCCCATGCGCGCCAACGGCTCGCTCAAGATGCCGCCGCCGCAGCCCACGTCCAGAATCGTCAGGCCTTCCAGCGAACGGAACGAATTCTGATCGCGCGCGCTGCCGTCGATTGCTGCGAAATGGTCGATCATGGCGTCGCGCATCCAGCGCACGCGCACGGGATTGAGCTGATGCAGCGCGCCCATGGGGCCGTCATGCCTCCACCATTGCGCTCCAAGGCGCTCGAACTGGTCGACCTCGCTCTGGTCGATGGAAGAGTCCTGCCGGGCTTGCGAAGTCTCTTGCGAAGTCCCTTGCGAAGATCCTGACGCTGACATCGTAAACTCCCGGGGCGATGTGCGGCGACGTTGACACGTGCTCGCAGCAAGTTATCTATACGCGCCCTTTCAAGGGGCTGCGAGCGGCGAAAACGTCGCGCGTTCCTTTTCACAAGCCGCCCGGCTCTGCAATCTGGCGATCATGGCCCGTCTGGTGATGAAATTCGGCGGCACGTCCGTCGCCAATATAGAGCGCATCCGCAACGTGGCCGCCCATGTGCGGCGCGAGGTCGAGGCTGGCTATCAAGTTGCTGTCGTCGTGTCCGCCATGTCGGGCAAAACGAACGAGCTTGTCGGCTGGGTCCAGGAATCCTCGAAAATCTACGACCCGCGCGAATACGACGCGGTCGTCGCCTCCGGCGAGCAGGTCACGTCCGGCCTGCTGGCGCTCGTGCTGCAGGAAATGGGCATCCCAGCCCGCTCGTGGCAAGGCTGGCAAGTTCCCGTGCTCACCTCGGACGCTCATGGCTCGGCGCGCATTGAATCGATTGACCCCGCCCGTCTGAACGCGAGCTTCGCCAACGGCGAAGTCGCCGTGATCGCGGGCTTTCAGGGCATGCATGCGCAAACCGGCCGCCTTACGACGCTGGGGCGCGGCGGCTCGGACACCAGCGCCGTGGCGGTGGCCGCCGCCATCGGCGCCGAGCGCTGCGACATTTATACGGATGTGGACGGCGTCTACACCACCGACCCGCGCGTGGTGCCAAAGGCCCGCAAGCTCGACAAGGTGTCGTTCGAGGAAATGCTCGAAATGGCCTCGCTGGGCTCAAAAGTGCTTCAGGTGCGCTCGGTGGAAATCGCCATGCTGCACAAGGTGCGCACCTTCGTGCGCTCGTCGTTCGACGATCCGGCCGATCCCCGGCCCGGCACGCTCATTTGTGAAGAGGAGGAGATCGTGGAACAGCAGGTCGTCACCGGCATCGCCTTCTCCAAGGACGAAGCCCAGATCACGTTGCGCCGCGTGGCCGACAAGCCCGGCGTGGCCGCAGCCATATTCGGCCCGCTCGCCGACCAGAACATCAACGTCGACATGATCATTCAGGTCGTCTCGGGCCAGACAGTCTCGGGCCAGACCGGCAACGGCGAGGCGATGACCACGGACATGACGTTCACCGTGCAGGCCGCCGATTACGAGCGCGCCATGGCGCTGCTGACCAAACTCAAGCCTGAAATCGCCTATCAGGCGATTGAAGGCGCCACCGACGTGGTGAAAATCTCCGCCATCGGGGTTGGCATGCGCAGCCACGCAGGCGTGGCCGCCCGCGCCTTCCGGGCTCTGGCCGAAAAGGGCGTCAACATCCGCGCCATCACCACCAGCGAAATCAAGTTCTCGGTGCTGATCGACAAGGATTACACCGAGCTGGCCGTGCGCACGCTGCACTCGCTTTATGGGCTCGACAAGGTGGCGTAGACCTGCATCACGGCTTCACGCGCCTGCCCGTCGAGCCCCCCATTCTCGCGCTTGATCTTGCAAAGCTTGGCGCGCTCAAGCTTCAGGCGACGTCAACTTCGCCATTATAGCGCCCGAAGCGCCTTGCGGGCGCCCTCCCCTATTGGCTATAGGCTGACAGGGGCCGTCTCATCAGAGGCGGCGGAAGGACGTTTCATTTATGACCACGCGCGGCGCGCTCGGCGGACCCCGCCTGCTGCTGCGCCGACTCCGCGAAGTCATGGCGGAGCCGGTGAACGCACAGGCGCGCCTTGATCGCATCGTCGTGCACATCGCCGCAAACATGGTGGCCGAGGTGTGCTCGGTCTATGTGCTGCGGGCCGATCTGCGTCTGGAGCTGTTCGCCACCGAGGGTCTGAAGCGCGAAGCCGTGCATCAGACCACTATGCGCTCGGGCGAGGGCCTTGTCGGCCTCATCGCCAAAACCGCCGAGCCGCTGTCGCTCAACGACGCGCAAGCCCATCCCGCCTTCTCCTACAGGCCTGAGACGGGCGAAGAAATCTACAATTCCTTCCTGGGCGTGCCGATTCTGCGCGGCGGCAATACGCTGGGCGTGCTGGTGGTGCAAAACAGCGTCAAGCGCACCTATTCGGAAGAAGAGATCGAGGTTCTCGAAACCATCGCGATGCTGCTGGCCGAGATGATCGCATCTGGCGAGCTGCAGGCGATCGTGCGTCCGGGCGCCGAGATCGCCGCGCGTCGCCCGCTGGCGCTCAAAGGCTCGGCGGTGGCCGATGGCGTGGGCCTTGGCCATGTCGTGTTGCATCAGCCGCGCGTGGTCGTCACGCAGATCGTGGCCGAGGACACAAATCGCGAACTGGAGCGCCTTGGGGAATCGATCGAGGCCATGCGCGCCAACATCGACCAATTGCTCGACGGCGACGGCTCGGCGGGCGATCATCGCGAAGTGCTGGAAACCTTCCGCATGTTCGCCAATGATCGCGGTTGGCTGCGCCGCCTGCGCGAGGCGGTCTCGACCGGCATTACGGCGGAGGCCGCAGTCGAGCGCGTGCAAAACGACGCCCGCGCGCGGCTGCAACGCCAGACCGACCCCTATCTGCGCGAGCGCCTGCACGATCTCGACGACCTCGCCAACCGGCTTTTGCACCAGCTCACCGGACAGGCGCTGATCGCCCCGCCCGAAACGCTGCCTGACAACGCCATTCTGGTGGCCCGCAGCATGGGGCCGGCGGCGCTGCTCGAATATGACCGGCGTCGCCTGCGCGGCCTCGTTCTGGAGGACGCAGGCAATTCAAGCCATGTGGCGATCGTCGCGCGCTCGCTGGGCATCCCAACCGTTGGCGACGTCAACAACATCACCAGCCTTGTCGAGCAGGGCGATTCAATCATCATCGACGGCGGCGCGGGCGAAGTGCAGGTGCGCCCGCAGCCAGACGTCGAGGCCGCCTATCGCGAGAAGGCGCGTCTGCGCGCGCGCAGGCAGGAGCAATATCAGGAGCTGCGCGACGTCCCCGCAATCACCCGCGACGGCGTCAAAATCGACCTCGCGATGAACGCAGGCTTGCTGGTGGACGTGCAGCATCTGGCAGAAACGGGCGTGGCTTCCATCGGGCTGTTTCGCACCGAATTGCAATTCATGCTGGCGCCCCAGTTTCCACGTCTTGAGCAGCAATATGCGCTCTACAGGCAGGTGCTGGAATCGGTCGTCGACGGCTCCGTCACGTTCCGCACGCTCGACATCGGCGGCGATAAAATTCTTCCCTACATGCAGACGTATGAGGAGGAAAACCCGGCTTTGGGCTGGCGCGCGATCCGCATCGGGCTTGATCGTCCCGGCCTGCTGCGCTCGCAATTGCGCGCTTTGCTGCGCGCGGGCGCCGGCCGCCAATTGCGGATCATGTTCCCGATGATCACGATGGTGTCGGAATTCGACGCCGCAAAGAAGCTCGTTGAGCACGAGATCGCGCATTTGTCGCTGCACAAATACGAAATGCCGGCAGACCTGAAGCTCGGCGTGATGGTGGAAGTGCCGGCGCTGTTGTGGCAACTCGACGAATTGCTCGCGCGCGTCGATTTCATATCGGTGGGTTCGAACGATCTGGTCCAATATCTCACCGCCGCCGACCGTGACAACCGCCGCGTTTCGGAGCGTTTTGACGTGCTGTCGGCGCCGGTTCTGCGTGCGCTGCAAAGCATTGCGCAAAAGGGCGCAGCGGCTGGCAAATCAGTGACGCTGTGCGGCGAGATTGGCGGGCGCGCGCTGGAGGCGATGGCGCTTATCGGCATTGGCTATCGCGGCCTGTCGATGTCGCCCGCCAGCATCGGCCCGGTGAAGGCCGCAATCCTTGCGATGGACGCAGGCGAAATCTGCGAAATCGTTGCGGAATTGATCGCGCAACAGGACGGCGCGCCCTCGTTGCGCGATAAATTGCGCGCCTATGCCGAGGCCAAGGGCGTTCCCTTGTAGCCAGGCGCCGCCCCAGTCTGCGCCTTGCCCTTGTAGTCAGGCCCGCCGCTCTGTGCCTTCGCATTTGGAAAACCCATGCTGCCCCAGGATAAACTCAATCTCATTCTGCGTCGTCGCGACGAAATCGAAGGCAAGCTTTCGCAGGGCGCGACGGGAAGCGAGTTTGGCGCGCTGTCGCGCGAGCTCTCCGAGATCGAGCCTTTATGCGTCACCATCAATGCATGGCGCCAGGCGCTCGACGATTGTGCGGGCGCGCAAGCCATGCTCGCCGATCCCTCAACCGACCGCGACATGCGCGAGCTGGCAGAGGCTGAAGTGGAGGACGCCAATTCGCGGGTGGAGGCGCTTGAGCGCGAACTGCAAATTGCGCTGCTGCCCAAGGACGCAGCCGACGAGGGCGGCGCAATTCTGGAAGTGCGCGCAGGCACCGGCGGCGACGAGGCGGCTTTGTTCGCCGGCGATCTGTTTCGCATGTACGCGCGCTATGCGGAATTACACGGCTGGAAAGTCGAAGTTCTGTCGATGAGCGAGGGCACGGCGGGCGGGTTCAAGGAAATCATCGCCTCGATCAATGGACGCGGCGTGTTCGCGCGCATGAAGTTTGAATCGGGCGTCCACCGCGTGCAGCGCGTGCCCGCCACCGAGACGCAGGGGCGCATCCACACCTCGGCCGCCACAATCGCGGTTCTGCCCGAAGCGCAGGAAGTCGATTTCGAAATCAACGATGCAGATTTGAAGATCGACACCATGCGCGCGCAGGGAGCGGGCGGCCAGCACGTCAACAAAACAGAATCTGCGATCCGCATCACCCATCTGCCCACCGGCGTCGTGGTGTTCGTGCAGGACGAGCGCTCGCAACATAAAAACAAGGCCCGCGCTTTAGGGCTTTTGCGCGCGCGCCTCTACGACGACCAGCGCCGCACGCTGGACGCCGAACGGGCCGCCGACCGCAAGTCGCAAGTCGGTTCTGGCGACCGCTCGGAGCGCATCCGCACCTACAATTTCCCGCAGGGCCGCGTCACCGATCACCGCATCGAGCTGACGCTCTACAAACTGGATCGCGTGATTACGGGGGAATCGCTGGACGAAGTGATCGAGCCTCTGATTACGAACCACCAGGCCGAATTGCTGGCCGCCAGCGGGCTGTAGAACACGCTCATCCCTCGCGCTTTGCGCCTCTTTCCTTCTCCCCAAGGCGAGAGAAGGCGGCGTTTGCGTCAGCAAAAGCCGGATGAGGGGAGCTAGCTCAGGACGCGCGCGCCAGTTTCACGGCCATGCCGCTGACGTTCACGCGCTTCAAGGGCAGAGGCGCGAGATCGTTCTCCACCACGTCGTCAATTGTGTAATTCAATCCGACGATCGCATCGGCCTCAAATTCTTTGGCGAGGCGCTTCAACTTTTCAAGCGCGCTGTCTTTGTAGCAATCGCCCGACGTCCATTCTCCATGCCATGCCGAGACGGCGCTGATAGGGCCAATCTCGGCCGCAATCTCACGGCCCTCAACTTCACGTTTCGCACTGATGTGCAATGTCTTCCGCTCCGGTCTGCTCATGCGTCCTTCTTGGACGCACGCTGAAATGGCAAATTGATCTGTCGCCAATATGACGGCGACCGATCAATTTGCGCGCAAGCAGACAAAAGCACGACTGAGCCTTAACGAAGCATGAATATGGTTACATTCATACGCAAATAAGCGACATAATATTTAACGCGCGCTCAATGCCTGAAATGACGATGCCC
>CANJPM010000068.1 GCA_947476075.1 Beijerinckiaceae bacterium
AAAGGCCGACTGCGTCCGCCCGGCGACAAGTCGATCTCCCATCGTGCGCTCATCCTGGGCCTGCTGGCGAAGGGTCGCACAAAAATCGAAGGTCTGCTTGAGGGCGACGACGTTTTGCGCACCGCCGCCGCCTGCGGCGCTCTGGGCGCTCGCGTCGAGCGGCTCGGCCCCGGCCAATGGCAGGTCGACGGTTGCGGCATAGGCTCGCTGCTGGCCCCCAGGGAGGCACTTGATTTCGGCAATGCGGGCACAGGCACGCGGCTGATGATGGGGCTGGTCGGCGGCCACCCGATCACCGCCACGTTCGATGGCGACGCTTCCCTGCGCAAGCGACCGATGCGGCGCATTCTCGATCCCCTCACCCTGATGGGGGCGCTCGTCGTCTCCCAGGCCGAGGGCGGCCGCTGTCCGATCACGCTCACCGGCACCGGCGCGCCGGTGCCGATTGAATACCGCACGCCGGTGCCCTCGGCGCAGCTCAAATCAGCAATCCTGCTGGCGGGGCTGAACTCTCCGGGCCGAACAATTGTGATTGAAACGGAAGCCTCGCGTGACCACACCGAGAAAATGCTGGCCTATTTCGGCGCCCGAATCAGCAGCGTTCCCGATGGTCCGCACGGTCGGCGAATCACGCTCGAGGGCCGTCCCGAGCTGAAGGCGCGCGACGTGATCGTGCCCGCTGACCCTTCGTCCGGCGCGTTCGCTCTGGTGGCCGCGCTCATCGTCCCCGGCTCCGACGTGGTGATCGAAGGCATGATGATGAACCCGCTGCGAATCGGGCTGATCACGACGTTGCAGGAAATGGGCGCCCGGATGGAGGTCCTGAACCCGCGCATTGAGGGCGGCGAGGACGTCGCCGATCTGCGCGTGCGCCACAGCGCGCTCAAAGGCGTGGACGTTCCCGCCTCGCGCGCGCCAGCCATGATCGACGAATATCCGGTGCTGGCGGTGGCGGCGGCGTTCGCCAGCGGGCAGACTCGCATGAACGGGCTGTCGGAATTACGGGTGAAGGAATCAGACCGTCTCGCCGCAATATCTGCAGGGCTGGAGGCAAATGGCATTTCCCACCGCATCGAGGGCGACGATCTTGTCGTGACAGGCGCGCCCTCCGTGCGCGGCGGCGGAATGGTCGCCACCCACCTCGATCACCGGATCGCGATGAGCTTTCTGGTGCTGGGGATGGCGTCGCAACAGCCGGTGCAAGTGGACGACGCCGCGATGATCGCAACCAGCTACCCCAGCTTCCGCGCACAGATGGAGGCTTTGGGGGCGGGGTTTGTGGGTTGAACCAACCACGTCTTGGTCGTGACGGCGGCCATCCACGGCAGGCCGCACGTTCGCAGCCTGTCGTGGGTCCCGGCCATCGCCGGGATGACGCTCGAGGAGGTGCAGGATAGTCCCTACGCCTCCAGAACCTGCTTCGATTCAACCGTCGAATCCGCGCGAAGACGGTAGACGACGGGAACGCCGGTCGCCAGTTCGATATGGGGGATCGTCTCGGGCGTGGCACGCTCCAGCACCATCAGCAGCGCGCGCAGCGAATTGCCATGCGCAACAACCACGGTGCGCTCGCCGCGCAGCACGCAGGGCAGGATGTCCTGGCAATAATAGGGAAGCACGCGGGCCAGGGTGTCGCGCAGGCTCTCGCCGCCGGGAGGAGGAATCTCGTAGGACCGGCGCCAGATCATCACCTGTTCGTCGCCCCATTTCTTCGAGGCTTCAGCCTTGTTGAGTCCAGACAGGTCGCCGTAATCGCGCTCGTTGAGCTGCTTGTCGCGCACAACAGCAAGATGTGACTGGCCAAGCTCCTCGAGCACCAGCCGGGTGGTGTTTTGCGCGCGCGTCAGGGCGGAGGTGAACACTTTGTCAAAGCCCACGCCAATGGCCTTGAGGCGCTGACCGGCGGCGCGCGCTTCCTCAATCCCCACAGGCGTCAGATCGGGGTCTTTCCAGCCGGTGAACAGATTCTTGAGATTCCAGTCGCTCTGGCCATGGCGGATAAGAACTAGCGTGCGGTCCATTCAGGCGGCTCCATAAGTGGGATTGGCGTATCAGAGATCGGACAGGCCGAGGACGTCGGCCATGGAATATTGGCCCGGCTTGCGCCCGTGGCCCCAGAGGGCGGCGCGCACGGCGCCGCGGGCGAAAATGCTGCGGTCTTCGGCGCGGTGGCTGAGAATCAACCGCTCGCCCGGCCCCGCGAAAACAGCGTCGTGATCGCCCACCACCGTGCCGCCGCGTAGCGCTGCAAAGCCGATGTCGCCATCGCGCCGGGCGCCGGTATGGCCATCGCGCGAGCGCACCGATTGCTCAGGCAACGATACGCCGCGCCCCGCAGCCGCAGCTTCCCCAAGCATCAAAGCCGTACCCGAGGGCGCATCAACCTTCATGCGATGGTGCATTTCGACGATCTCAATATCGTAATCGACCCCAAGCGTCGCCGCGACCTTGCGCACGAGGCCCGCGAGAAGATTGACGCCAAGGCTCATATTGCCCGAGCGTACGATTACGGCATGACGTCCCGCCGCCTCCAGCGCCGCCAGATGGGTCTCGCCCATGCCGGTCGTGCCGATGACGTGAACGATGCGGGCCTGCGCGGCGATTCCCGCCAGCGCGATCGTGGTGTCGGGCGTGGTGAAGTCGATCAATCCGTCAGCTTTGGCGAGCACGTTCAATGGATCATCGGAAATCAGCACGCCGCAGGCGCCAATTCCCGCCAACTCACCAGCGTCCAGCCCCAAAGCGCTGGAGCCGGGGCGCTCAAGCGCGCCGACGAGAACTGCCCCCTGCGAGGCATGGATCGCCTGCACGAGCATGCGCCCCATTCGGCCTGCCGCGCCGGCAACGACGAGGCGCATCTGGCTTTTGGACGATTCCACCGGCGGCTCCACTCTGGTTGAGGCAATAGTCAGCGGCTCTATAGCCGCCGCAAGGCGGGCTTGCCAAGGAGACTTGCCAAGCAAACTTGCCAAAAGACGCCCTGTAAAGAAAGCTTGTCTATTCAGCGCCCTCGACGATCACGATGTCGCCATCAGCCGCGCTTTTGCGATATTGGGCGGCGTCCTGATATTCGGGCGAATTGAAACAGGCGAGCGCCTGCTCGTAGCTCTCGAACTCGATCAGCACCTGACGCGAGCGGATATTGCCCTGAAGCGCCGAATGGCGTCCCCCGCGCACGAGGAATTTGGCGCCGTATTTGACAAACGCAGCGGCGCTGCCGGCGAGGTATTTCTTGTACGTCTCGGGATCCTTGACGTCGTTCTGCGCGATCCAATAACCCTTCGCCATGCGTTTCTCCTCTTTTGGTCGTCACCCTGTGATAATCGCCTGTCAGCCTGCTGCCTAGTCTGGCCAGCAATCATCCTGGTTTGGGCCCGCGAAAACGAGGATCGACATGTTCATAAATTGTGCGGCCGCCGCCCTGATTACCCTCGGCGCTCTCAGCGCTCAGGCACAGGCACAGCAAGGGCCACGCGCGTTTCATTTCGCAGCGTTTGGCGACATGCCCTATAATCCGCCCGCCGATTACGAAAAGGTAGACCGGCTGATTGCGCGCATAAACGCCGACAGACCGGCGTTCGCCATCCACGTCGGCGACATGATTTCGGGTGCGGTTGCATGTTCGAACGAAACGCTGGAGCGCTCGGCGCGCCAGCTTGAAGCTTTGGATGCGCCGCTGGTCTACACGCCCGGCGATAATGAATGGACCGATTGCCATCGCATGCGCGGCGGCGGCTTCGATCCGCTTGAGCGGCTGGCCAAAGTGCGCGCCTTGATGTTCCCCAATCCCGGACGCACCCTGGGCAAAACGCCGATGAGCGTTGAATCGCAAGGCCTCGTGATGAGGGAGCGCTTTGCGCCTTATGTCGAGAACGTGCGCTTTTCAAAAAACGGAGTGCAATTCGCCACGCTGCACGTGGTGGGCTCCAACAACAATCTCGACCAGAAGCGACCCGGCGCGGCAGAAGAATTCCGCGCACGGGATGCGGCGAACGCGGCATGGATCGATCATGCATTCGCGGCTGCGCGGCAGAAGGATTCAAAGGCTGTTGTGCTGGCGTGGCAGGCCAATGTGCATTATCGGGACGCAAGGGTTGAGGATTATTCGCCCGCCTTCGGGCAAACGATCACAAGCGTCGCAAGGCACGCCAAAGATTTCGGCAAACCGGTTCTGGTGATCTACGGAGATGCTCATTTCTTCGAGATTTCGCGCTTCCTCGACATGGACGGCAAGCCCGCGCCCCACGTCACCCGCTTGCAGCTCTATGGCGACAGGCTCGTCCACGCCGTGCGCGTGAACGTCGATCCAGACGCGCCGGGCGTCTTCTCGTTTGCGCCGCTGATCGCGCCCGAAAACGGATTGCCGTAACAGAAAACCGCGCCGTTCATAAAACATTCATACTTGAACGCTACTATGATTCATCAACGAAACGCGAAAGCGGTTTGAAGATGCTGACGCCGGGCCGGATGTACGCCCGGCGTTTTGCGTTTTTGTCCCGAGTTTACGCGCCTGCAATCTGCGCCAGGATTTCCAGCGCCGCGGCGCGCGGATCCGGGCTTTGCGTGATCGGGCGCCCCACCACCAGATGATTGGCGCCATTTGCGATGGCGCGCGCTGGCGTCATCACCCGCTTCTGGTCGCCAATGTCGGCGCCTGCCGGCCGAACGCCCGGCGTCACCAGCAGCATGTCTGGCCCCAGCAGCGCGCGCATGTCCGGCGCTTCTTCAGGCGAGAGAATCAACCCGTGCACGCCAGCCTCGCGGGCCTGAACCGCACGCCGGGCGACCAGCTCCTTGACGCCATAGGCATAGCCTGCGGCGGCAAGATCTGAATCGTCGTAGCTCGTCATCACGGTGACGGCGAGAATCTTCAGGCTCGAGCCGCCCAAAGCGCTGCGCGCCGCGCGCATGGTCTGGGGATAGGCGTGAACGGTGAGGAAAGTGGCGCCCATTTCCGCCACCTGCGCGGTGGCGCGGGCGACCGTGTTGGGAATGTCGTGGAGTTTCAGATCGAGAAACACCTTCTTGCCGGCGGCGGCCAATTCCTGCGCCAGCGGCAGGCCGCCGGCATAGGTCAGCTCCATGCCGATTTTATAGAAAGAAACGCTGTCGCCGAGAACGGCGACCATCTCGCGCGCCTGCGCGACGGAGGGCAGATCAAGAGCGACGATAAGCTTGTCGCGTGCGGTCTCTGGGGTCATGACGCTCACATGTTTTTTAGTGGTGTTTTCAAGTTATCAGCTCGCGCCGTCATGCCGGGATTGCCGGGACCCACGACAGGTTACACGCTGGTTGCCTGCCGTGGATGGCCGCCTTCGCGACCATGACGCGCCCGGATCGTTGTGAACTTCCTCACCGCCGCTTGCGCGGCTCGCCGATGCGGCGCAGCAGGTCCATGGCCGGGCGGATGGTGCGGGCGGCGCGCACGCGGGCGGCGCGGCGCTCGAGGTCTATGCGCACGCGGTCGCGGGCGAGGCGGATTTCCGTTTCGATGCGATCGCAGGTCTCTAAAAAATCGTCCTTCACGCGGCCCGAGCGCGCCCTGAATTTCACCATCATCGCTTGCGCCGGATTGATCTTGCGCGCGGCCGGGCCATCAAGCGGGCGATAGCACCAGACGCGGGCGGGGGGCAGGTTCAGCCAAACAGGCTGCGAGGCTTCCGCAGAGAAATGCGGCACGGTCTCGTCGCCAGTCTTACGGCGCGGGATCGGCGACGTCACGCCATAGGTGAATTGCACCAGCAAGCCGTTTGGGCCCAGCAGATCGAAGGAATCGTTCAGGAGCGTCAGGCGGTCGCAATCGGGACGGTTGAGCAGCGGCAGGCTCGATACAATGGCCGCCGCCGGCGCCTCCAGCACGCCGTCGAGCGTGGTCGCCAGATCGTAGGCGTCGCCCTGAATAACGCGAACGCCAGGAAACCGCCGCTCCAGAAGACGGCAAAAAGCGGGGTCGTATTCGACAAGGATCAGCCGTTCAGGCAGGACGCCACGCTGCAACAGCGCCTGGGTGACAGGGCCCGTGCCGGGACCAAGTTCAACGACAGGGCCGGGGACGGAAATGTCTACGCAGCGCGCCATTGCGCGCGCGAGGAAACGCCCCGAGGGCGACACCGCCCCGGTGGCGCCGGGGTTTTCAAACCAGGCCTTGATAAAGCGGGCATCGTCAGCGAACCGCTGATGAAAAACGCCGCCTGCGCGCGAGCGGCCGGAGCCCTCGGGAGGATCGATTTGCGTACGCACAGAACCTCGTTCGCCTGGGACGCTTCTGCCCCTTGTTTCAATAAGTCGCCGACTTCGGGCTCGCCGTCAAGAAACCGGTCTGGCTGCGCCCGGCAAATCCAGGACCAGGATTTTGCGGACCACTGGCCGAAGACGCCATGGGCTCCTATATCACGCCCATGCTTGAACTGGCTCCCGGGCTTTACCACCTGCCCGAATTTTTCGACAGGAAGGCGCAGGAGCGTCTTGTGGAGGATTTGCGGGCAATCGTCGCCGACGCGCCCCTGTTCACCCCGCGCATGCCGCGCACCGGCAAGGCGTTCTCGGTGCGTATGACCAATTGCGGCACGCTGGGCTGGGTCTCGGACCAGGCGCGCGGCTATCGCTACCAGCCGACTCACCCGCAGACGGATGCGCCCTGGCCGACCATCCCGGAGCTGGCGCTGCATGCGTGGGCGGCGGGCGGCTATGAGCGCGAGCCTGAGGCCTGTCTCGTGAACTTCTATGACGCGAGCGCCAAAATGGGCCTGCATCAGGATCGCGACGAGGAGGCGCTGGAGGCGCCCGTGGTCTCGATTTCGCTGGGGGATTCCTGCCTGTTTCGCTTTGGGGGAGAGGCACGCTCCGGCTCCACCCGCTCGGTGCGCCTGCATTCGGGCGACGTCGTGCTGATTGGCGGCGCCTCACGGCTGGCGTTTCACGGCGTCGATAAAATCTACGGCGGCACGTCCACGCTGCTGTCGCAGGGCGGGCGAATTAATTTGACCCTGCGGCGGGTGACGAAGGTCTGAGCACGTTCGACACCCCGGCCTTCGCCGGGATGACGCGCGTTTTGCGATGCGAAACGAGCCCTCGCATGTCGGCGCATAGCTGCGGTCAGCGCCCCGTGAGCGCGAAAACCGCAACGCCTATCAATTCAAGACAGACGAGAGAACACCCGTTCACGCGCCGGTGGCGGGCGCATCCTCGCCGCTCACGATTTTAGGGCCGCCGCGCGATACGCCAACCTTGGCGGGACGCAGGCAGCGTTCGCCAATGGCGAAGCCTGCTTCCACCACCTGCAACACCGTATTGGCGGGCACGCCGGGATCGGGGATCTCAAACAGGGCTTCGTGCATGTTGGGATCGAACTTCTGGCCCTGCGGCTCCAGCTTGCGCACGCCGTAGCGATTGAGGCGCGCCAGAAAATCGCGCTCGGTCAGCTCCAGTCCTTCAACCAGCGCCTTGACCGCGTCGATGTCGCGCGCGTCAGCCGGCACGCTCTCGACTGCCCGGCGCAGATTGTCGGCAAAACCCACCATGTCGCCGGCGAATTTGGTCACTCCATAGAGCTTGGCGTCCGCGACCTCGCGCTCGGTGCGGCGGCGCAGGTTTTCCATCTCGGCCAGCGTGCGCAGCGTGCGATCCTTCAGCTCGGCGTTTTCCGCATTGAGCTTTTCCAGAACGACGAACGGATTGGGAGCCTGCTCCTGTTTGCCCTCATTGGTCTCGGCCGCGAACGTGCTGGACTGATCGGGCGCTTGCTCGTGCTGGTCTTTGTTGTCGGTCATCGTCATCTCATCAAAAATATGCGCGCATCGCGCGGAGCAAAGGTCGATATCAGGTCCCGGGCGACAAAAATCAAGCTTGTAACCTTCAAGCTTGCGCTGAAATGCTCAGGCGCTCTCGCCCGACTTGCGGCGCGCGGCCGGTTTCTGGATCTCGCCGGACGCGTCCCTGGCGGCATCGGCCTTGGGCGCAAACGCTTCGGTCAAGGCGCGGCGAATCGCCGACTGTCGCGACGCGTTCGTCACCTTCAGGCCCGTAAGGTCGGTGACATAGAAAGAATCGACCGCCTTCTCGCCAAACGTGACGATGTGGGCCGAGCCGATATTGAGATTAAGCCGCGACAGCGTCGAGGTGAGGTCAAACAACAGGCCGGGACGATCAAGCCCGGATACTTCCACCACGGTGTATTGAGACGACAAATTATTATCGATGGCGACGTTGGGCGCGATGGCGAAGGTCTTTTCACGATCACGCGGCGCGCCCGCCTTTTCGGCCACAGCGTCTGTGAGGCGAATCTCCCCGCGCAACGCTTTTTCGATCACCTTGGCCACGCGCTCGGCGCGGCGCATTTCGTCCTCGTCAAGATCGAACGCGCGGCTGATCGAGATTGTATCGAGCGCCAACCCGTCCGTCGTCGTGAAAATCTGGGCGTCCACGATGTTGGCGCCTGCTGTGGCGCAAGCGCCGGCGATGATCGACAACAGGCGCGGATGATCGGGCGCAACCACCGTCAGTTCGGTCACGCCCGCGAAGGCGTCGGTGGCGACTTCGGTCGCCAGCGACCGCATTTCTTTTTCACATACATGCAAAAGCCCGGCATGCT
The DNA here is from genome assembly GCA_947476075.1 of Beijerinckiaceae bacterium. Taxonomy (GTDB): domain Bacteria; phylum Pseudomonadota; class Alphaproteobacteria; order Rhizobiales; family Beijerinckiaceae; genus Terripilifer. The sequence goes on from CANJPM010000068.1 coordinate 8,591, forward strand.
TGATCTTGTGCGGCAAATCGACCTTCAGCCAATAGGGCTGATAATGACGCGCGGCATAAGCCTCGTAATCAGGATCTGACCAGAGCGGCAAAGCGCGACGCAATTCATCCTGCGCATACGTCACCCGCTGTTTGCGGTCGATGGCCGAATGACCGCCCGACAACACAAGCTCGGTCTCCCAATACAGCGTACGCAGCAATTGGCCTTTCCATCCGTTCCAGACGCCGGGACCGACTGCGCGAATGTCGCACACGGTCAACACCAGCAGCAGGCGCAGGCGCTCCAGAGTCTGCACGGTGCGCGCAAAGGATTCGATAGTGACGCGATCGGAAAGATCGCGGCTTTGCGCAACGTTCGACATCACCAGATGATTGTCGATCAGCCACGCGATTGTCTCAGTGTCGCTTTCAGAAAGTCCAAGACGCGGGCATAAATTGCGCGCGATCTCGGCGCCCACCACCGAGTGATCCTCGGGTCGCCCCTTGCCGACATCATGCAGGAACAGAGCAACATAAAGCGCCACGCGCTTGGTGATCGAGGGCATGACCTCGCTGGCGACGGGATGTTCTTCGGCCAACAGGCCGGAATCAATGCTCGCCAAAATGCCGATCGCGCGCAGAAGGTGCTCGTCCACGGTATAGTGATGATACATGTTGAACTGCATCATCGCGACGATGCGGCCAAAATCGGGGATGAAACGGCCCAGAACGCCCGCCTCGTTCATCATCCGCAAAATGGTTTCGGGCGAATTGCGGGAGGAGACGATTTCCAGAAACAGCTTGTTGGCGAGCGGATTGTTGCGCAGCTTTTGATCCACGCGCTTCAGCGACAAAGTCACGAGCCGCACCGCATCGGGATGGACCGCCAGCCCATGTTTGTCGGCCAGCCAGAACAAGCGCAGCAGATTGACGGGATCGCGTTCGAATACGTCTGATGAGACGATTGTGACGCGATCATGTTCAATTGTGAACGCATCGCCTTCGAGCTTCTGGCTGGTGCGGCGGCGCAACCGGCCCACAAAACGGTTGAGCATGGCGCGCGGCTTGGCCTGCTTCTCCTCAAGCGCGGCGCACACGATAGCAGTGAGATCGCCGACGTCTTTGGCGACGAGAAAATAATGTTTCATGAAACGCTCGACCGCCGACAGGCCCGCATGGGACACATAGCCCAGCCGCTCGGCGATCTGACGTTGCTGGTCAAACGTCAACCGTTCCTCTGACCTGCCGGTCAGAAAATGCAGATGCGAGCGCACGGTCCAAAGGAATTCCTCGCACTTGCGAAAGGTACGGAACTCACGTGGCGTAAACAGGCCGGCCTTCACAAGCTCTTCAGCCTGCCGCACCTGATAGACATATTTGGAAATCCAGAACAGCGTATTCAAATCGCGCAGGCCGCCCTTGCCTTCTTTGACGTTGGGCTCGACGAGATAGCGGGAAGCGCCGGCCCGCGCGATACGCGAATCGCGCTCGGCAAGTTTTGCGGCGACGAATTCGCGCGCCGTGGTGCGCACGATCTCTGTCTCAAAACGCGTGCGCATTTGCTCGAAGAGAATTTCGTCGCCCAGAATAAAACGCGCTTCGAGAACGGAGGTGCGGATAGTCATGTCGTCGCGGGACTGGCGCAAACATTCGTCCACCGAGCGCGTGGCGTGGCCGACTTTCTGGCGCAAATCCCACAACAGATAAAGCACCGCTTCGATAACGCTCTCGCTCCATGCAGTCTGCTTGTAGGGCAGCAGGAACAGGAGATCGATATCGGAGCCCGGCGCCAGAGTGCCGCGCCCGTAACCGCCCACGGCGGCAATCGCGATCCGCTCGGCCAAAGAGGGATTTTCAGCTGGATACAAATGCGTGACGGCGAAGCGATAGATCGCGCGGATCAGCTCGTCTTCAAGCCACGACAGGCTGGTGACGCAGGCGAGGCCGTCGCCATTCGCCTCAAGCGCGATGCGCGCCTTATCGCGGCCTTCCGCCAGAGCGGCGCGAAACTCTTCAACAACAGCCTGACGCAAGGCGACGCGATCTTCGCCGCATTTGGCGGCGTGCGCGTCAATGCGCGCCTGCAAGGCCCCCGGATCAAGGATCGCGGCGCGGATGGAGGAACGCGCCCTGACGCGGCTGGGCGCATCAGGGGCGGGGGCTGTATCTGCAAGATTGGCTGCAAGATTTGCTGCAAGAGTCATGGGACGTTTCTAGCATAATTGAGTGAGCGGATGCGCGCGGCCCAGCAATTGAGCGCGATCTAGAGTTTCGACTCGATGGAATCCCAAAGCGCGGCGGCGAGGTCTGGCCCGCCGAGCCGTTTGATTGCGCGAAGCCCTGTGGGCGAGGTGACGTTGATTTCCGTCAGATGACCGTCGATCACATCGATTCCAACGAATATCAGCCCGCGCTTTTGCAATTCCGGCCCGATTGTTTGACAAATCTCGCGTTCGCGCGGCGTCAGATCGGTTTCGCGCGCAGCCCCGCCGCGCACCATGTTGGAACGGATGTCGTTTTCCGCCGGCACGCGATTGACGGCGCCCATGGCTTTGCCGTCGACCAGAATGATGCGCTTGTCGCCCTCGCTGACGCGCGGCAGAAACTGCTGCACCACCCAGGCCTCCCTGAACGTGACCGAGAACAAATCATACAGGGAGCCAAAATTGGGGTCTTTCACCGCGACCTTGAACACCGCCGCGCCGCCATTTCCATAGAGCGGCTTCATCACCACGTCGCCGTATTGCGCGCGGAACGCCTCTATTTCTGACCTGTCGCGGGTTATCAGCGTGGCGGGCATCAGCTCGGGATATTCCATCACGAACAGTTTTTCCGGGGCGTCTCGCACGCTGGCGGGATTGTTCACCACCAGCGTTTGCGGATGAATTCGCTCCAGAAGGTGCGTGGTGGTGACATAGGCAAGATCGAACGGCGGGTCCTGACGCAGAAGCACCACATCAGTCTGCGCGCCCAGATCGACGCGGCGCGTCTCTCCCAGGGTGAAGTGATCGCCGACAATGTCGCGCACCTGCAAAGGCTGCGCCTGAGCGGTGACGCGCGAGCCGACCATCGAGAGGCGGTCGGGGGTGTAATAGAGAATTTCATGGCCGCGCGCCTGCGCCTCCAGCAACAGCGCGAAGGTTGAGTCGCCTGCGATGTTGATGGCCTCGATGGGGTCCATCTGAACGGCGATTGTCAGCGACGTTTTCAGCGACATGGGGCGGATCTCCGGCGGCCTTTCAGGCGGGAGCTTCCCGCCAGCGGAGAACGCACGAGGAGGCGCGCCGCGTCAATGGCTGTCGGGCTGTGACTTGTCCCGGATCATATCCAGCACAGGCGTGAGAATGGTCGAGTAATCGTCCGTCCAGACCCGGCGCGACAGGTCCGGCTCAAGTTTTTCCCATTGGCCGCCCTCAAGCGCCAAAGCCCCCAGATCGGCGGGATCGCCCACCAGAGCGATGACGCGGCTGCCCGCACGGTAATCTTCCCCCAAAGGCGCGACATCCAGACGGTGGAGCGCGATCAGGCCTGCGTCCGCAGCCACGCGCGCCAGCGTCGCCCGCAGGTCCATAGCCCGATTGGAGATGTGCATCACGATGACGCCGTTGGGGCTCAGCTTCGAGAGGTAGAGCGCAATCGCCTCGCGCGTCAGCAAATGGGCGGGGATCGCATCTGATGAGAAGGCGTCGACAATGATCAAATCGCTGCGCGCAACCTGCGAGGCGATGGTGAGGCGCGCATCGCCCAGGACGATGGGGGCTTGCGGCGCGCAGGCGCTCAGAAAAGGAAACAATTTGGGATCGCGCGCCAGATCAGCCACCAGAGCGTCGATTTCATAGAATGTCATCGCCTCGCCCTCGCGCAAATGACAGGCCAGCGTGCCCGCGCCAAGACCAATGGCTGCGATATGTTCGAGGCGCCCGCCTTTCTGCAGGCGCACCGAGCGGATCGCCTCGCCTATCGGCCCCTCAAGCGTATAATATCCGGTTGGACGCGGAGGCTGCGCCACGGGCGACCCATCCTCGTTGAGCACGCGGGCGAACCCGTGAATCGTCGTGCCATGTTTAAGGATGCGTGTTTTGCCCTCCTGCCACAGGCCGATCTTGTGCACGCCAAAGAACGAGCGATGCGCCCGCTCCTGGGTGACCGCGCCGCTCAACATCACCGAGGAGAGCGCCGCAAGCCCGGCGAAACCGGCGACAAGAGCCGGGCGCTCGCGCAGGATCAGCATCGGCGCGGCGAGGGAGACAATCAACACGGCGCGCATCACATCGCTCACGTGCGCATCGCTTGCGAAAACATAAAGCGCGACCAGCGTCGTGACTGCAAAGATTGCAAACCCGGCCGCCGTTCGCAGACCTTGCGCGCTGAAGACGCAGGCGCCCGGCTGACATAAAAAGATCGCAACGATCAGGATTGGATATTCCAGCACGCTGGAGAAAAGCGCCGGCGCGAGAAGCGCTGCAAACAGGCCGCCCAGCGCCCCGCCAAGCGACATGCAGACGTAAAAATCGGTAAGCCCTGAGGCCGCCGGCCTGCGCTTGTAAAGCGTATGATGGATCGACAGGCTCGCCACGAAGAGCAGCAGCAAATGCGTCCCAAGCTGCAAGGGAATATTCGTTGCAGCCCCGATCAGGGAACTCAGAGCCAATCCGGCAAGAAACGCCTGCGCCAGAAACAGAACGCGCATCGAGACCGGCGGCTTGTCGCGAAACGCAATGATGAACGTGAGCAGGAACAAGGCCAGCGGCGCCACCCACAGCAGCGGCGCGGCGGCGATGTCGGTCGAGATATGCGCAGTGGCCGCCACCAGCAGGCCCGAAGGCACGCTGGACAGCCCGATCCATGCAAGGCGATCACGCCAGGAGATCGCGACTTTGGCCTGCGGCGCAGGGTTTTTAACGTGCGCAGCCTCTCGCGCCGTCAGCGCAAGCCAGGCGCATAAAACCAGCGCCAGCAGCAAACCCGTAAAGCCCCATGTCCATGCAATGCTTTGCGCGCGCAAGCCAAAGAACGGCTCGATCAAAAGCGGATAGGCGAGCAGCGCGACGAACGAGCCTGCATTGGACGCCGCATAAAGAAAATAAGGATCGCCCGCCGCACGATGACCTGAGCGCGCAAACCACGCCTGCAAGAGCGGACCGTTACCAGCCAGCGCAAAGAACGGCAGTCCGACGGAAGCTGCAAATGCACCCACGAGCCAAAGCGCCTGCCCGCCTTCCGCCGATGGCGCGCTGACGATCGGCCACGCGAGCGGCAACACGACGAAGGCGGCGATCGTCAGGCACAAATGCGCAATCGCCGCCACCGGCAACGAGAACAGGCGCGTCAGCGCATGCGCCCACAGATAGCCGAGCAGCAGCATGATCTGAAAGAAGACCATCGCCACCGACCAGATCGCGGGTGAGCCGCCCAGGCTGGGGAGCATCATTTTCGTGAACATCGGCTGCACTGAAAACAGCAGCAAAGCCGACAGCAGGAGCGCGCCCGCAAAGGCGGGTAGCATCAGCGCCTCGCGCGAGCCGGACTTGTCCTGGGATAAAATGGCTTCAGAGGACGACATGCTTTGCTCCGCGCGGGAGCGTCATTTATCGCCAGTAACGGTAAAGCCGCACTTAAGATTTAGTTTGCGCTCGCAGCCGCGATCGCCGCCTGCACCGCCGTCTCAACGTCCATCTCGGTTGTGTCGAGCAGGATCGAATCGGGCGCGGCGATCAGAGGGGCGGCGGAGCGTCCCGAATCGCGCTCATCCCTGCGGCGGATGTCGGCCAGCACATCGGCGAAATTCACGTTCTCGCCCCGGCCGCGCAATTCGAGCGCACGGCGCTGCGCGCGGGTCTCGGGGCTGGCGGTGACGAAGAGTTTAACATCGGCGTCCGGGCAGATGACCGTCCCGATGTCGCGGCCGTCAAGCACGGCGCCCTCGGGCCGGCTGGCGAACCGGCGCTGCCATTCCATCAGGGCTGCGCGCACTTGCGGAATCGCGCCCACCACGGAGGCCGCCTCGCCCATATGCGCGCCGCGCAGGCGGGCTTCGTCAAAATCGGTCAGCGCCAATCCGCGCGCGGCGGCTTCCGCCTTGGCGGCGTCCTCAAGGCTGGCCCCATTGTCGAGCAGCACCCGGGCGGTGGCCCGATAGAGCAGGCCCGTGTCGAGATGGGGCAAGTTGAAATGGCCCGCCAGACGGCGTGCGATCGTGCCCTTGCCGGAAGCGGCCGGTCCGTCGATGGCGATAATCATGGCGCCGCTTTACCCTATTGGCACGGCGGAGCAAAGCGCGCCCTGGCCCTTTGGAGCGCACGCGGCCTCGCGCGCATCTGCCGCAAGCAGCCCAAGTGGCGCGCGGGGACGCGCACGGTCCAGATCGGCGCCTTGCCTTGAACCATGCAGATTTGGATCCGGCTCACTTGGACCGCGCGCGTCCTCGCGCGCATCTTCCATCACCAGCCCAAGGAGCGCGCGGGGACGCGCGCGGTCCAGATCGAGCCAGGCCTCAGGCGCCGCTGAGGTTGCCGAAGAAATCCTTCATCTTGGTCAGGAAGCCCGCCGATTCAGGGTGGGTGGTGCTTGAGGATTCGGTCTCGAACTCGGCCAGCAATTCGCGCTGGCGCTTGGTCAGGTTCTGGGGAGTTTCCACCACCGCCTGCAAATACAGATCGCCCACATCCCGCGAGCGTAGCACCGGCATGCCCTTGCCGCGCAGTTTGAACTGCCGACCAGATTGCGTGCCCTCGGGCACTTTTACGCGCGCCTCGCCCCCGTCAATGGTGCGCACGACGACTTCGTCGCCCATAGCCGCCTGCACCATGGAAATCGGCAGGCGGCAATAGAGGTCCGCCCCGTCGCGCTGGAAGAACGGATGCGCCTTCAGCGACAGGAAAATATAGAGGTCTCCCGACGGCCCGCCGCGCAGGCCCGCCTCGCCCTCGCCGGCGAGGCGAATGCGGGTGCCGTCCTCGACGCCTACGGGGATATTGACCGAGAGCGTGCGCTCGCGGTTGACGCGCCCGGCGCCCGAGCAAGTGGGGCAGGGATTTTCAATGATCTGGCCGCGACCCTGACAGGCCGCGCAAGTGCGCTCGATGGCGAAAAAGCCCTGCTGGGCGCGCACGCGGCCCTGTCCGCCGCACGCCGCGCAAACGCGGGGCTTCGAGCCAGGCTTGGCGCCGCTGCCCGAACAGGGTTCGCAGGCGATGGAGGTCGGCACGGAAATCTGCGCCTGCTTGCCCTTGAAGGCGTCCTCGAGGTTAATCTCCAGATTGTAGCGCAGATCA
>CANJPM010000069.1 GCA_947476075.1 Beijerinckiaceae bacterium
ATTGAAGGGTAAATCACGCGTCCTTTATGGACACTTCAATCCGCCTAGCTATCTTGCAACCGCCTATTTCAATTCTCGAATAGGAATTAGCGCAGAACCAGTGGTTTATAGCGGGGCAGCGACTGCGCTTCCAGATCTTGAGAACGGTACATTAGATTTCATGGTGATGGACGGGGCATTTGCTGTCGGATCTATTAAATCGGGCAAGATCCGAGCAATGGCAGTTACAAGCAATCTCCGCGCTGCAGAACTGCCCGATGTACCAACAATGATCGAAGCTGGACTTGGTACCTTCGAATTTACACCCTGGTGGGGCGCTTGGTTTCCAGCTGGAACGCCAGAACCAATCGTCGAGAAATTTTCTGGCTGGTTCAAGGAGGTTGCCAGACAGCCTCAAACGATCGATTTTCTTCGCAAAATTGCCGTGTTTCCCGTAGCGGAAGGCCGCGAGGCCGTGACGGCGCGTATCGAAGCGGATACAAAGATGTGGGACAAGCTCGCCCATGAAGTCGGTATGACACCCCAATAAGAATAAGAAATAACTCTAACAGCCGATCCGGGAAGAGATTGATTCCGATGAATCGGTTGTGATTCATTGATAGGTGCTTGATTCGTCAGGAACGCCTCTCGTAAAGGCACGCGTTATCCCAGCGACCTGACTGACGATGAATGGCGTCTGGTGGAGCCCTTCATCCCGCCTGCGCGGCATGGCGGACGCAAACGGCATGTGGATGTCCGCGAGGTGCTCAATTCAATCTTCTTCGTCTTGGCAACTGGCTGCCAATGGAGCGCCCTGCCCAAGGACCTTGCTCCCAAGAGCACGACGCATGATTACTTCATTATGCTGGATCACAGCGGCGCGTTGCGGCGTATTCATGACGCGCTTTACATTGCCGCACGTGAACAGGCGGGCAAGGAAGCCAGTCCAACCGCCGCGATCATAGACAGTCAAAGCGCCAAAGCCGCTCAAAAAGGGGCTCTAAAATCGACCTGTAAGGCTATGACGCGGGCAAAAAAGTCACGGGACGCAAGCGCCACATCCTCGTCGACACGCTCGGTCTTCTGCTGAACGTCGTAGTTCTTCCCGCAGACATACAAGACAGGCACGCAGCCAATGACCTGCTGAAGCAGACCCGTTCCCGCTTTCCTTTCGTCGAGCGCATATATACCGATGGAGGATATTCAGGCGCAAAGACCGCAGCCATGGTGCGTTCACACAGGGTGCTGGAAGATCGAGATCGTCAAACGCTCCGACGTGCATCGCTTTGTCGTCCTGCCCAAGCGCTGAATCGTGGAGCGAAGGTTCGCATGGATCCGTCATAGTAGAAGGCTGGCGCGGGAGCTCGAAAGTAATGCAAGCACCGCTGTCGCCTTCGTGCGCCTGGCCATGATCCGCCTCATGCTCAAACGCCTGACGAGACAAGAGACTGTGCATGAATCATAACTTTGCGGATGGGCTCTAAATCACTTTCAGATTATGCACTATCTCTTGCGAGATGAGATGCAACGCAGCCAGGCGACGCGGCAAGCTGGATTATCCGACTAGTACAGCGCAATGGCATGCCGATCGCGCCAGGTTGCGTGGCGGCCCGACAAGCTGGTTACAAATCCTGCACTGCGCGATTATGTCCAGCAACGACTTGCTGGCAGGATCACCAGTGCAGATGATGTCGGCTTTAGCGGGCCCAATGTAAGATGGAAAGGACGCCGTGCCATTCATTGCCATAGCCAACGTTGATCAATTGCTTGGAGACCGGAGCAGATTGAGCATCCCCTTCTGCTTGAGTTTTCTGAATATCCGACAAATGCGCATCAGCCGAGGGGCAATTTATCAAGCGCTATATATCCGAGGTCGTGGAGCGTCACGTCGCGAGCAACTGAGTGCCGTCGGTCTGATCCAGCGCTGCGCATGGCCGAGAACGCGGCAGCAACTGGTTCAAGTCCTTTATGACGACGATATCTACATCAGCCAGGGACTACGGGAAGTTTAGAACAGAGCTGTGCCCGGACATTGAGAGGGTGGCTCATCCTTGATTTGCACTCATCACTCTGCATTAGAGGTCCTACACTGGCCGGCTGCATCACCCCAGCTAGCTTAGCCTGCCACCCCAGCGATAGCTACAAATCCAATCCTCAGCTAACGCAACCACCGGATCAACTCATGGGGTCTGGCCACCGGCATCTCAAAGGCTCCGTACAACACGATAGCGACAATTCGCAGCTTCCTATCCACCGCCGGACAGAAGGGCTGGAAAATCATCGGAGCCATGAGCCGAGACCGGGGTGACCTCACAACAAAGATATGCGCGGCTTAACTTCGAACAGGTAGCTGAGCACTTACCTTATTTTGACTGAACCAGTGGAGAAAGTTCACAGGGTTGCGTGTCCCAAATAGGTTTGTTAGGCTGCCAAATAATATTTTTGATGTTGGTATTCCGTGGCGTACAATAGCGACGATCAAAAAGGGATGCGAGATGACCGACACGATCATGGTTACGGATAGCTCACAAGTGATTGCGCGAAACTTTCTCCGCGACCCATACCTTGAATGGGCTGCAAACGAGAATGTGAATATCCTTGAGGGCTACGCTATAGATCTGAATCAAGTTGAGACTGCGGCATGGGCTCGCTTGGACGCACGTGGGGCAATCGTTCACCTCACGGGGCGTGGCGACTTCATGTCTATGTTTGTCCTCGATATACCCACGGGTGGAAAAACTTCACCGCAAAGACATCTTTACGAGGAACTCATTTATGTACTTCGGGGCTATGGCAGCACTAAAATCGAGATCGATGGGACAGTCGAAACCTTCGAGTGGGGGGCTAACAGCCTGTTCGCACTTCCACTCAACGTAACCTATCAGCACTTCAATGCATCAGGAACTCAACCTGCGCGATTAATTTCAGTAAACAATCTCCCAGCTGTTATGAATATGTTTTACGATGATGCTTTTATTTTCGAGAATAACGCCGTCTTCCCAGGGCGGGCTGGAAAGGAGAATTACTTCCGCGGTGCTGGCGAGATGTGTGAGACCCAGAAAGGCCGGTTTATGTGGGAAACCAATTTCGTGCCGGACATAACTGAATTCGAGCTCAAGGCATGGGATCGGCGCGGTGCCGCAAGCTCTAATATGAGGTTTTGCTTGGGAGATGGCATTATGCATGCGCACACGTCCGAGATGCCAGTGGGGACCTATAAAAAAGGACACCGCCATGGCCCAGACTTTCATGTACTCACAGTTAAGGGAAATGGATATTCACTTTTCTGGCACGAAGGAGATGCGGACTACATCCGTATCGACTGGCGCCCGGGTGTCGTCTTGGCTCCTGTGGACCAAGTTTTTCATCAGCATTTCAACACGAGCTCAACACCTGCACGCTATCTTGCGACAGCAATGGGGAGCCTTCGCTACCCGTTCACAGCTCAAAAGCGGCAGGTGTTCCTTGGGGTAGATCAGAGCGTCAGTAGCGGTGGTTGCCAGATTGAGTACGAAGCTCAAGACATTCGAATTCACCAACTCTTCTTAGATGAGCTGGCGAAGAACGGCGTCACCTCGCGAATGGAAAAGTATCCTGTGAGTGGCCGGACCTGATGAGTTGATCTGACCCGAAACCTAGGATATTCTCCCGTTTCGGGTAGAGCCCGCCAGTTGAACTTGCCCCTATTTAGTAGCCCGTGAAGAACCTGATTTCAAAGGGCTGCGGGCTTTCTTCTCGCACGGGGCCTCGGAGACGCGGGCTTGCGCCTGCGCGGTCTCGACTACCTGACGCGGACGAAGTTGGATTGTCCAAGTTCGCGCATGCGCTTGTAGCCTCGGATGGCGGTCTCGACTTTTGCGCGTCAATTTTAACCAGACTCTTTCGGCCAATTCGAGCGCCCGTGCGCAATGATGTCGAGAACGTGCTGGTCTCTCTGGCTTGGCGGTGTCTCCGCAGTTGGGCTCGCCAGCGCCCCTTGCAAGGAGGTACAATTAATAAGGCATCCAGATTTTTGACGATGATGACATCATGCGCGGCAATCCTGTCATAGGCGCCATCGGCCATAAATGAAGCTGGCGCGGCAATCAATTGATCCAGCAGAAGCTCGACAAGCGAGGCGTCATCGACATCCTGATGGATGAGATCAGACGCGACGATTCCGCCGCTATCAGCGTCGATGCCAATATTCAATTTGCGCCAGGTAAGACACTTTGTTGTTCCGTTCTTCTCTAACAACCATTCGCCCGCGCCGCACAATTTTAATTCAGTGCTCTTGACAATCAGGTGAAGCAGGCCAGCCCTTTCAGCGTCCGTCGATTTGTGAACTTTCAAACCACATCACCCCCCGGCTGAGCGTCGTATGATCGGGAACTTGCAGCTCAATCTTTAACAATCGTATGATAGAACCAATCTGCCCCCCGCTGGTGCAGGGCAAGCCGCAACAGCGTGCGCAAGCTCAGCGGCGTTTCGATGGCGAGATTACAATAGTGATCCTGGACCCCGGGCGTTGTTCGCGGTTGCTCCCGCCAATGTGCGATCGCATCTTTGGTGAACCAAATTGTAAGGCTTCCTCGATTGCGAAGCGCGGCGTCGTAGTCTTGCCAATTAGTCACGCGGTATTTCTGACGGGGATTGTTACGCCGTCCCCGGGAATGAAATTTGAACGGTATGAAAAATCCCCGCGACCACTAAAGCGAAAACTTGCCCACATCTCCATTAATGCTTAGCCACGAGGGTATCCGTGCAACAATATCGAACGATGCGACCGGCTGGTCACACCCGACCAGCTACGCCGATCGCATGTTGCCCCACCCGCGCCGCACGGCGTAAAATCTGCTGAAGGTCTAATCGCTACTGGTTGAATGTTCAGTGGCAGGTCAAGTGGGATACAAATCCACTATCCTCTCAGAAAGAAAATGAATTACGCCAATGCACCGTACCCCGCCATCTCAGCCGCGACAGCGGCTTCGTTCAATCCCAAAGCGTCAGCCCGAATACCTTTAGTGTGAGCGGTTCTTGCGCTGGCATCAGAACGATTTATTCATCGGCCTGCCACTAATCATCTAAGCGACACTGCGTCGCTGAATTTTTTAACGATGTGCTCTGGAAGTGACACGAGGTCTCCCACCAATCTTTGCAGATTTTCACCTGAGGTAGGCTTGATCTCCAACTTAGCCCTCTCTGCATCTTCTAAGAATTGGGGATCGTTCGCTAGCTTCATGAGCCCCTCCCTGAGGAGCACAACTCGATCGCTGGGAGTGCTTGGTGGTGCCATCAAGGAGCGGCCTATTGTTTCAATTGCCACCAATATAGAAACAATCTGCTTCGACTCACCCTCGTTCGCGAGTTCAAGTAGGGTTGGCGTATTTGGGAGCATCGGATCACGCTTGGAGGTCATTTGAAAAAGAGAATTTAGTTTTCCCTCCCGAATCCAGTGAGGGTGCTGGAAGCCCAGCGCGACATATGAAAATGCACCTCGTCCATCAACTTCCCCACGCTCCATCGCAAAGTTGATCTCAGCGCCACCCTTATAGCCAGAAACCACCTGAAATTTCGTACCGAGCACATAGTTGCTTATGAGCGGGTACATCTCAAGGGTCGTACCTGGCGTCGTAGACCCAATTAAAACAGTCCGAGTTTTGGCATCGTCGACCGTCCGTACACCAGTTGTGTGCCACGTGGCGAGAACACTAGTCAAACTTGATAAGGTGCCGATCCAGTTGAAGCCGGCCGCATCAACCCGGACTTTACCGGCAGCAATCATCTGCGTTAGCGGAAGAGTATTAAGGGGTGCCCCCAGTGTTAAGCCATCAGGGTTCGCAACGTCCTGCAGGAAGGTCGCCATGGAAAGACTGTTCGCGCCCGGCATGTTACGCACGCTCACGTTCGGGTGTCCCGGAATGTGTCTGCCATAGTGCCTCGAAATTAGCCGCGCATATAGATCATAGCTCCCCCCCGCCGCTGAGCCGACGACTAATGAAATATTTTTGCCTTCAAAAAAAGACGTCGCATGTGCTGCTGCGGGCATAGCGGCTGAGACTAAAACGATCACGCCCTGAAATGCCCTAGAGGTTACTAGTTTTGAGATCCTCATAGCTAGGTTCGCGTGTGTCATTGCATCTTCCTGTTCCATTTACCGACGGAGCAATAATCATGGATCAGCCCGGTCGAGCGCTGGTCTTCTATCCCATGGGAAATTCGCTTGGCGGCAACGCAAGCGTGCCAAGCTTCTTGGCTGGCATCGAATTGGTCGAAAAATGCAGCAAAAATTTGTTCATTCGTATGACCAATAGCGAGGACCACGGGAAGGTGCTTCAACTCTGGCGCCGCTATAGTTCAAAAATTTAGTATGTTTGCCTAACAAAGTTCTTGCTTCTAGTCAAGATCTTCGTTTTACTAATGCTGAAACAGCTGTCCAGACCACGAGGGTCGCTCAGCAGGAGGTCCCATGGATAACATTGCATTTCCATACCGTTCCTCAAGCCACCTAATGCTCCTCCACGTAATCGCGGAGTCGGGCTCGTGGGAGAAGTACGGGCTCAACGTTGATTATAGAAATCACATAGGCTCCGTTGCCTCTCAGGAAGGCATTAAATCGGGAGATATCGAATTCGTAAGTGGGAACCATGTGTCGACGTACGGCTTACGTGCTCGAGGCAGTGATTGGGTGTATTTGGGCCAAACGGTCAATAGAGTGAATCACCAGCTTGTAACTCGCTATGATGCGGGTGTTCACAGCGTGGCTGATCTCAGGGGTCGCCGGGTTGGAACTGTGGGCTCCCATCCGAGCCTAAATAATTGGTTATATCTAAAACAGCGCGGCCTCGATGTGGATCGCGAGGATTTCGAATTTGTGAACCAGTCTATTTTCAAGCCTGGGACAATGGACGAAGTCGATAATGCAAAGAAACCCCCACCACTTTGGCACTGGATCCGCGACGGAATTGTAGACGCTGCTTTAATGGGACAACCCGCAAGCTTGTTTGCTGCAGCTGCTGGCTTGAAGGTGATAGACGTCGAGCCACTGCCGATGATCCAATATACGACGATATCCACAAGTCTCCGCTTCGTGGAGAAGCGACCGGACATTGTTGAGCGTTTCCTAAAAGGTGTCATTGAAGGAATTCATTTTTTCAAAACACAGCCGGAGCGGTCAATAGACATCATTCAAAAGAGGATCACTAAAGGTGGTCAGCTTACACGGGAGCAGGCAGCGTATGCGCATCAGAGCCTTGCTGCCACTCTTGAGCCTAAACTCTATCCCCGCATGACCTCCATCGCGAACGTTTTTGAAGAGGCGATCCGTCACGACAAGGATGCTCTTAAAATCAACCCGATGGAACTTTGGGACCTTCATCATGTCCGACGGATCGATGATTCGGGTTTCATAGACCGGCTATATTCACAAACAAGCATTTCTGAAGCTCTGAATCGCAAGCAGCCCGCGGAGGTAGTCGATAACAACGTCCTAGTTGCACAGACGGAAAATGGGGCCCCTATGCCCGATCATACCTGCGATGAAAACTGTGATGGGCATCACGCCTAAACTCAATATTTTATATATAGAATTTTTAAAAAAAGGACTGCAGCAAATAGTTCAAAAGGAGGCCGTAAATGAGAAGTCTCATAATTTGCATGTGCATCCTAGCCTCCGGGTTCAATGGGGTTGTGATCGCACAGCCTGCGGACAGCTCTGAATCTAAAACTATCACTATGGTAATAGGCTTCCCCCCCGGAGGGGGCACGGACGTGTCGGGACGTCTGATAGCTAATTTTTTGGGGAAGCACTTTCAAGAAAAGAAATCTATAATTGTGCATAACGTCCCGGGTGCCGATGGCATCTTAGCGATGAACTTTATGGCTCAGCAGGCCAAGCGCGACGGTTCCTATATTACGATGGCTGCTAGTACCGTTTCTGATCCCATAAACTATCGAAAGCGGCAATCCAGTTTCGACCCAACGCAGTTCCAAGTCATAGGTGGAATAGGGCGGGGTGGATCAACCCTCGTTATCCGCACTGATGCTGAGAGCCGCCTATACGACCGAAGTCTGTCACCTGTCATGATCGGTTCCATCGGCGGAATGCCGCGTTCCGGCTCTGTGATCGCTGCCTGGGGAATAGAATTTCTCCAGTGGAACGGAAGATGGGTGATAGGGTACCGTGGCACCAATGACCTTTTTCTTGCGCTGGAGCGCGGCGAGATCGAAATAGCCGCGACCAGCAACCGCCAGCAAGTTGAAAACATTTTGGCGAAGGGCAATTTCAAGCTGCTGACGCAGACTGGTATCTATGAGGGCGGTCGTGTGGTCGCCCGATCAGAGGCACCGAACGTGCCCGTGTTTCCTTCCACCATTGAGGGCAAGATACATGACGATGTTCAAAAAAGCGCGTTCGCATATTGGTACAGCCTTGTTGCGATGGACAAGTGGCTCGCGCTTCCTCCGGGAGTCGCTCCTGACACCTTGAGGCTTTTTCGTGCAGCGTTCGATAATATGGTGCGAGACCCGGAGTTCCTAAATGCCGGCCGGACGCTTAGTGAGGACTTCGAGCCTCAAGCCGGTGAAGATGTTACTCGTCTTATTGATTTGCTTGCAAGGACCCCACCAGAAGCTCTCGAGTTCATCACGGGAATGATCCGAAGGCAGGGAGTTTCTAGCCAATAGTATTGCGAAAAAAAGTTATTCGTCTCTTTTGTAGATGATTAAAGGAGAGTGAAATGCTGTTTTTATTTTCTATCCTTACCACTATTCTAGTGTTTTCAGGTACAGGTAGGGCGGCCGATTTCGCAGGAAAGACGATGACGCTAATTACCAGCATGGCTGCTGGTGGCACAAACGACACGACGGCTCGCATTATCGCTCGCGAAATGCCAAAGTATCTACCCGGACGCCCAATCATGATTGTTCAGAACATGCCTGGAGCTGGAAATATTCTTGCGACAAACTACATGTATAATATTGCGCCGAGAGATGGCACATTTATCGCGGTCGTGAATTACGCCATCCCACTTAACCAAGTTCTTGACGGGCGCGGCGTGAGGTTCGATGCTTCAAAGTTCAATTGGCTTGGATCGCCAGCCAACGGTGCGGCTGCGATTATCATTCACGAGTCTGCGGGTGTAAGTTCGATTGAAGACTTATTGAAGACTGATGTGGTGATTGGGGGCGTAGGCGCGGGGTCCAGCAACGTGATATGGCCCTACGCGCTAAAACGAGTTCTCGGGTTTCGGTTTAAAATAGTTAGTGGATACAAGGCTGGTCCAGACCTTTGGCTGGCAATGGAGAGGGGGGAAATCCAGGGCCGCGCCGGAAGCTATGCTGACCTCAAGGCGTCACGCTCGGACTGGATCGTGAATAAAAACGTTCGAATACCCGTACAACTCGGTGCGCTAGGGGACCAAGAACTTCGGGACGTGCCACTGACTGCGGATATTACAATGGGAGAAGAGCAGCGGAAGGTGCTTGAATTTATTTTCTCACCTATCGCTCTTGGACAGCCATACCTTGCGCCTCCCGGGGTCCCCAGTTCTGTAGTCGCAGTTCTGAGAGAAAGTTTTCGCAGAACAATGGTCGATAGCGAATTTCGTGCCGCATCAAAGGCGGCCAATATTGATGTGGATCCGATCGGATACGTGGAGATCTCCCGCGTCGTGGAGGCAACGATTTCTGTCGATCCTGAGATCGTGAAGATTGCGAAGGCAGCCATTGCCAAAGACGATTAGCCAACACAAAGAGGGTAGAACATATGGCGAATTTACCTAAAGCAAGTAGCAGCCAACCCAAGCCTGGCGAAATTGGACACAACAATCCGGATGGAACCAAAACGGTTTGGGAGAGATGGCAAAAGAAACGGACGTTTGTCCGAGCGCTCGAAGGTACTTACGGAGAGGTTTTCCGTTCACTTTTCCAGCAGCCACGTGTCTACAGTTCGACACAATCGCCTTGGCATGGGGGGCCGCAGATGTATGGTAAAGCGACCATCAATCCTGCGTCTGTGCAAATAGCCCAGTCTATCGAATGTCACCTGAACGTCTTTTCTCCAAACGGACGAGGTCAGGCGCACGGTCATATGAATTCGGCCGTCTTCTTCATACTCAAGGGAAAAGGCCATGATGTTCACGATGGAAAAACATACCCCTACAAAGCTGGTGACGTGTGCATTGTAGAGAATGCCTGCGTTCATCAACATTTAAATGATAGCGCTGATGAGGAAATGATTGTGCTCGTTATGAAAGCTAAGCCGCTTTTTCTGTTTATGCACCTTCTATTTCAGAAAATGGTTAGCTATCCTCCAGATGATCCGTCCTCGGGGGGCGAAGACTATCTCCCACCCGATGATCTTTAGATTATTATTGAACAGGAGCAACTGATGAGGAATGCTGAAGAGAAGGCCTCTGCGATTTCCGATGTTTTCTGTGACTTTTTTGCTGAAGGTATCTCGGAATCTCAACGGTCTCGCGCTGACTACGAACACAACTTCAAAAAGTGGATTGGTGCAGATGAAATGCCGATGGAGAGGTCTCCCAATGGGCTTATCAAGCATCTTGTCCACGAGAAGATGAACACGGCTGAGATGTGCGTAGATATATACATGCAGTTTTTCGATCCTGGTAAAGCGTCCGGGAAAGTACGCCATCTCAGCGAAGGTATTTTCTTTGTGGTAGAGGGGGCTGGCTATGACCTACATTGGGATGTCGAATTCGACTGTAAGGATAAGTTTTACTGGAGTTGGGCTGAAAAACCGAAACGTTTTGATTGGAAGGAAGGTGATTTTGTTTACATCCCGCCCTACGTCACCTACCAGCACTTCAACGCGGATCCAGATAAGCCGGCGAGGATTATAATGATAACGAGTCGTATCATTAAGAAGATGGGTTTCGACTGGTTCGAACAGGTGGAGCGGGCGGAGGGCTTTTGACCACTGATCTGATCAGGTCGCCGGCCTTGCTCCGGAGTCATAACCTGCCTCTGAACTTTCATCATTGGTTTCTGCCTGTTTCGGGGAAACCTAAGAAGGTGTTTGCACGAAGCCGCCGGTGGCGCATCACTAGACGCGTAGTCGATTGTTAGTTCACGGTCGAGGCGGCGCTGTTGTTTCTGGTTGTTGTTGGAGTAGGGAATGTCGGACGCTACTGTGGCTCATTCACTGGAAGAACTCGAAAGGCGGCTCGGGGGGCTCAGCTTGCGTGGCCAATGGCAGGCGGACGCGAACCGTCCGCAGAATGTCCGAAAAGGATCGAACGGCGCGGTGCATATCGAGCCGATACCGGCCGGCCGCGCGCATGCGTGGCGCTGGAGTGACATAGTCCCGATCCTGCAGTACGCCTGTAAGGCGATGCCGGAGAGTTATACAGCGAGGCGCGCGCTCATTCTGCACAATCCAGGCCTGCCGCGGGGCACGACGCACACGATGCTGTCGAGCATCCAGATCGTGAAGCCCGGAGAGATCGCGTGGGCGCACCGTCATACGATCAACGCGCTGCGTTTTTCAATTCAGGGCGGACCGAAAACCTACACGATCGTGGAAGGCCGCAAGCTGTCGATGGAGCCCTATGATCTATTGCTGACGCCGGGCTGGACCTGGCACGACCATCACAATGATAGTGACCACGATGCCATCTGGCTGGATGGTCTGGATGTACCGTTCACGCTTGCGCTTAATCAGAGCTTCTACGATGAGCTGGGAGAAATTGCCCAACAGCCCGGGCCCGCCGACTCGTTGGGCCCATTGATGTTCCGTCCCAGCCCCAGTCAGCAGGGCGAGGCAATGCGGCCTCTTCGGTATCCGTGGGCAGAAACCTTGCGCGCCATAGAGGCGCGCGGGGGAGAGCCTGTCGATCCGCTGAACGGACGTATGGTGGAATTCATCAATCCCCGTACGGGAGGCAGCGTGCTGCCGACGCTGCGTTGCAGGGTGCAAATCCTACCGCCAGGATTTGAGGGGCGACTCCAACGTCATACGTCGAGTACGATTTTGTTCGTGATTTCAGGCGAAGGCAGCGTTCGGCTCGACAGCGGCGACATTGCGTGGGGCAAGCACGACACATTTGCCTTGCCTAACTGGGCGCAGCACCGCTTCGTAAATGCGTCGAAACGCGAACCAGCCGTCTTGTTCACCATGGACGATTCGCCGATCCTTTTCGCATTCGGATATTACCGAAGCGAATGCGAGACGGCACCGTGACAACGCAGCCCGCCAGCGCGTCCTCAGGCCGTACGCCAAATGATCTAAGCCACTCCATCGCAAGGGAACCCATGGTCGACTATCTTATCGGAGCCGTAGGCGACATACCAGAGGGCATGGGTCGCGCCTTTCAGGCAGGCCGCCGCACGGTGGCTGTGTTCAAATCGAAGGGAAAGTTCTTCGCACTGTCAAACCGCTGCGCACATCGCGGAGCCTCCTTGTGTGACGGTGAACTGAGCGACAACGGTACGGTGGTGCGCTGCCCATGGCACAATTGGCCGTACGATCTGGCAACCGGTGAACACCGCCTTGATCCCAAAGAAAAGCAACGCAGCTTTCCGGTCCGGGTCGAAGGCGATCGGATCATTATTTCAATCTAATTAAGGGCGGCACTTATGAACGAGGCGCTTCAAGGTAACAATTTTTATTTCGAAAAGGCGGCATCGGTTCAACCCGATCCGATCAATCCCAAGCTGCGGACGATGGAGGTGATCGACACCGATTTCCATTTCACGCCTGGCTGGCCGATCATTCGCGATTATCTCACGGAACCGTTCAAGAGCCGCATATTTCACTATCCGGCGACTGGCCTCGAATACAATCCCGAGCCGGCCAACGAAAAGCCGGGTGTTGGCCAGGATACGCATGGCATCGCTCAGACAGGCGCCGACGTGCTGAAAGTGCTCGATCAGTTCGCGGTCGACACCGTGATCCTGAACCCCGGCTACAACCGCCCCCAAAGCATTTTCAATGAACCCGTGCTGGCTGCTATTTCCAGTGCGCACAATGATTATCTGATCGACAAGGTCTTTCCGGTTAGCGATCGCATCCGCGCCAACATGATGGTCTGCCATCGGGACCCGCACATGGCGGCGGCTGAAATTCGTCGCGTCGGCCATCACAAGCAGTTCGCGGGCGTCTTCACTGAATTCAGTGCACTATACGAGCAACTAGGCAACGCTAAGTTCGATCCGATCTTTGACGCGATGCAGCAGCATGGCCTGGTGCTGACCGCGCACAGCGGCGGCTTTTTCCCCCACTTCTCGCCGCTGTGGAACGGAGCCCGCACCTGGATCGAACTCTTCGGCAACGCGCCCATCGGCAATTGCATGGCACATCTGGCGGCCATGATAGTGCAGGGCCTGTTCGACAAATATCCCGAACAGAAAATCCTGTTTCAAGAAGGCGGCATGTGGTGGCTACCCGACTTTATGCTGCGGATGGATGACTTCTATCTCGGGTCGGGTGGCGACATCGCGCTTGTTGAGCGCAAGCTGGCGTCGGGCGAACGCTACCTGCACAAGGTGCCCAGCGAATATGTCCTGTCGAATGTGCGCTTCTCTACGCAGCCTATAACTATTCCGAAGAATCAGAAACATTTCAGCTGGCTGTTGGAGCTTTGTCACGCCAAGGATCTCTTTTGCTATTCGTCTGACTGGCCGCATCAGACGCTCGATCCTGCAAATTGGGTCGTCGAAAATCCGGCGTCGATCGACGAGGACTTGCAGAAGGCGATCCTCAGCGGCAACTCGCGCAAGCTATACGGAAATAGGCTCTAGCCGACACGAAAATCGTCACGAACGCATATGCTGCATCAACTTATCTTGACGCAACCAGTTTTTGGCGACAGTATAAAAGCTTATACATAAAATTTAAAATGTGCTTGATGGCGAGGGAAGATGCGCATGAGTGTCCGTAAGGCGAAACTGGCTGAAACAAACCATTGGGATGAATTGATGGCTATCCGCGACGAGCAACGCGAACTTGCCCGCACTGGACTGCAGGTTGTCAAGGAATCCGAACTGCCTCTTGAGGTAAACCGTCAAGGGCTCATGCGCTGGTATATGCACCCATCCATCAAGGACACGGCGCTACAGACGATGATGTTTTACCAGCAGGAAATTCCCCCCGGCAGCCGCTCGGGCCGTATGAAGCGGCAGGGCGGCCAAGTAATCATGGTGCTCGAAGGAACTGGCTACACGTTGATTGATGGCGTGAAGCACGAGTGGACGGCGGGCGACGTCATCAACCTGCCGCTGCGCGACGGCGGCATGGTTGTTCAGCATTTCAACAGCGATCAGGCCGCGTCAGTCAAATTCGTAGCCTGCGAACCAAACTGGATAGACTGCGCTTCCCTAGATCGCGGTTGCGGATTTGAGCAGATCGAAGACGCGCCAGAATATGGCCAGCAGTCATATGGTTGATTCACTTAGCCAGAAGGCCCCGCATGCGCATGCGCATGGCGCACGCGAGCACGCGCACGCCACCGTGGATCATCTGTCGAAGGATATCGCTGTCAGTGCGCGTCTCAGCGTTCGTCTCGATGCGGAGCTGATCGCAAAAATGAGGCTGAGTGGCGGCGATTTCATCCGCATTGGGACGGAGCGTGGCCGTAGCATCGTTGTTCGTATCGACGAACCGGTTGCTGGTGACACCGGAACGGGCGTCGTGAGGCTCGACCGTTTTGTGCGGCAGGCGCTAAAAGCGCATCTGAATGAAACCGTCGAGATCGAGCCCGCGCCTCTGAAGCCCGTTAAGCGCGTCGAACTTTTACCGGCAGTCGACGTCTCGACAGCGCATGATCTGCCGCCGCACTTGCGCAAAATTTTGATCGAAAACCGCACCCCAGTCAGCCAGGGGGCGATCATCTATGCGACATTTCCCAATTCACACGCTGGCACGACGTACGAGGTTCATCGCGTACTGGACGGCCCAGGCTATGTAGACGAGACTACCGAAGTCATCATCAATTATCACGACTCGCATATTCCGGAAGGCGCTTTTGATATCACGTTCGAAGACGTCGGCGGTCTGGGCAAGCAAATCAAGCTTATCCGCGAACTGGTCCAGTTGCCGCTGAAGTATCCCCAGGTCTATCGGCACCTCGGCATCAGTGCGCCGCGTGGTATCATCCTGTACGGGCCGCCAGGATCGGGCAAAACACATCTGGCGCGTGCCGTCGCCAACGAGGTCGACGCCCGCTTTTATTACATCAACGGCCCTGATGTGATAGGAACCTATTCGGGCGAGACGGAAGCCAATCTGCGCCGGATGTTCAGCGAGGCGAGCCATCATTCGCCGTCGATTATTTTTATCGACGAACTCGACGCCATGGCCCCGAAACGTGGCGAAACTGGCTCGCATTCGGACATCCGCACCGTGACCCAATTACTGTCACTGATGGATGGATTGAAGCGCGTCGATTCTGTCATCGTCATCGGTACCACTAATCGCGTCGACGCGGTCGACACGGCATTCCGCCGTCCCGGCCGCTTCGATCGGGAAATTTTCATTGGACCTCCCGATGCGCCGGGACGCCGTGAAATTCTCGAAATCCACACACGCGAGATGCCCCTATCGGATGAAGCGCAATCTTATCTCGACGAAGTCTCCCGGCGGACGCATGGATTTCTCGGCGCGGATCTGATGGAATTGTGCCGCGACGCCGGCCTCAGCACGCTGCGGCGAAGCGCTGGGAATCTTAATGACCATCGCGCCGCATTCCGTATTCCCATCGAGGATCTGAGGGTCGAACAGGAAGATTTCGAACAGGCGCTAGCGCACACACGGCCATCAGCCCTGCGTGAAACTCTGATTAGTATCCCGGATGTCGGCTGGAACGACATCGGCGGGCTCGACGA
>CANJPM010000070.1 GCA_947476075.1 Beijerinckiaceae bacterium
AAGTCTACGCGCTGGTTAATCTCGTCCCAATGCCGCTCGCCAATACAGGCCGGGAGATCTTCCAGGCGACGGAGCACTGCGTCATCGATGCTCCGGAATTCGTCGGCCCCATCACATTCGCCGAACTGGACCGCATGAAGCTGATAAATATTTTTATACGACAGACTGATATGAGACGTCGATTGTTACGGATCTTATCTTCAGCAAAGTGTGGTGGAATTAGCGCCCCGAAAATCTGAAGGAGATCGTCAAAACAACAGCGGCAGCAAGTAACACGATCAGTCATACTCGTTACAAGGCCACGAGGGCTGAAGCGCTCGAAGATCTGATCAAAAATCAGGAAGTGATTGCTGGCCCGCTCAATCGCGCCAGCGTCACAATGCTGCGTGAATTCACTTATAAGGTCCTTGAAGAAGCGTCAGCCAAATTTCCTCTGACGAATAGAGACACGACAGCCTCATGGCTTTTGAAGCCAATCAGTATAAATGGGCCGGTGTCTTGGCGGCAGTCTGCCAATCGCAAGTTCATGATCCATTGAAGCTCTCGTTATGATCAGGTCGCATCGTTTTCTAGTTTACTCACAGAGATGCTCTAGCCTGCTCGACTTGATCATTGAGCAGGCTGGAAAGCTCCGCGCGTGGATGGCCTTTGCCCTGTTGCTGGTGAT
Source organism: Beijerinckiaceae bacterium (assembly GCA_947476075.1). Lineage (GTDB taxonomy): Bacteria > Pseudomonadota > Alphaproteobacteria > Rhizobiales > Beijerinckiaceae > Terripilifer. The sequence goes on from CANJPM010000070.1 coordinate 668, forward strand.
CGTCGGCATCGTGCTCATGCGCTACGTATTTGATATAGAATCGGTCGCGTTGCCGCTTCTAACCGTGGATGGAGACGCTTATCGCCGCAAACCTGCAGAGTTCATCCCGAACGCTGCCATTTGGCTGGGCGGTGTTTTATCTGCGCAGCGCAGCGTCGCGCAGCCTGCAGTTTCGGCAGCGTCGCGCAGCCTGCAGTTTCGACGGCCTATACATACAAACGGCTCATCCCCTTTATTGTTCTTCAATTAGGCGCCCTGACGGTCGTATTCTTGTTTCCCGAGATTGCCATATGGCTGCCCAAGACTATCGGGTGGCAGGCGTCAGCTGGTCTTCATCGTTTCGGGCGATCCGGGAATTTGCGACTGATTGATCTTGCAAAATGGCGCCTTGGTACAGATCGCATATATCGCGGGGGCGAATGTGGCTTGAGAGAGTCGACATCAACCTGGAGCATTCTCAATGAGTCAGCAAACAAGCATGCGTCCTCCCGCTCGCGGTTCCTGGTGGGCGCACGCGCTGCTAGGCGCGGCATTGGCTGCAGCCGGAGTTTATGTGCTTGGCAATGCGATAGCTGCGACGCTTGTGACAGTGACTTTATTGGGCGCGACGCTTGTCGTCGTTGGTGCTTTTGAAGTTGCCTCCAGTTTTTGGGCCAAGGGCTGGGGCGGCTTTATGCTGAACCTCGTCATCGGAGTTTTGTATGTCATAGCCGGGGCCGTACTCGTGTACGATCCTGTGGCGGCGACAGCGTTTCTCACACTGCTGTTCTCGATCAGCCTTATCGTGTCGGGGTTTGTCCGCATAGCTTTGGCGTTGCGCTACTGGCGCGACTTTGGCTGGCTGCTGGTGACGTCTGGCGTCATCGGTATCCTGGCGGGACTTGTCATCTTGTCAGGATGGCCGGTTAGCGGCTTGTGGGTGTTCGGGATCGTTTTGGGCGTTGACCTTCTGACATATGGCGCCTGGTGGATCGCCTACGCTTTCACGCATCGCCATGACAGCGAAAATCTGCAGCGCGCAGTTTGAAAGGATATCTACCCCAGATTTGCTTTTCGTAGGATTTGGAGACTGAACCAAAGCGATGGCGCAAGTCTGACATTCAAATGCCCAAAAATTCACCCTGAACAATCACAAGATCCCCGCAATCGGACCCTGAACAGCGTCTCTCCAGCATGCCGGACACCGCCTCCGGAGTCATCATCGAGCTCTAATCATTCAAGTCACGATTTAAAACGTTCGAAGCGGAGACGATCCTGCGAACAAAATGACGCGCAATCAGCAAAGGACGGCGGAGGGCATGCACCGAATGCTTGCCCTCCTTTAGCAGAGTCGTAAAAAAACTACCTTCGGCTGGTCAGATCGATGCGCCTTCGCGCTGGATGGCGATCCACGCTTCAATATTGCGACCTATTTTAATCGGGAACACTCGCCAGTACATGATGAATGGCGTTCCATCCTTCTTGTAGTTGATAGCCTTGCCTTCAAACTTCCCACCAGTCTTTAGAGCGTCTCTGAGCCTGTCCGTCACTTTTGCGTCTGTCCCGGCTCCCTGCAGAATGCGTGGCGTCAATCCAATGACGTCGCTGGGGTCATGTCCGGTAAGCTTCTTGAAAGCCTTGTTGGCGTAGACGATCTTGCCCTCTTTCGAGTTGTCTGTGATCAGGATAGAATCAAAGCTGTTTTCAACTAAAACTTTCAAAAGCGGCAGGCTCAATCCCGCGCTTGCCAGAACATTTTCATAATCGATCGCCATAGCGTTTCTCCGCACTTGTTATTGTTTGAAATCGTCAAACTTGCGACAAGATGCATAGACCTTGGCCAGGAAGTCAACCAGAAGTCAGATCAAGCGACCTACCGCAGAATTAGAAAGCGACGGCTCTTGTCCTGGCAAATCAATTCAAAGAACGGCCGATCCAAGGAGATGAAGCCGATGTTGCGACGCAGCTGGACAGCGCGGGGAGGAGCCTCTGCGCCAACGACTTGTCGAATCGCGGCACGTACTTTGCTTTTACCTTTTCCAGCTGAGGCGCGGGCCTCAAGGTCAAAGGCAGGAGGAACATCGGATGAATAGAAGCTTCACTCATAAAGTAGCGCTTATGATGCTGGGAGGAACGATGCTGACGCAACCCTCGATTGCTGCGGACAAGACGTTCAGGCTGGAAGAAGCTACGATATCCGATATCCAGCAGGCGTTTTCATCCGGCTCTCTTACGGGCGCAGCCCTCGTACAGCTTTATCTTGAACGTATAGCGGCCTACGACAAGGCAGGCCCGAACATCAACTCGATCATCACCATAAATCCGAAGGCCAGGGAAGAGGCTGCTGCGCTCGATCGCGAACGGGCCACTAAGGGACCCCGCGGGCCACTTCACGGGATCCCGGTGCTGCTCAAGGACAATATCGACACTTTCGATATGGCGACGTCGAACGGTTCCGCAATTCTGAAGGACGCTGTTCCACCCAGGGATGCGACCATCACCAAGGCGCTGCGTGATGCAGGCGCGGTCATTCTCGGCAAGGCCGCCATGGGCGAGTTCGCGGGCGGCAGCTACAATTCTGTCACAGGTCAGACGTCCAATCCATTTCATCTCAAGCGCAACACAGGTGGCTCCAGTTCAGGGTCAGGCGCCGCGATCTCGGCCAATTTCGCAGTGCTGGCGATTGGCACCGATACGAGCACGTCAGTTCGCGGGCCTGCCAGCTATACCGGCATTGTGGGGCTGCGGCCGACGACCGGACTTATCTCGCGCTCCGGCATCGCGCCCAAGAACCTCAATTTCGACAGCGCCGGCCCGATGGCACGGACTGTCACCGACGTGGCGCTGATGCTCAATGTGATCGCGACGCGGGATGCGAGCGATCCGCTGAATGTCGAGGTGTGGACGGAAGTCGACAAGCGCGACCCTTCCGCGACAAAAGGCCTCGATTTCACGAAGGCGCTCGACCCCAATGCCATCAAGGGGAAGAAATTCGGTATTCCACGGGATCTGTTTGAAGGTGATCCGGAGATCATCGCACTCGCCGAGAAAGCTTTAGAGGATATCCGCAAGCAGGGCGGAGAGACCATCGACATCAGGTTCGATACGAACTTTATCGAGAACCATCTGCGCGGCGGCGTGCGCAAGATGCGCGATCTGTCGGACTATCGCTTTCGCGAGGACTGGGAGAAGTATCTGGCCACATTCACGAGCCCGAAAGTACCGAAGACGGTGGCTGAATTCGTCCGAATTTATGAAACAGAAATAATGAAATCCCCGCTGCCCGTTGAAGACAGCGTGATGCGACTGCTCAAGACTGCGCTCACCACGTCCACATCAGCCCCGGAATACAAAAACTTTCTTGAAAAGCTCATGCCACAGTGGACGGCTGAGAAGCTCGCAGTCTTCGAACGTTATGGGATCGACGCACTCGTGTTCCCTTATGTGCCGACGTTCGCACAGCCGATCAATAATCCCGTCTACAAGATCGACGATTCGTCTTTCGTGAAGTCGGATGCGCCGGTGCCTGCCACAATGGGCGGTTATAGTTCGGTGGGATTCCCGTCAATAGTCGTGCCGATGGGGTATGGATCGCAGGGCCTGCCAATGACGATCACGTTCTTCGGCAAGCCTTATGAAGAAGCAAAAGTGATTGGCTTCGCCTATGCCTACGAGCAGGCCACAAAACACCGGAAACCTTCGCCCCTAGTGCCTCCGCTGAACGGCGAGACGGTCATCCTTCAATAGCACAACAGCAACCAAAGGCAGCGCGCTTTATACGCGCGCTGCCAGCTTGAATTGCCATAACTGGCCTAACCCACGATCTCTGTCGCCCTTGGAGCGAGAACGCCGAGAGTCCAGAATTCACGCGGCAACACACAGCCTTCAAAGGTGAAGTATGAGATCGCGCGCGTGTGGCGGATCTTGAATTTTACGGGGTGATCGACCTGCGCGCGAGTTCAACGACATCTGGCGGAAGCGCATAAAGCTGCTCCAGCATCGCCTGCATCTCAAGTCCGGGCAGGATGTCTATATCGAGATTCAATTTCACAGCCTCCTTCAAAAAAATCTCGTCCGCACTCATTGCATCAAAAGCCTTACGCATAAGGGCTACGCGATCCGCGGCGACGCCGGGTGGCAATGTGAATGGACGGCCCCACAATTGCGCGGCCAGAAGGAGGTCGATGATCTGACGTTGCGTGTCGTCCTTGGCGAACGTACGCAGCAAGGGCGTATCTGGAAATTCCGGGCTCTCTTTGGGTGACAATACCGCAAGAAAACGAACTTTGTTTTCCTGACGCCAACGGTCCACGATCATGCGAGCGCCAGTCCAGCCGCCGGTTACGCGTCCCTCGACCTCCCCACGCTCCATAGCGTGCAGAACTTCATTACCACTTTTGTAACCTTGAACAATACGCAGTTTGGCGCCCATCAGATTATTCAGGAAAAGCGGAATCAACTCGATTGTTGGAGATGACGAGCCAATGACAAGTTCATGGTTAAAGAGGTCTGCCATCGTTTTATGCCTGGACGTGTGCCAAACAATGATGAGGCCCGTATCTGCGTTGACGCTGCCGAGCCAGTTGAAATTTCGGGCGTCGAAACTCATGTTTACCTTGCGGGTCTCCAGGAGCGGCGATAGCGGGATGCCGCGTTGGAGAAGACCGACAACCGAACCATCTTTCGCCGCAACATTATAAAGATGGTTTGTGGCCTGAAAACCGCCCGCGCCAGGCATATTCTGAACGATGAACGCAGGCTCCCCCGGCAGGAACCGCACAATGTGCCGTGCGACATGGCGCGCATACACATCATAACCGCCGCCGGCAGCGTTGCCGACTATCATGCTCATCTGCCGGCCTTTGTAAAAGACCTCCGGGGTCTCGGCCACGCCAGGAGCGCCGGAAGCTAGCGCTAAAGGTAAGCTTAAGCCAATAACGAAGAGCAGACGCAGGCAAAACGTCATCAGACAACCCTCCCTTTCGCCATTATTTCTGGCTTGCAACAATTAAATACTGCCCGGGCTCATCCTACAAGGCCAAGGCGCCTTAAAGACCAGGGCGCTTTGACGAAAGCGGACCATTTATAACTTCACTAACTCAGCTTATCTCCAGTTTGGATACGAGGAGACGCGCAAGCGTGAAGCCAATAAAGATTGTGCAGCAGTGCTGAAAGCGACGAAAATCAGGCCAATGGTTCTCCGCTTCCTGTTACAGATCAAGGTTTCTGACCCAGCCGATCTGCCCTTGGCAAAAGCAATATGGCGGCCTCCAGTCTGAGCGGGTCCGTAAAAATTGAAGCAGCCTGCCGGCAAGAATAGCCGCCATCCTGACGTAAAACGTCACGTCGGGATCTAGATGAACTTAGCCCGCCATCCCCATCTTAAAGTACCTCACGCCGCTGCCGGAACAGGCCAAGCCCGGCGCCTGATGTCGAAAGCGCCCTGCGACACAACGCTACACACCGGCGCCCAGTGCGACAAAAATAGCGTTTGGTCGGCATCTTGTTACGACATGAGATAGCTATTCTTCCATTATCGAATTTTGTGACGCTCCACAAAATGTCGTGATTGAAACTCAAACCAAGCAAGTAAGGATGGTTCAGGATGGCTCTCTCACCACGGCCCATGTCAACTGCGAACGCAGACAACTCGCTCACACAAGCTGCTTCACCCTCACTGGCTGAAGACTCCCTCGCGCTATCGAACGCCGTGCGTCCTCCTGTCCGCCCGAGCAGCAATGATAATCTTGTTGGAACTTCGGGGGATGATAGTTTCATCGGTGGTTCCGGGAATGACAGTTTCACTGGTGGCGCCGGGATCGACACAGTTAACTACTCAAGTCTGTTGAGCCCAATAACGCTGACGGCAGGAGGGGTCGTAAAGAAAGCGGGAATTGGTACTGATACAATGTCTGGCGTTGAAGTTATTGTGGGTGCGACTGGCCTTAAAAACGTTATTGATGGCACCGTCGCCGATCCCGCCACCCAAACGACAAACTTCAGGATCGACCTTTCTTCGCAGAGCCTGGGCGTAGAAGGAATTCCCGGACTTGGCGCATTGAGCTTCAAAGTTGTAAATTTCTCCGATGTAATCGGAACCAATAACGCTGACACGATCATTGGTGACCGCTCTAATAATTTTCTTAGAGGCGCGGGTGGCAATGACATTCTGTCCGGAGGCGCAGGTGACGATATTATTGTTGGAGGAGCAGGCGCTGATAACTTAACGCTTGGCTCCGGGAGGGATATAGTTCGCTTTACTTCAATCACTGACGCCGGGGATGTTATCAATGACTTCTCGGCTCGAGATGATAATTTCGAGCTATCAGCAGCTGCATTCGGTTTGCCAGCTGGTCGATTGCAGGAGAATAATTTTGCTGCAAATATAAATGGCTTGGCAACAGCTGCGCGTGCTCAGTTCGTTTATGACACCGATGAAGGAAAGCTCTTCTTTGACGCGGATGGAACCGGTTCAGGGCAGGCGACGTTGCTGGCGACGCTGGTTGGCGTGCCTGCCCTGACTGTCGCTGATTTCTATCTAACTGCATAAATTCGAGGAAAATAAACAATAGCCCGGTCATCATTTTTTGTTCGGGCTATTGTTGAATCTGCTCAGAGCTCTCAACGCCAATGAAGATAGCGCGCCAAGGCTGCGCGGGGGAACTGCCAGAATGCGCCTTTTTGCTATCGCTGAATCATAATTGGAACAAAGAAGATTGCACCGTATGACTTGCTTCCCTGAAAACTGGTTCTCGCTGGGCTGTCGTTTATGAGCTTCTGAGGCGCCTGGACTTAAGGGCTCAGGACTGATGATGTTTTCAAGCGGCCTTTTTACTCAGACCGGTGGCGAATGCTTGCCTGCAAGAGAGGTTCTGGCGATGCTTTGTCGCCAAGGAGAGTGTGAGATTTTTTTATTTGAAACTCGTATTTGCAGCATAGCAGATGTTAGGAATCGAAGGATGCTCAAGCATTCACACAACGCCCCGGATCGACGCCCGGCCTGTATTGGTCAAGGGAGAAAACTGTTTTGAATTGCGAGTAGGGTAGATTTCAGCTTTCTGCGCCAGGCGGCCATCAAGCACACTTGAGAACATTCTCTTTTGCCTGACTGCTTTACATGGCGCAGGCGATCACCTTCAGATTAAATTTAGCTACGCGTGTCGCGCGCTTTAATTCTTCATACGCGCGCCTACTCGGCTGGCTGCGGTGCGGGTGCACGCAGGCCCACCAGCATTGTCGAAACGCCGAGGAAGGAAAAGGCTCCTGATAGCCAGAACACATAGTCAGGCCGACCCATATCCACCAGAAATCCATAGGCGATAGGTCCAATCACCTGTCCACCCGAATAGCCAGTGGTGACGAAAGCGAAGACTGTGCCCACGCTCACTGCCCCGGCAGCGTGACGCACGGAGATGTCGCGTGAGGCGTTGACAAGGCCGCGCATCGCGCCCGATGCGCCCAAGATCACAACTGCTGCGGCGAAGGGGACGGCAGTGGCGCCAACGATAATAACGGCGACGCCCGACGCGGCGAAACAGACCGCCAGCAAAGCCTCCTGCGAGGATATCTTGTCAGCGAGATAGCCGCCGGGCAGCACCATCAGCATCTGCGCGGCCTGGTAAATAGTCAGCGCCACCGCAGCTGCCGCAAGCGGCACCTGATAAAGCTCATGCAGCGTTACGACGGAAAAATGCACGATGCCGGAATTTGCTGCGGAAGAGAACATGTAGAAGACGAAGAGCGACAGGATGCGCGGCGAGCTGATCAACATGCGCCATTGCGCTGCGCGTGACTTGCGCGGTACCGCTGCGTCGCCCTCGTACCATGCCGCTGGAGCAATCGCCATGACGATCGCAAAGGCCATGCCGAGCAGCCCGGCAGATTGCAACGCAAGCGTCCACCCTCCAAAGGCGGCGACGAAGGCGACGAACAGAGGGCCGACGAGGAAGCCAAGATTGCCAGCAAGCGAGTGAGCCGACATCGCCCGGCCAATGCGCGAAGGACTGACTGCGGCATTCAAGATTGTGTAATCGGCAGGATGAAACACGCTGGAGCCAAGGCCGCCCAGAGCCATCGCAAAGGCCAAGCCCCAGAAGCCAGTGACGAAGGCGGCAAGGAAGATGGCGAGAGCGTTGACGAACAAACCTGCGATGAGAACTGGCCGGCCTCCAAAGCGATCCACCAAAAACCCCATGGGCGTTTGCAACGCGCCGGTGACAATGGCGTAGATGGTGACCGTCAGGCCCATGTCGACATAATCAAGGCCGAGATCCTTGCGAAGCAACGGAAAGAGCGGCGGCACGCATAGCATGAAGAAATGGCTGAGCAGGTGCGCAAAACTCACCAGGGCGATGATGGGCGCATCGTGACGCTCCGACTGCGCTTTTTCGCTCATGCGTTCAGACTCCCCTACTCTCATAACAGCTAAAGTGCGGCTATCGCGCGCCGATGTCCAGCCCCGCTTGGAAGTTCCGCTGGCGGTCCGACTGGACCAGAGCGTTCCTCTTAAAGATGCGTCGCTATCGCATACAGGGCGTGCGTCCGCTCCGCTGTCGCCCAACTGACAATCTCTGTAACATGGCGTCATCACGCGAGAATCGCGCCACAGACGCAGTGTCGACAATCTGCAAGACTGGAGCTTGATTAATGTCCGGAACCTCCGCTCAAAACGATATATGGCCCAGCTACATTGACCCGGATTCCGGTTTTCGCCTACCGCTTGTGCGTCGCGAAGACCTCGATGAGGCCGGGCAGAAAATTTATGATCGCGGGGCTGTCCCCGGCGCCAATATTGCTGGCTTGCAAGGCCCGGCCGGCCTGCAATTGTTCAGCCCCAAAGCGACCACACAACTTTCAAGCCTGAGCCATTACCTTCGAGAGGAAGCTGGTTTCACCCCGCGCATACGCGAGATCGCTTTTCTCACGACATCGCGCGAAATGGACAATCAGTTCGAATGGACCGCACATGAACCAGTGGCGCTAAAGCTCGGCGTTCCGCAAAACGTAATAGACGTTATCAAGTTCAAACGCCCAACTGATGGGCTCGATGAAAATGATGCGATCGTCATCAATCTCGGACGACAAATCTGGAAAGATCACAAAGTGGATCAACCCACCTTCGTCCGCGCCCACGCCGTCTTTGGCCCGCGAAAGCTCGTCGATCTCTGCTTGCTCATGGGCCACCATGCCACGATCGCCGCGCTGCTGACGACCTTTGACATGCAATTGCACAAGGGACGCGAGCCATTGTTGCCGAAACTTTAAGAACTCGCATCTGCCCTTGAGGGAAGCGTAAGATATTGTTGGGGGGAAATGAAATGAAGATCAATGCAATCTTCGGGACTGGATTGCTGGCCTCATGCGCGCTTGCAAGCTCAGGCGCGCTCGCGCAGCAAGATTTCTTTCAGGGAAAGACAATAACGATCATCGCAGGCTCCGCGGCAGGTGGAGGCATCGACGTTTATGCGCGCTTGATCGGACGCCACCTGAGCAAGCATGTGCCCGGCAGGCCTTCCGTCGTTGTGCAAAACATGCCTGGAGCGGGCAGCTTGACGGCCGGACGCCACCTTCACACCATCGCGCCCAAGGACGGAACTCAGATGGGCGTCGTGCTCTCGACGGCGCTGTTCGATCCGTTGATGGAGAAGCAGGATCTCACCTCCTATGATCCGCGCAATTTCAACTATCTGGGCAATGCGCATGCTGACACCTCCGTGTGCATCGTCCGACGTGATGCGCCGGTACAAGATTATGCCCAGCTTGCGACCACCGAACTGGTCGTTGGAGGCACAGGCGCCGGCAGCGCGCTTGTCGATTATCCTGCGATGGAGCGTGATCTTCTCGGCTCAAGGATCAAGCTCATCTCCGGCTACAAGGGCTCCGCCGAGGTAAGTCTGGCCGTGCAGCGTAACGAGGTGCAAGGCGTATGTGGTTTGCTTTGGTCGAGCGCGCAACAGCAATATCCAGAAGCTCTGCAGCTCAATGGTTACGTGAAGATCCTGGTTCAGCAGGATATCAAGCGCCTGCCTCAACTCCAACAACTGGGCGTTCCTCTGGTGATTGACTATGCTCAAACGCCGGAACAAAAATTGGCGCTTGATACATTCCTGTCGCGCGCTGCTGTAAATCGCCCCTTCATGCTTCCGCCAGGCGTGCCGACCGAGCGTGTCACGCTTTTGCGTAAAGCCTTCATGGAGACGATGGCGGACACTGATCTTCTGGTCGACGCCGCAAGGCAAAAGCTGGGCGTAGACGCAAATTCTGGCGAAGAAGCGAACGCTCTGGTGCAGAAAATTTATGCGACCCCGACGCATGTTCTCGATATTCTGCGCGGCGCGAGGGAGGCGCCTCGCTGAGGGTAGAATAGGGCGCAGCATGCAGCCTGCATGCTCATAAGGCATACCAGCTCTATGATTGCTTTGGCGTATCTCAAACCAAACGTTTCGCCACGTACTATTTCTGCAGCTCCAGCGTCAACTTGCACTGCTCTCCGGAGACTTATCGGCTTGCGCTCTCACGCCGTTTTATCAATGACGACTTTCTCAAGACGTTTACCCGCAATCCATAGGCGCAGATTGTCCGCAAGAATACGGCCCATGCCCGCACCAGTACCGCTCGATCCGGCGCCGCCAATGTGAGGCGTTATAATAACGTTATGCATTGCGTAGAGTGGATGATTGAGCGGCAGGGGCTCTTCTTCCGTCACGTCTAGACCGGCCCCCGAAAGGCGGTTTTCCTGCAACGCTTCAACGAGGGCTTCCTGGTCAATCAATGCTCCGCGCGCGATATTGATGAGATATGCCCCTTTCGGCAAAGCGGCCATGACGTCCCGACTAATCATTGTGCGAGTGTCTTCCGCGTAATTAGCAGCGACAACCAGAATGTCGGCCTCTGATGCGGCGTCCTTCAAATCAGCGCGGGGACGCATACGGGTAAAGTTCACCATGGGCTGTATCGATCGGCTGACGCCCGTGATGCGCATGTCAAAAGCTGCTGCTTTGCGGGCGATCTCCTGTCCAATAGCGCCTGCGCCAACAATCACGAGATGCTTTCCTGCGAGATTGTCCATACGCGGAGTTACATGATCGCGACACCAAACGTGATTCCTTTGCCCCGCTTCTGTATCACGGAGCGCGCGCACGAGCGCCAGCATGAGCATCAGCGCATGTTCAGCGACGCAGAAAGCACGCAATCCGGAAGCGTTGGTTACGACAAGCCCGGGCGGCATCCCGAACTTCGTCGCATTATCAATTCCCGATGTCGTGAACTGGATCCAGCGTAACGCTTCTCCATTAACAAGGATCGTGTTCGCTACACCTTGGGAATATGCACGATTACCAATAACGAGGATCTCTGCATTCGTTAGGCTTTTTGCAAACTCTTCAAGACTGGAAGGTCGGTCAAAAACGATTCCGGGAATTGCTTTAACGGCAGCTTCAAGATCGCTTCTGCGCGCATATGGATCATAGCAAACAATCTTCACGTAGTTCGCTCCTGAATCTAGGTTGACGTTTAGTGATCGATTGCAAAGTTAAACAGCTTAAGATCTAACGCTACTTTGTGATGCAGTGGCAATTCGCAATGACCTGCCTCTTTAAAACGCACCTTCCCTGATCTGCTGTTTATGATTCTTTAAAGCACTCGCGCTTGTTGGTTCAAGATCGATGTTGGCTTCAAGCCGCCTTTTCCCTGCAAGGAGACGAAGGGCATGCCTGCAGAAGATATTCCGACGCGTTTTTATTGCCAAGACTCACTTGAGTACGGCTCTCACTTCATTCAACCCTCCAAGCTCAAATCAATCGTGGCGCATCTGGAATTGTTTCAAACCCATGGATGCATGAACACTCGCAGACGACAGGACCAATGAAGATCTAGATCAAATTTTTGTTATTTTGCCTTACCGTAGAGAATCAATCCACGCACCAGAGTGAGTTCTCTCGGCACGGTGCTTACGCCATCGCTGCGGCGTTTGGCAGCTAAAAAACGTCAGCGCCTGTAGCTATTCTCGTCACTCACTTTGCGTCGAGTTTGGGCTGAATTTTAGCGATTCCAGCATAAGCGCATTTCTCATCCTGGGTAGAGCCGGACGAGCCGCCGACGCCTATAGCGCCGACAGTCTGGCCCTCAGATTTTATCAAGACTGCACCCGGTGCAAGGATTAGCCCTGGAATGCCTTGAACACGCGCGATTGCAGCGGGGCTCTTTGTGATGCGATCTGTTATCTGAGCCGAGGTAGTTTCTCCGCTGGCGCGAGAATAACTCAATACCGTGTAGGCTTTCGCATGCGCGGAGTATGCTGAATGAATTGTCGTGAACGGATCGTGGAAGACCACCAAAGTCCGAGCATTATGATTCATAACTTCAACAGACACAGCATGTCCATCGACCTTGCATTGTGCAAGAGCTGCTGTCGCGGCCTCAATGGCCACATCCAAAGGCAAGTATTTTTCGGTGGGTAAACCCTGCGCGGGGGCTGTTCCTGAGAGCCCCAGAAGGAGCCCGACAATTGCTATTTTTTTCATTGCGTTCCTGACACAGACTTTCTTGTTTAAACAAAAGCTCAGCATCTTGCAGATAGATGATTTTCTGTGTCGATCATGGCTGAACGGTCAGCTCAATGACATCGAAGCCTAGAGCTGGATTGAAGTCCTTTGGCTCTTTATAGACAGCCTCGACCTTCATCCCAGCCTTGATGACTGATCGATCAGAAACGCCTTCAATATTTGTATCTGAGCTAATACGAAGCCTGACTTCTTTGCCATCAAGGGTGGTGACAGTAAGGTTTCGCCCCGCCTCAAGCACCTTGCTTAAGGAACCCTTTGTCTCTCGCTCAACAGATGTTACGATTATTGGACCAAGCCCCATGAACTCGCGATAAATAGTCTCCGCCATCCAGTCGAAATGCGTCGAGCGATCCCAATCAGTAAACTCGTTCATATGAAACTGTTTTATAATATCTGTTAGAGCAAGTTTTTTCTCCATCATCGTGCGCACTTTCTGGCGAGCCAGAAGAACATAATCGACCATGGTCTGGAGATCTCTAATATCGCTAAGTGGTCCGTGCGCGGGCACAACGACGCGCGGCTTGAGCGCAATTAGCGCCTCTAGCTGTTTCAGCATCGTAATCGTAGTTCCGTGGCTATAATCGGGACGAATGTCTGGATGGCGATCTTTATAAGCCGCGAAGGAGCCATGCATGACGCCGCTTTCCGGCAGCCAAACTGCAACGTCTCCGCTGTTATAGACATCGTCCACATAAAATAGTTCAATCCGTTTTCCGCCAAGACTGAGCGTCATTTTATCGGAGAAACTTAGCAGCATGTCCTTAGGCGCTAATCCCTCCAATTGTGCGGTACGCTCGGGAAATCTTTTGCGCCAGGATTTAATTTGATAGGGCTTCATAGCTGCGATATCGCGCGCTACTCGATCGTGGACGATGATGGTCGCTGGCGCGAAGAACGGCGATCCGCCGAAGTGATCGCCATGATATTGTGAAATCACAACCCAGCGCACAGGTTCGTTTGTAACGGATTTGATTTTCTCCGCTATATCGCGTGTATCCGGCTGGTTGTTGCCGGTGTCCACCAGAACGACGCCCTGATTTGTTACTATAACCATTGCATTGGCGTCGTTTCGCTTGCCAATATAGGCGTAAACGCCATCATCGAGTTTTATGAATTCCGCTTTTTCGCCAGTAATTGCGAAGGCGGGGCTCGTGACAGCGACGAACAAACACATTATTAGGCTGTGAATCACTGTCTTGACCATCTTCGCCTCCCGTTTTTATTATTTGAAAGATTGGCGCCGGTTGCGCGGCTCGTCAATGTGCATTGACCTTCGCCTTTTATAGTTCAAGATATTATTATTTGATGGCAGGATAATATTCATGATCCAGCGCCGTTAAGGGGAACACAGAAGGCTTGGGGAATGCATCAGTCTGTCGGAATCCGGTTTGCGCTATGGGGAGCATTAGTTGTTCTGGCGCTTGCAGCTGCGCAGACAGAAACCTCACGCGCGGCTGATACATCCGCTGTTGATCGCGGCAGATATCTCATGGCCATCGGCATCTGCGAGAGCTGCCATACGCCAAAGGACGCCGAGGGAAAATCCGACAAAGAAAGATATCTGGCGGGCGGACATCGCGTAGGGGGCCTGCTTTCCTCAAATCTAACTTCTGATTCGGAAACAGGTCTCGGAAGCTGGACTGATGAGCAAATCATCGCTTCAATTCGCAATGGCGTCCGACCAGATGGCGGGCCTGTGCGCCCGCCTATGGGAACTTATTTTTACCGAAACCTGTCGGACGCTGACGTCAAGGCGATCGTCGCTTTCTTGCGCACAGCGCCCGCAATCAAAAACCCGGTTGAACGCCTGGCCGCCCGCGGGCCAGCGCCAAAATTCGAGCCGGTGCAAAATGTCCTCGATCCCGACCGCGGCGATATGCTTGTCTATGGCCGCTATCTCGCCGAGACAATTGGGCATTGCTTTCAATGCCACACGCCACGTATCAACGGACAGCCGGATCAGGCGCGGCTTGGCGCCGGCGGGAATACGTATACCGCGCGCGGCGGCGGAACAATCATGGCGCCAAACATAACGCCAACGCGATTGGGCTCTTGGAGCGACGATCAAATCAAGTCGGCTATCACCAAAGGCGTTCGCGCCGATGGCGGACAGATGGCGTCGGTTATGGATTACGATCTTTATGCACGCATGACGGAAAGTGATTTGAGTGCAATGATAGCTTATCTTCGGAAGATACCGCCAATCAGCGACCCGTAAGAGAGAGCGCACAAGTTTCTTTTGCAGAAATCTGGATTGGTGAGTGTCGCGCAACCGGCGTTTTAAAGCGCAATCTTGGAGAAGCCGACGCGTAACCATTGCGTCCAGGAGGGCGACGCAAACCAGTGGTCATCAGGTCGCAATGAAGGGTTATTCGATGAGGATTGGGCCGCCCCTCCCGCCTCCTCGAGAAATGCATCAGTCCTTGAGCGCGCCGCGGCGCCTTGCGACGCAGCCGTCAGGTTGAGCGCACGACGCGCTCAAGGACGTCAGGCGGAGAGGCCGCCGCCTTGCGGAGAATATCCACGACCTCATCCCCGCTCAGAGGATCGATATCGAGTTGCATCTTTTTCGCTTCGAGAATGAATTGCGGGTC
>CANJPM010000071.1 GCA_947476075.1 Beijerinckiaceae bacterium
ATGCGCGCCGGAAGCGAACGGGCCGCAGAAGACCGCTTTGCGCCAGCGCGGAAAACCTCTAGTTTGCGCGCGCTTTCATTGAGTGCCGAGGACGACATGCAAAACGAATCCCAAGCGGACGCCTCTCTTGATCCGCGCCGCTCCTTTCAGGGGCTGATTCTGACGTTGCAGAAATTCTGGGCGCAGCAGGGTTGCGTCATCTTGCAGCCCTACGACATGGAAGTGGGCGCGGGCACGTTCCACCCGGCCACGACATTACGCTCGCTGGGCGCAAAGCCATGGAAAGCCGCCTATGTGCAGCCCTCGCGCAGGCCCAAAGATGGCCGCTATGGCGAAAACCCCAACCGGCTCCAGCATTATTACCAGTTTCAGGTGATCCTGAAGCCCTCGCCGCCAGACCTCCAGGACCTTTACCTGGCCTCGCTCAGCGCCATCGGCGTCGATGCGGCCCTGCATGACATCCGCTTCGTCGAGGATGATTGGGAGAGCCCGACTTTGGGCGCCTGGGGGCTTGGCTGGGAGTGCTGGTGCGACGGCATGGAAGTCAGCCAGTTCACTTATTTTCAGCAGGTGGCGGGGATTGAATGCTCGCCGGTTTCGGGCGAGCTCACCTACGGGCTTGAGCGGCTCGCGATGTATGTGCAGGGCGTCGAGAACGTCTACGATCTGAACTTCAACGGTCGCGACGGCGCCGATAAAGTCACCTATGGCGACGTGTTCAAACAGGCCGAGCAGGAATATTCCCGTCACAATTTCGAGCATGCCGACACTGCGCTGCTGTTCCAGCACTTCAAGGATGCGGAGGCCGAGTGCAAGGCGTTGCTGGAAAAAGGCGATCGCGGAGATCGTCATGACATGGTTTTGCCCGCCTATGACCAGTGCATCAAGGCCTCGCACCGCTTCAATCTGCTGGACGCTCGCGGCGTGATTTCGGTGACGGAGCGCCAGAGCTACATTCTGCGTGTGCGCGAACTGGCCAAAGCCTGCGGCGCGGCCTGGCTCAAGACGGACGCGGGCGGCGCCGGGGCTTGATGGGCGTTTGAGGCTCTTGCTTTCGGCGGCGGCGCCGGTCAAAAGTTAGAACGATTTGAAAGAGAGCCGTGCAATCGGCCCTTGTCCTTGGAGAGAAGCGAACATGACGTATCCGGTCGCCGCACAAAAAGCCCCCTACGTAACTGAAGTCGAAGAAGGCAAAAGCTATTATTGGTGCGCCTGCGGCCTCTCCAAGAAGCAGCCGCTGTGCGACGGCTCGCACAAGGGCACGGATATTGCGCCGATCCGCTACACCGCCACGCGCACCCAGAAGGTCTATTTCTGCGGTTGCAAACTCTCGATCAACAGGCCGCTGTGCGACGGCACCCACGCCAAGATCTGAAGCCACGGGGCTAATACTTCAAGCGCCCTCGCTGTCGCCAGCGAGGGCGTCTTCATCTCACTACGCTGCGCCCTTGACGATTGGCGGCACGAACGACAGCGCCGTATCCCAGGGGAAGTAGATCCATGTGTCCTGCGACACCTCGGTGATGAACGTATCCACAAGCGGGCGCCCGAGCGGCTTGGCGTAGACGGTGGCGAAATGCGCGTTGGGCAACATGTCGCGCACGAGGCGCGCGGTTGCGCCCGTGTCCACAAGATCGTCGATCACCAGAATGCCGGAGCCGTCGCCAAGCTTGGCGACCTGTTCGGCCACGCCCTTGAGCACCTGCAATTCGCCCTGCCGTTTCTCGTCGTCGTAGCTGACGATACAAACCGTCTCGATGACGCGCACGCCAAGCTCGCGCGCCACTATGGCGGCGGGCACAAGGCCGCCGCGCGTGATGCAGACGATGGCTGAAAACGGACCCGCTTCGTTGAGGCGCCACGCCAGGGCGCGGGCGTCACGATGAAACTGGTCCCAGGAGACCGGAAAGACTTTCGGCGGCTCGCTCATTTTTCCTCTCGATTATTTCGTAGCGCGCTCTGCAACGAGCCGCGCGATCAACGCTTCCACATCGGCGCGGCCTTGCGCAAGAAGCGCAAGATCCTTGCCGCGCAGAACGATCTGGTTCTTGACGCCCTGGGCGCCAAACGAGGGATAGGAGCCAATCGACAGATCGGGGTTTCTCTCCGCAATCTCTTTCAGCCCCGCCGCGTAGACGCCCTCAGGCAGTCCCGCCTCAACCGTCTCGGAGATAATCTTGACGCCGGTCTCAAGCGTTGGCGCCACATTGTCCAGCATCGCGTGCATGATGCGCGGCACGCCCGCCATCACGAACACATTGCCAAGACGAAAGCCTGGCGCCGCCGACACGGGATTGTCGATCAGCGAGGCGCCGGCGGGGATGCGGCACATGCGCAGGCGCATCTCGTTAAGGTCTTCGCGCTTCATGCGCGTCAGCAGCGCCTCGACCGCGCGCTCGTCGACGTCAATCGAGACGCCGAAGGCCTTGGCCACGCATTCCGCCGTGATGTCGTCATGCGTCGGCCCAATGCCGCCCGTGGTGAAGACATAGGTAAAGCGGGCCCGCAGCGCGTTCACGGCGGCCACGATCTCGTCCTCAATGTCGGGGACGACGCGCACTTCGCGCAGCTCGACGCCGATGCGGGTCATGTATTCGGCGATATAGCCGATATTCTGATCCTTCGTGCGCCCGGAGAGAATTTCGTCTCCGATCACGAGAATGGCGGCGGTGATGGTTTTGTGCTGCGTCATGACGTTCAAATCTCCGTACACGCTTTATGAACGTCGGCGACGGCTTGGCAAGATGGAAGCTTTGGCGGAGGGCGAAAAAGCGACCAAAGAAGCTTAAGCTGGTCTTGCATAGAACTAAACAAACCAACACGCATGTCAAAGCGGTCAAGCCCGGCCGTGACGTGATCCAAAGAATGCGGGCCGGGAAGCCCCGGTTCGGGTCGGCGCGTCTGCAAGACGCTTTGCTGCAAGACGGGTTGCTACAAGATAAAACGCCCGTGCCGATGCCGTTATGGACGGACTTGACCCGTCCATCCACGCATACGGCGCAAGCCGTGGCTTTACGCTATTGGCCGCAAGGCGCACGGCGGCATGGGTGGCCGGGACAGGCACGTCCATGACGGCATTGGCGATGCGGGATTAACCTCTGGCGTCGTCACACCGAACACGCGAGGTCAAGAACGCGAACTGGAAACCCCCGATCAAAAACCGTTCAAAAACGCTCATAGACGCTGTTGGTGCGCGCCTGCAAAATCTCGCGATAGCCACATTGCGCCAGCACGTTCACCAGGCTTTCGCTCCAGCGCCCGTGCGTGTGGCCAATGACCACGAGGCCGGGCCACAGGCTTTCGGGCGCGTCGCGTAAAAATGGCTCCAGCACAAGGTCTTCTGCGCCCTCAACGTCGATCTTCAAGGCGTCCAGCTTCTCAAAACCTTCGCTCACGACGACGTTGAGTAAAGTCCGGGCCGGCACGCGCAGGCGGGCGCCCGCCGATTCCAGATGCACGACGCGCATTGAGGTTTCGCCGCGATTGTGGGCGGGCAGAAACAGCGTGATCTCGCCGTCTTCGTCCGCGATCGCGCAATCAATCGCCTTCACCGTCGCGAACGGATTCTGGCGTATATTGTAGATTAGCCGCTCATAAATATCGGGCTGCGGCTCCACCGCCAGCACGCGGGCGCGCGGCCCGGCTTTTGCGGCGACTGACAGCGCATAGCCGCCCACATTTGCGCCGACGTCGATGAAGGTGAAATCGGGCGTCAGACGCGCGACGATCAACGCCCGCTCGGCCTCGTCGAAAAATTGAGGCGTAAACAAAATTCGTTTTTCACAAATATTATTGTGGGGATAAAGCCGCATGTTGACGCCCATCGTCTCCACATCGACCGGCGCGCTGCACAAAGCCCGCACCGCCAGACCGCGCAGCACATAGGCCTTGCGCCGGCCCAGCCACCCTGAACCCGCCGCGCGCGTCCACGACAGTACGCGCTTGAGGGCAGCGCCCGGCGCATGGCGCCCGAACGCGCTGAGATCGTTCGTTTGGGAACGCGGCATCAATGTGAGGACTTCTGACAGGTGGTAAGCGGGACCCAAGATCATAACACGCCCCTGCCAGCGGCGACAGGGGCAGATTAAGAGCGATGCGCCAATGCACGCAATCACCCTTCGCGGCCCTGTAATCAACGCCTCATGGCACTTGCGTCAGCGCGGTTTTTGCCTAGATTCATAAAATCTCCTGAGACTGGAACTCCGATGACGTTCGTAGAGGCGGAACTTTCTCCCGGCCGCAAGACCGGGCAGATCAAACTCCATGGCCCCGAGGCCTTCGCCGCCATGCGCAAGGCCGGCCGACTTGCGGCTGAAGCGCTCGACATGCTCACCCCCTACGTCCAGCCCGGCGTG
Organism: Beijerinckiaceae bacterium; assembly: GCA_947476075.1. GTDB lineage: Bacteria > Pseudomonadota > Alphaproteobacteria > Rhizobiales > Beijerinckiaceae > Terripilifer. Next base: position 4,356 of record CANJPM010000071.1, read on the forward strand.
AGCACAGACAAGCTCGACCGTCTGGCGTTCGATTTCGCAATGGACCACAAGGCTTATCCCGCCCCACTCAGCTATCGCGGCTACCCGAAGTCCATCTGCACCTCAATCAATCATATCGTCTGCCACGGTATCCCGGACGCCAAACCTTTGCGCGAAGCGGACATCGTCAACATCGACGTGACGCTGATTGTCGACGGCTGGCATGGCGATACAAGCCGCATGTATTGCGTCGGTCAGGCCAATCGCCGTGCCGAACGGCTGATCGAAGTCACCTACGAATCGCTAATGCGCGGCATCGACGCCGTGCGCCCGGGCTCCACCACCGGCGACATAGGTTACGCGATCCAGGAATACGCAGAAGGCGAGCGCTGCTCCGTGGTGCGCGATTTCTGCGGCCATGGCCTCGGTCAATTGTTCCATGACGAGCCCAACATCCTGCACTATGGCCGCAAGGGAGAGGGCGTGAAGCTGCGCGCCGGCATGCTTTTCACCATCGAGCCGATGATAAACCTCGGGCGCCCGCAAGTGAAAATTCTGCCCGACGGCTGGACTGCGGTCACGCGCGACCGCTCGCTTTCCGCGCAATTCGAACATACCGTGGGCGTGACAAACGAGGGCTGCGAAATCTTCACGCTCTCGCCCGCAGGCCTGCATCGTCCACCCTACGGCCCGGATCAGCCGTTGCGATGAAGCCGGACGAAGAGCCCCATTACCGCGGCCACCGCACGCGTCTGCGCGAACGCTTTGCTGAGGTGGGAGAGCAGGCGATGCGCGATTATGAATTGCTGGAGCTGGTGCTGTTTCGTTCAATCCCGCAACGCGACGTCAAGCCGCTGGCCAAAGCGATGATCGCCCGCTTTGGCTCCTTCGCAGAAGTTCTGGGCGCGCCGCGCGAACGCCTGATCGAGATTGACGGAATTGGCGACGCGACCGCGCTGGACCTGAAACTGGTGGAAGCCGCAGCCAGACGCCTTGCGCGCGGCGCCATCGGTCAACGCGCGGTGCTGGCGTCGTGGAAAGACGTAATAGAATATTGCCGCACCGCCATGGCGTTTTCGGAACGCGAGCAATTTCGAATCCTCTTTCTTGACAAACGCAATTTCCTGATCGCCGACGAGGTGCAAAGCAACGGCACCGTCGATCATACGCCCGTCTATCCGCGCGAAGTCGTCAAGCGCGCACTGGAGCTTTCAGCCTCGGCTTTGATCCTCGTGCATAATCACCCCTCGGGCGATCCCACGCCTTCTAACGCCGACATTCGCATGACCAACGATCTGCAAAACATCGCCAAGCCGCTCGGGATTGCGCTGCACGATCATATTATCGTGGGGCGCAACGGGCATGCGAGCTTTCGCGGATTGAAGCTGATTAATTAGGGTTTATACGGGGTTGTATTCGAAACTAAAATATAAATAATTATAATCGAATTTTTATTTTTTTGCCGACATCAAAATTTTGAGGATTTAAAAATGTCCGACACCCCGAGCTACGTGCAATATGGTTGTGGTTTCTCGGTAGCGGACGGCTGGCTGAACTTCGATAGCTCACCCACTTTGCGCATAGAGCGCCTCCCCGTAATCGGCCCCACTATTTCCACTCTGGTCGTTCGGAACGGCAAACAATTCCCGAAGGAAGCCGTCTATGGGAACATTGTTAAAGGCCTTCCCTTGCCGGATGGTTCTGCAGCAGCATGCTATGCGTCTCATGTGCTGGAACATCTAAGCCTTCAGGACATGCGCGTCGCCTTGCTGAACACTGCAAAGTTATTGCAACCCGGCGGCATCTTCAGAATGATCGTCCCCGACCTTCGGGAGCGAGCCAGACGCTATGTTGAAGCTGCAAGCGAAGGCGATGCTTTAGCCAGCCACAAATTTCTCGAAAGCTCATATCTCGGCCTGGCTAAACGTCCAGCCAACATTTTTCAGTACGCAAGATTGGCGCTTGGAGGATCGCAGCATCTTTGGATGTGGGACGAGCATTCCCTCAAGCAAGAGCTGGCGAATGCTGGCTTCACTGCTACGCGCGGCTGCGAATATGGGGATTCTGAAGATCCAATGTTCCTAAAGGTAGAGGAAAAAACCAGATTTTATGATGACGCATACGGGATCAAAGAATGCGCGCTGGAGGCGAGAATACCAGCGTAAAGCTTACTTTAATCTGCGGGCCAACTTCAATAAATCATCCCGCGTATCAATATCGAGCCCCACAGCCTCATCCCCGCATTCCATCTCGACAACATCGGCGCGGCTCGCCAACAGCTTGCGTGCGCCGGAATCCCCTTGCAGCAGAGCTACATCTGCAAACAGATTTGAGCCGAGTAAAATCGGATTGCCCCATTGCCCGGCATGCACGGGCACGACAGCGGCGGCGCCGGGGCTTGCGTGGAACGTTTCCACAAGGCGCGTGATCGTCTCCACAAGCACGCGCGGCATGTCGGCCAGCAGCACGATGGCGCCCTCTACGTCAGCTGGCAAAGCGGCTATGCCTGCGCGCAGCGAGGAGGCGAGGCCAGTTTCGTAACCAGCGTTATGCACGAGTTGCAAACCAGGAAGCGCCCGCGCTGCAGCGCTGACTTCATCCGCGTTAAACCCTGTCACAAGCACGAGCGGTTTGAGCCCCGCGTCCATCGCGGCCTGCGCCACGTGCCGCACCATCGGCGTGCCGTCCAATAGCGCGATTGCTTTTGACTTCGCGTCTGGATCATCGCCGCGAAAGCGGCTTGATTTGCCAGCAGCCAATATGATCGCGGCTATATCAGCCATGATCGGCATCGGGCGCGCGCAATTGGCCGCGATCCACGATCTCCATCAGCAGGCCGCCGGCGCCCATGCGTTTGATGTCGGACGCGCTCACGTCCAGCCCCGCACAAAGGCGCTGCAACACCCAGTCGAAGCCGTTCTCCTTTGGAGAGCGCGCGCAACCGGGGGCGCCCAGCAACGGCTTGCCGTCGATCTTGCCGACCAGCAAAAGATTTCCCGGATCAACCGGCATGCCCAGATGCACAATTTCACCACCCGCCTCAACAAGCGCGGCGGGAATCACGTCACGGCGATCCGTAATCGCGGAGGCGCCGAAAACGACGATAAGATCGCATTGCGGTGCAAGAGCTTTGATCGCCTCAGCAAGCGCCGGCGCCTCATGGGGCATGCGCACTTCGGCAACGATAGCTCCGCCCATCGGCGCAAGCCGCTCGTCCATCACGCGCAGCGTCTTGGCGACCACACTGTCTTTAAGGCCCGGCAGCAGGGTTGAAAGAACCCCTACGCGCATAGGCTTAAACGTCGCCACGCGCACGGGAGGGATGTTTGAAGCGTTCATCGCGGCATTGAGCGTCTCGCGCGGTACGGCGAACGGAATCACCTTTACGGTGCCTACCATTTCGCCTGCCTCCACCATGCGCCATGGCGGCAGGGTGGCTATGGTCAGCGTCTCGTCGAGGTCGTTGACGCGGTCCAGATTCGCTGCGTCCACCACCAGCACGCCGGCCTCTTGCGCAAACAGATTGGCGCGCCCGGTAAACGCGCGATCCACGCGAACGCCCTCTCCCGCAGCCGCTTTTGCAAGCAGCGCGGCGGCTTCATCCTCGCTGACGTCTCCCTCTTCCATTTGCGCCACGACGATTTCGCGAACGCCCGCAGCTTCCAGCGCACGCACATGCGCGGCGTCGATGACATCGCCTTTTTTCAAAACAAGCCCGTCAATGCGCAACGCATGGGCGACGATGGCGCCAATGCTCTCATTCAACGGCGCAGGACCAAACTTCACGCGACAGCTCCAGAATCGCGTAAAGGCTTCTTGCGCAGCGCCAGAATGATTTCGCCAAGTACGGACACCGCGATCTCCTGCGGGCTCACCGCGCCAATGTCGAGGCCGATGGGGGCGCGAATGCGCGCGATTTGCGCATCAGAAAAGCCCTTCTCCTTCAGACGCTCGACGCGCTTGCCATGGGTTTTGCGCGAACCCAGCGCGCCGACGTAAAAGCATTCAGCCAAAAGAACGGCCTCAAGCGCAGGATCGTCGATCTTGGGGTCATGCGTGAAGCAGGCGATCGCTGTGTAGCGATCGGTTCCAAAATCGGGCAGCACGTTTTGCGGCCAATCGGCGACAAGCGCGCAATCGGGAAACCGCTCGGGAGTCGCGAACGCCGTGCGCGGATCAATGATCGTGAGATCGAATCCGGCCAGCCGCGCCATGGGCGCCAACGCTTGCGTGATATGCACCGCGCCAATGGCGACAATGCGCACGGGTGGAACCTGGACGGTGAGAAACACCTGCCGCCCGTCGACGTCTATCGTCGCGCTCTTGCCCGCGCGCACAGCTGAATCGAGCTGTTCGCATAGCCGATCAGCCGCGATCTCTGCGCCTTTAACGAGACGCTGCTCGCCGTTCCCGATATCGGTGACGAGGATGCAAGCGCGGCGCGCGGCCCGTTCAGCATTGAGGATCGAGAGGAGTTCCAGCCGCATCAGAGAACCTTCTCAACATAGACGCGAATACGACCGCCGCAAGAAAGTCCTGCGCGCCATGCGGTTTCGTCCTGCACGCCAAATTCTAGCGTACGCGCTTTGCCGTCAGCAATCACGTCCATGGCTTCCGTCACCACTTCGCCTTCAACACAACCGCCCGAGACTGAGCCCAGAAAATGGCCCTCGTCGTCGATAACCAGATGCGAGCCAACCGGGCGGGGCGCCGAGCCCCACGTCTCCGTCACGGTGGCGATAGCGACGCCTTTACCCGCTTTGCGCCAATCTTCGGCCCGCGCCAGAATGTCGTCGTCAGCCGCAAGCATGGCGATCTCCCTTTAGCGAAATGTATGACTGAATATAGCGCCTGACGCCCCTTTATCCAAGCGCGCCACTAGCCCGCCCGCTTGAGCCATACGCGCGGATCAACGTCAGCGCCGGGGCGCTCATGATCTGAGAGCGCCTGAACGAGCGCGGACACGCTCGCCAGATTATGCACCGGGCGGAACTCGTCAACGTTTGGCAACATCGCTCTCACGCCCTGCTGGCGCGGTTCAAAACCATCATACCTCAGCAGCGGATTGAGCCAGATCAGGCGTCGACAAGATTTGTGCAAACGCTGCGTTGCCAGCCGCAGGTCTTCGACGCCCTCGCGCTCAAGCCCGTCCGTGAACAACAGGACGATGGCGCCCTGCCCCAGAACGCGTCGCGACCAATCAACGTTGAAGCGATGCAGGCAGGCGCCGACGCGCGTACCCCCAGACCAATCCTGCGTCTCCCGAGCGCACAGCGCCAGCGCCTCGTCGGGATCTTTATGGCGCAAAGCGCGGGTGACGTTGGTGAGCCGCGTGCCAAACAGGAACGTCTGCACGTGGCCGCGCTTTACACTGAGCGCGTGGAGGAAATGCAAAAACACCCGCGTGTAGTCACTCATCGAGCCGGAGATGTCGCAGATCGCGACAATGGGGATTTTACGTTTTTGCGGCGAGCGGCGCGCCAGCTCCATCTGCCCGCCTGGGCGCAAGGCGTAGCGAAACATGCGACGCGCATCAATACGGGCGCCGCGCGCGTCTGGCGCAAAGCGGCGCGTGGGGCGCATGTCTTCGCGCAGATTCAGCATGGCGATGGCGCGGCTCGCTGCGACCAGCTCTTCTGCGCTCATCTGCGCAAAGTCCCTGGCGCGCAAGACTTCTGCATCCGACATGGTGAGACGCTGATCTTGTTCGACGACCTGCTCAACCTGCTCGCTCGCGCGTGTCGCGCTCAACGCCTGCGCCGCCCGGGCGGCTGCGGGCGCGGGTTTCTCCTGCGCTTGAGGCGACGCCTCTTCAGTGGGGGAAAGGCTTGCGATCAATTGCTCCGCATAGAAGCGCCGACGCCAAAACATATTGAACGCTTGTTCGAAAACCGCTGCATGCTCGCGCTTTTTAACGAAAACAGCCTCCAGCGCAGCGCGAAAATCTTCACGATTGCGCAGGCCCGCAATCTCAAGCGCCGCAAGCGCATCAAGGATCGCGCCCGAACCCAGCGGCAGGCCAGCTGCGCGAAGGGCGCGGGCGAAATGCAAAACATTCTCCGCCAACGCGCCCGAATGCTCGCTCACGCAGCGGATGCTTTAATAACCTGCGCATGGAAGCGCGCGCCGTCATGCACAAGCTGGATGCTGTCGCCAGCCTCCAACACGCCGACGTCGATTTCCGAATTGGGCAAAATCACGCTGACCTTGCGCCCTGTCATCAAAAGCACCTGCCCCCCGGCGGCGATTGCAGCGCCGGCCCATTGACGGATTTGCGCCTCATAAGGCGCGCGGCGCCAAGCGCTGGCTTGGGCGGGGTCGACCACGACAGACATCGCGCCGCTGACCTGATCCCGCGAAAGTACGAAACGCGCGCGCTCGGGCTTCCATTCATCGCCCAAATTTGGAGCCATCATCCACATGCAGGCATAGGATGCGCATTCGCCCGGGCGCGTCGCATGGATGCCGCATCCGATTCCCGGCTTTGTATGCTGGCACCAGCGGCCCGCGGGCTTTTGCAAATGCGGCAGTTCAAACAATTTGCAGCACAGCGTGCAGGTTCCGCACGCGCGCCCGCCAATTCCAAGTGCCATCTCATCGCTCATGATCGTAAATTCTCCCGTGGCGCAGGCGCCAAATGAATGGATCAATCTTTAGCGGCTGAGCGCAACTCAGTCAGCATCTGACCTACCTTTGCGCCGCCGATGGTTTCAATATCATCCTGATATTTCAACAGCACGCCCAGCGTATCGTTGACAAGGGCCGGATCGAGGGCCACCGCATCAAGCTCATGCAACGCGCTCGCCCAATCCAGCGCCTCGGCCACGCCTGGTTTTTTGAACAGGTCTTGCGCGCGCAATGCCTGCACGAATGCGACGATTTCATACGACAGGTTAGCGGGCGTTTGCGGCGCCCTTGCGCGCAGAATCTGCGTCTCGCGGGCAGCATCTGGATAGCCAACCCAATGATAGAGGCAGCGGCGCTTCAATGCGTCGTGAACCTCGCGGGTGCGGTTGGAGGTGATGATGACGATTGGCGGGCTTTGCGCCTTCATCACGCCCAGTTCCGGAATCGTGATCTGGAAATCCGACAGCGCCTCCAGCAGAAACGCCTCGAACGCCTCGTCGGTGCGATCAAGCTCATCGATCAGGAGGACCGGCGGGCCGCCAGGCTGCGGCTCCAGCGCTTGCAACAGAGGGCGCTTGACGAGGTAGCGTTCGGAAAAAACATCGTGCTCCAGACGCGCACGATCAGTCTCGCCGGCGACTTCGGCCAGACGAATGGCCATCATCTGCGCGGCGTAATTCCACTCATAAACGGCGGTGGAAACGTCGAGACCTTCATAGCATTGCAGGCGGATCAGGCGGCGCCCGAGCGTGTGCGCCAGAACTTTGGCGATCTCGGTTTTGCCGACGCCAGCTTCGCCTTCAAGAAATAGCGGACGGCCCATTTTCAGCGCGAGAAATAGCACCGTCGCCAGTGAGCGCCCGGCGACATAGCCGGCGCCTGTGAGGAGCGCGAGCGTATCGTCGATTGAGCCGGGAAGCGCGACGGACGAGCTGTTTGGCGGCACGAACGAGCCTCTCTGGCGGATTGGACGGCCGGGCCGAACCCGGCCACCACTTTACTATTTGGCCAACGCCTTGGCCACCGCACGCCGCGTCATCACCATGATGAGATGGGCGCGATATTCAGCGTCCGCATGGATGTCGGTGTTCAGGCCCTCAGCGGGGAAGCTCAGCCCGTCAAGACCCTTGGGGTGGAATTTCGCGGTCAACGCAGCTTCCAGACGATTGGGGCGGAACACGCCGCCAGAACCGGCGCCGGTGACGGCCACGCGGGCGACTGAACCCTTCTTGGCCACAAACACGCCCACAATCGCGTACCGCGATGCCGGGTTGCGGAACTTCTCATAGGCGGCTTTGGAGGGGATCGGGAACGAGATCTTGACGATCAGCTCGCCCTCTTCGAGCGCCGTCTCGAACAGGCCCACGAAGAATTCGTCGGCGGGAATCTTGCGCTTGTTGGTGATGATGGTCGCGTTGAGCGCCATGCAGGCGGAGGGGTAATCGGCGGCCGGATCGTTGTTGGCGACGGAGCCGCCAATGGTGCCGCGATGGCGCACGGCCGGGTCGCCGATCATACCGGCCAGATCGGCGAGCGCCGGAATCTTTTCTTTCACGATCTGCGAGTTGGCGACGTCGAAATGACGCGTCATGGCGCCGATCACGATGTTTCGTCCCTTCAGCTCGACGCCGCGCAAATCTTCCGCCGTCGACAGGTCGATAAGCGCGGTCGGTGCGGCCAGACGCTGCTTCATGGTGGGCAGCAAGGTCATGCCGCCAGCCAGAAACTTTGCGTCCTCAACCTTGGCGACGAGGTTGGTGGCTTTGCGCGCCGTCTCGGGCCGGTGATAGGTGAATGCGTACATGGATCTCTCCCGAATCTCTTTGCGCGCGAGGCTTATTCAGCAGCGGCTGCTTGCGGGGCGACGGCCATATTCCGGGCTCCGTCGGCGATGGCCTTCACGATATTGTGGTAGCCCGTGCAGCGGCAGATATTGCCTTCCAGCTCGTGTCGAATGGTCGCCTCGTCCATGTTGGACCCCTTGCGATTGACCATATCGACCGCCGCCATAATCATACCCGGCGTGCAGAAACCGCATTGCAGGCCATGGTTCTCGCGGAAAGCTTCCTGCATCGGATGCAGCTTGCCGTCCTGCGCCAGCCCCTCGATGGTGACGACGTTTGCGCCTTCAAGCGACATCGCGAGCACTGTGCAGGACTTCAGCGAAGACCCGTTGACATGCACGACGCAGCAGCCGCACTGGCTGGTGTCGCAGCCTACATGCGTGCCGGTGAGGCGCAGCTCCTCGCGCAGGAACTGGACGAGCAACGTGCGGGAATCGATATCTCCCGACACTTTGTTGCCGTTCACAACCATGGAAACCTTAGGCATCAATCCCTCCTGAACGATGGGCGGCGCGAAGCGCCTGCCCGTTCAATGTTTCTGAAATTCAACGCGCAATGTGCGACCGGCGCGAACGCCGGTCAAGCAATCGCCTTTCAGGCAGACGCCGGCGGCGTCTCGCCATTGGTGACGATTTCGACGAACTTGGCGAAAAACGCATCAGCGTTCTTCTTGGCCACGCCGTCGATGAGGCGTCCTCCGAGCTGGGCGATCTTGCCGCCGACATTGGCTTCCACGTCATAGGACAGAATAGTTCCGCCGTCGGGACCGTCGGTCAACGCCACGCGGGCGCCGCCCTTTGCGAAGCCGGCAACGCCGCCCTCGCCCTGCCCGCTGATGCGATAGCCGTTGGGAGCGTCGATCTCTGTCAGCTCCACATTACCCTTGAACGTGGCGCCGACGGGCCCAACCTTGATCTTGGCAATTGCGCGAAATGACGTCTCAGAGGTTTTCTCAAGCTCCTGACAGCCGGGAATGCACTGCTTGAGCACTTCCGGGTCGTTGAGCTTGTCCCAAACCGTCTGGCGGTCGGCGGGGAGAGCAACCTCCCCCTTCATCGTCATAGCCATTGTTCGCTCCTCACCTGATCTATTGCAGCCCTTATCCCTTGGAGCGGCAGGCGAAGTCCAGAGGGGATATCGTCGCGGCTGACGCCGGGCCGCGTTCCGCCGCATCCAAAGCGCGTTTCACCTCAAGCGACGCCTCGTAAAAGCCAGCCCGCCGCGCGCATGCCCGAAGGCGCGCCAAAACGAATCGGGTAAAGTTTGGCGAAACTTGCCGGCCTGCCCCCGAAGCGATTGCGGCGCAGGAGGCGGCTTGATAGCCTGAGCGCCGACCAAGCTTGACCTTATTCAACCCGATTAGATTTTCGACATCGTGCGCGAGTTCAATCGCGAGCAAGGGCTGACGGTTTTTCTGGTCGAGCAAAACGCCTATCATGCGCTTGTTTTAGCTCACCGCGCCTGTGTGATGGTGAACGGCTCCACCACCATGAGCGGCGGCGGGCGCGAACTGCTGGCCCGACCGGAAATCCGCGCCGCTTATCTTAAAGGCGGCCATTCATGAACGGTCTTTTGTGGGTGGACAGCCCAGCCGCGCCCTGGAGCTTTATTCTGGTGACGCTGGTCTTTGGTGGACTCGCATCGTTTACGGCCGGGCGCGGTTGGCTTCCTGCATTATGCTTTATTCAGCGAGGCAGCGATTTCACTCACACGCATCGCATCGGCTTTTGCGCACAACGCACAGACCCCAATGTCGACAATACTCGACCTCGCTCCGGCGCTTCGACATTACGCCTTCATTTTAATGACGCTCAGCGTATTCGCCGCATGCGGTTTTCATTGGGCGCGCTCGCGTTCGATGTCGCGGCAATATGGTTTTGAATGGTTGTGAACAAGGCGGATGACACGGGTCAGATTATTGATCATGATCGGCTATGGCGGAGAATAAAGCGGAGACTTTTACAATGCAGGGAATTCGCCTTTCAGTGCTGGCGCTGACCGCAGGCCTGATGCTCTCCAACGCGGCGCACGCACAAGTCAAAGTCGCAATCGCCGGCCCGATTACTGGTTCGAGCGCTGCCTTCGGCGCCCAATTGAAGAGTGGCGCAGAGCAGGCGATTGAAGACATCAACGCCGCCGGCGGCATTCTCGGCCAGAAGATCACGCTATTGATCGGAGATGACGCATCCCGGCCCGAACAGGGCGTCTCCATCGCCAACAAATTTGTGGGCGACGGCGTGAAATTCGTCATCGGCCATTTCAACTCCGGCGTCTCAATTCCCGCGTCCGAAGTTTATAACGAGAACGGCATTCTCCAGATCACGCCGGCCTCGACGAACCCCGTCTTCACTGAGCGCAAGATGTGGAACGTGTTCCGCACTTGCGGTCGCGACGATCAGCAGGGCGCCGTCGCCGCCGCCTATATCGTGGAAAAGCTGAACGGCAGGAAAGTCGCCGTCATTCATGACAAAATGACCTATGGCAAAGGCCTTGCCGACGAGACCCGGAAGGCGATGAACGCACGCGGCGTGACTGAATCGCTCTATGAGGGCGTGAACCCCGGCGAGAAGGATTTTTCCGCGCTCGTCTCAAAATTGCGTCAGCTCGACGTCGGCGTGGTCATGTGGGGCGGCCTGCACACCGAAGGCGGTCTAATCTTACGCCAGATGCGCGATCAGGGCGTGAAGGCTCTGCTGATGGGCGGCGACGGTTTGGCGTCCGCTGAATTTGTCGCCATCGCCGGCCCCGGCGCCGAAGGCACGTTGATGACCAATGGTCCCGATCCGACGAAGCGCCCAGGCGCAGCCGCGATCGTAAAGAAGTTCGTGGACAAGAAGATCAAACCGGAGACGTATACGCTCTACACCTATGCGTCGGTCGAGATCCTGAAACAGGCCGCAGAGGCCGCCAAATCGCTCGACCC